>DATIKF010000307.1:0-57827 GCA_035477855.1 Dissulfurispiraceae bacterium
AGTCCCTCTGCGGCTCAGCAGGGTCAATTTCGGGGGATGTTCTGACATGGATTGACCCGAGTTTTTCGATTCTTGAGCCTCTGAGAGAGTCGTTTTTGGCAGTGCATTTTGCATCAAGAGTTTTTCAGCAGCCTGTTAGGCCAGATCGGTTTTGACATGCCGGTTTCCGCGCTGAAGTCTGAGGGGTGGAATCTTGAGCAACCCGACGTGCTGGCGCTGATGGAAAAGCTGCGTGCAGTTGGCACGCCGCTTGGCGAGTATGTTCAGGGCCGATTCTATCGTGGCGTTCTGACCGGACTGAACGAGGCGTTCGTGATTGATGAGGCTACCCGACAACGCCTCATAGCCGAAGACCCGAAGAGCGCGGAGTTGATTAAGCCGTGGCTTCGTGGTCGCGACATACGCAAGTGGAAGGCGGAATGGGCGGGGCTGTATTTGATCTATATTCCATGGCATTTTGAGAAAATAGATCAGTATCCAGCAATTAAGCAGCATCTTGCACAGTTTAAAGCAAAACTCGAAAAAAGAGGCGCAACAGAGCAAGGTCGTTACGAATGGTATGAGCTACAGCGATATGCCTCAGAATATTATCAAGAATTTGAAAAGCCGAAGATCATGTGGCGGCACTTCACAACTGTTCCGGAGTTCATTTATGACGAAGGGCAGCACTACAGCAATGACAAATCATATATTCTTCCGACGGCAGATTTATCGCTTCTCGGGCTATTAAATGCAAAAGTCACGAACTATTTTCTCAAACAATTGAGTCCACCTGTACGTGGCGGCTTTATAGAAATGCGAATTATTTACCTGGAACAGCTTCCTGTTCCCTCAATGCTTGAACCTCAGAAATCAGCCATCACCCAGCGTGTCCAGACCATCCTCGCCGCCCCGGACGCCCCCGGCGTCCCCGCCCTCGAAAAAGAGATCGACGAGCTGGTCTATCAGCTCTACGGCCTCACGCCGGTAGAAATCGCGCTGGTGGAGGGGAAGCGGTGAGCAGCAACGGTGCGCGATAAATCACGCCCTTTCGATATATGACCTGCGCGCTCGACATGCATCATCGTAAAACCATCCGCCTGAAGGGATACGATTATTCTCAGGCAGGGGCATATTTTGTGACCATATGCACAAAAGACAGGGAATGTCTGTTGGGCAATGTTACAGGCAGTGAAATGCATTTGAATGAGGCGGGCGGCATAGTTCGGTCTGTATGGAATGGATTGCCGGATCGTTTTCCGGGCATTTGCCTTGATGAATTTATTGTGATGCCGAACCACATGCACGGAATCATCGTCATTATTGATGTAGGGGCAGGGCTTGCCCTGCCCGTGGACGCGAAAATAACCGTAGGGGCAGGGCTTGCCCTGCACGATCCCATGTCGACCGTTGGCCATAAACAACAGGGCGTACATAAACAACAGGGCGCGGCAAGCAGCGCCCCTACAACGTTGGGGGATGTTGTTCGGGCGTTTAAATCAATCGCGGCAATTAATGTAAATCGTCTGTTAAACCTTTCTGGTCGTCCTGTCTGGCAGCGGAATTATTATGAACACATTGTCCGCAATGAGGCGGAGCTTGATAAGATACGCAAATACATTGCCGACAACCCTTTTAATTGGGGAACGGATGAAAATTACAACGAATGAAAAATATCGCTGCAGAGGCGCAATTCATTGCTCCAGCATCCTGCGGCCTCACGCCGCAAGAGATTGCGCTGGTGGAGGGGTAGAGGTGAACATTTATGGGAGGCCTTTTGCATGAAAAGCGAAATCATCATACAGCTGCACAAGAACTTTGAGGATTACGCTCATCAGATTGACGGTGAAGAGTTCTGGTTTGCCCGCGATCTTATGGGCATGCTTGGCTACACGAAATGGGAGAATTTTGCCAATGTAATTGATAAGGCAAAAGTCGCCTGTCAAGTTTCCGGGCATTCGGTTGCTGATCATTTTCCTGACGTCAGGAAAATGATCCCCATGCCCAAGGGAGCGGAAAAAGAGATCGATGATCTCATGTTCACTTGAGCGCCGGGTCAAATCTGAAGAAAAGCAGATCATTAAGAAGGCATTAAAGGCGAAAAAAGCTGAAATAAAGAGCTTGTTTTTTTGGAGGAGCATCAGGGATGCCTTGAAGACGGGCGGTCGACAAGTAAAGGGCATGGTTCTTCCGGGCATTGCCCTCGAAAAAGAGATCGACGAGCTGGTCTATCAACTCTGCGGTTTGACCGAAGGCGAGATTGCGCTGGTGGAGGGGAAGAAGTGATTTTTATGGTAAAAGCTGCCATTATAAATCAGCTGTCGTAGTAAAGCTGCCCTCAGGAGGTGCTTGATGATACAGAAAATGAGCGCGTGGAATTTTAAATCCTGGAGCAATACCGGAGAAATCAGGCTTGCGCCTATTACGGGTTTGTTTGGCACAAACAGTTCCGGCAAAACCAGCATTCTCCAACTGCTTCTCATGCTGAAGCAGACTGTTGAGTCAGCCGACAGAGCACAGGTCTTGAATCTCGGAGATGATCGCAGTCTTGTAGAGCTTGGAACCTTTAAGGATGTGCTCTATAACCATTCGAGAGAATCTTCTGTAAAATTCAATCTTCAATGGAACCTGAAAGAGCCTCTTCGTGTCGAAGACCCTGAGCACAAGGGGAATGCTCTTTTCGATGGAAGTATTATAGAGTTCCAGTCCGAGATTGAGGGGAACGGTTCGGGTCGGCTTATCGTTTCCAAAATGCTCTATACATTTGCATCGCATGTTTTTTCGATAAAGAAGGAACGCACAAAGAACGAGTACTCCCTTTCGGTCGAGAATCCGTCGGGTGGCAATAAATTCAGATTTACCAGAACGTTGGGTCGCTCCTGGGGGCTGCCTGCGCCGATCAAGTGTTACGGGTTCCCCGATCAGGTAAAAGCATACTATCAAAATGCAGGGTTTCTGTCGGATTTTCAACTGGCTTTGGAGGAATTGTTCTCAAATGTTTATTATCTCGGACCATTGCGCGAGTATCCTAAGCGGCAATACACATGGGCGGGTGCGCAACCGGCAGACATGGGTCGGGCAGGAGAAAAAGTAATAGATGCGATTCTTGCTTCACGTGAGAGCAAGGAAAAAATTTCCCGTGGCCGGGGTTTCAAGGCATATTCGCTTGAAGAGTATGTTGCATTCTGGTTGCAAAAGCTGGGTCTTATACATAGTTTCAAGGTTGAGCCGATCACGCCTGAGAGCAATCTTTATCATGTAAAGGTGAAACGCTCTCCTGGCAGTGCTGAGGTGCTTATTACGGACGTGGGTTTCGGTGTGTCACAGATACTTCCGGTGCTGACTATCTGTTATTACGTCCCGGAAGGATCGACAGTTCTGCTTGAACAGCCGGAGATACATCTGCATCCGACAGTGCAGGCGGGGCTTGCCGATGTTTTTATCGATGCTATCAAGAAAAGAAACATTCAAATTATCCTTGAAAGCCATAGCGAACATCTGCTGAGACGTTTGCAAAGAAGGATTTCTGAAGAGGATATTTCCAATAATGACACAGCGCTCTATTTCTGCGAAATGCAGGATGGAAAATCAAAGCTCAGGCATCTGGATGTGGATTTGCTTGGAAATATCACCAACTGGCCGGAGGGTTTTTTTGGCGATGATTTCGGGGAGATTGCGGCTATGACAAAAGCCAGGATGAAACGGCTCAAAGAAGCGGGGCAATGAAATCCGTTATTTGCGAAACAAATGTTATTGCTGTTGCTAACGAATGTGCGACGCAGGCCGGGCCTGACTGCGTTACTGCCTGCATTGACGCACTGGAAGAAGCGAGAAGAAAAAACCGTGTGGCAATTGATGCCGGAATGTTTTTCTTTGAGGAATATTTCCGTCATGCCCGGAGGTCTGGTCAGCCAGGCGCCGGCGATGCATTTGTGAAATGGCTCTGGGACAATCAGGCTAATGTGAAACGATGTGAACGCGTAACCATAACGCCTTTGCCAGATGAGCCGGACTGTTTTACGGAGTTTCCTGATGATCCTGCTTTGCGGTGCTTCGACAGGAATGACCGCAAGTTTGTCGCTGTAGCAACGGCGAGCAAGCATAAACCGAAAATATTGAATGCATCCGATACCGACTGGTGGCACTATCGTGAAGCTTTGCAGGCTAATGGCGTGAAGATTAATTTCTTGTGCCCGGAATTGATGAGTGGAAAACGAGGATGCCGCGATACAAAGAGGGCAAGCAGGTGATGAGCCGCAGCATAGAATAAATGTGCGGTGTGCGGCAATGCCAATGTCAGTGAACTATCGGTACCCTCGGGTTCAATGGCAAAAGCTCGGTTTTGGCTTCGGCACCGGCGGAGCTTCATCCATAATCGGTGAAGATTAAGATGAATGAGAAAAGCCGGGAGATGATAAGTTTGGAAATGTCTTTGAATGATCTTCAAGAGAATCTCAGGACGCCCCCGGCGTCCACGCCCTCGAAAAAGAGATCGACGAGCTGGTCTATCAACTCTACGGCCTCACGCCGGTAGAAATCGCGCTGGTGGAGGGGAAGAGGTGAGCGACCTATTGATGCTATTGCAGCAGACCTGGTTTTTCATAAAATAACTTGCAAATCGCATTTAAGTAAAGTATGCTTTATCAGAAGCATATGATAAGGATGTTTATATGATAATTTTGTCGCAAGAGGTTATGTCGGTTCTCAGGCAGTATAACCCGTGGTGGTCGGGGGTGCGTGTTCCTGATCTGCCTGAATGGCGCCGGGCTGCTTTCCGGGAGATCGATTATTGGCTTCGTACTCCTCCGGCACACCGGGCGGTTCTCGTGAGCGGCGCCCGTCAGGTGGGCAAGACGACCCTGATGCTGCAGGCTGTTGAGGAACTGATCTCCTCTGGCGTTGCGCCGCAAAATATTCTGTACGTTACGTTCGATCATCCGCTCCTGAAGCTCGGCGGATTGGACGGAGTGATAAAGCTTTGGCGGGAATACGAGCCTGCAACGGAAGGGCCGGAGTATCTGTTTCTTGATGAAATTCAGGTAATGCGGGATTGGCAGACATGGCTGAAGCTGCAGGTTGATTTCCGGAAGAACCGTCGCATTATCGCTACCGGTTCAGCCATACCGCTTGTTTCTGAAGGGCAGGAATCCGGCGTCGGTCGTTGGCACACGATCAAGCTGGCAACCCTTTCATTTTTCGAATATCTCCAGCTTAAAAAGGTAGCAGTCCCGGCGCTGCCCGAGGTCAATTCCCTTGCAACGCTTTTTCAGTGGACAGAGCGCGAGTTTTCCAGTGCAAGCGAGGATGCACACCCATTGATGCCGCATTTTCATGAGTATCTGGTCCGGGGAGGTTTTCCTCAATGCGCGCTTGTATCAAGCGTGGACATGGCTCAGAAACTGTTGCGGGAGGATATAGTCGATAAGGTGCTCAAGCGCGATATGACGGCCCTGTTCGGTGTCCGCAGAGTTCTTGAACTCGAACAGACATTTCTCTATCTGTGCCTGCACGACGGCGGCATGTTGGATATGAAGGATCTGTGCGGGAATCTTGAGGTTAAGAAACCCACTGCTCTGAATTTCATTTCGCTGCTTGAAGCTGCGCATCTTATTCATCGGCTGCCACCATACGGATATGGAAAAGAAATTCTGAGGGCACGCTATAAAATATATCTTGCGGACCCGGCAATTGCCCCGGGTGTTCTGTTGAAAGGCAGAGCGTTGCTTCAGGATGCCGCTGCTGTAGGCCGGGCTGTTGAAACTGCTTTCTTTAAGCATGTGTTCACGCGGTACTACGACGTAAGCATCGGTTTCTCTTATTGGCGCGGCAAGAAGGATGAAGAGGTCGATATTGTTGCAGATATGAGGGGCAAACTTGTGCCGTTTGAGGTTAAGTATCGTAATCAAAAAACAGGGCTTGGCGAGTTGAAGGGCATATCGTCTTTTTGTGCGCAGAAAAATGTTTCACGAGGCTATGTCATTACGCGGGAACTGAACGATTTTTCGATACTGACGGTACCCGATTCTCCGGTACAGACGAAGCTGCTTAAGATCCCCGCATCCCTGGCGTGTTATTGGCTAGGCCAGTCTGAACTTCTGGCAAACAGACACACCGAAAGTTGAAGATAGGGACGTGTCAGGCTTTGGATAGAAATAAAAGGGACAGGTCTATTTACCGTAATGGAGAGGAGTCCAATCACAGGAGATGTGCAATGAGACTTGATGAACTGATAACAAAACGTACGCTGATGTCACTCGCAGGAGACCGCTCCTTCAACCGAGGGGAGGAGTATCGCGAAAGTGGCGCAGTGGGGCGTATCGCCGAGAATAACGGTACTATTTCAGCCAAGGTCAGGGGCACGCACGTTTATGAGGTTCGTCTGATGGCGGAAGGGAACGGCGGGATCGATTATTCCTGCACCTGTCCCGTAGGCCGTGACGGCGAGTTCTGCAAGCATTGTGTTGCGCTCGGGCTGGCATGGATTGATGGAGCGGCAGGCAGGTCGGATCAGGAAAAGAAGGAAGCATCCACGGAAAAGAACGCCCGGAAATCGGGTCAGGAAGTCACGCTGAAGGATATCCGTATGTGGCTTGAGGGGCAGGAGACAAAACTCCTCATAGATATGCTCATGGAGCAGATAAAGACCAGCGGGCGCCTGCGAGAGGCCCTGACGCTCAAGGTCGCCAAAACGTCGGTGCGCGGTATTGACCTGTCTGCGTATCGAAAGGCCATGCGATCAGCATTTCAGATTTCCGGCTTTGTCGATTATCACGACATGCACGAATATTCGGCAGAGGTGAATGAGGCGATCGAAAGCATTGAGCGGGTTTTTCACGAGGGGTTTGCGGAGGACGCCATGCTTCTCTGTGAATATGCTCTGGAGCAGGCAGCCCTGGCTGTTGAGCATGCGGATGATTCCGATGGACAATTCAGCGAATTCAGCGAGCGTCTGCACAACCTCCATCTTTCAGCATGCAAGGTGGGAATACCCGATCCGGTAGAGCTCGCACAGCGTCTTTTTGCACTTGAAGCGATGGACAATGATCTCGATATTTTTTCCGGGGCGGCTCTGACATACAGGACGCTTCTCGGGAAATCGGGACTTGCGGAGTATCGCCGTCTTGCTGAAGAAAAATGGGCGTCCGTGCCCGCAAAGAAACCGGGGAGCCGCGATGAGTCATATTCCGGGAAACGTTTCCGCATAACCAGCATCATGGAATCTCTTGCCAGGGCGGATGGAGATGCGGATGCCCTGATCGAAGTGAAGAAACGCGACCTGTCGCATCCGTATGCGTTTCTGGAGATAGCCGAAATATGCAAGAAAGCAAGAAGAAACGATGATGCCCTTTCCTGGGCGGAGAGTGGCCTCAAGGCATTTCCCGAAGATCCGGATAACCGCCTGCGCGATTTTGCGGCAGGAGAATATCATCGCTGCAAGCGCTATGATGAGGCGTACCGGCTGTACCGGATTCAGTTCATCGAGCGGCCTCGGCTTGAGGAATATCAAAAGCTTATGGGCTATGCAAAGAAGATAGACCGTGCAGCGCCGGCACGCGAAGATGCCCTTGCATTTCTGAGGCAGTCCATTAAAAAAGAGAAAAATGATCCCCGTGCGCATACGTGGTATCACAAGCCGGACCATTCACCGCTGGTTGAGATTTTTCTCTGGGAAAAGAATAGTGGGGTTGCGTGGTCAGAGGCTACGGCAGGCGGCTGTAATGACCAACTCTGGCGGGAGCTGGCAAAGGTCAGGGAAAAGGATTATCCGGCAGATGCGGTGAATGTCTACAAGCGCCTTGTCGAACCGCTCATCGAACAGAAAAACAACCAGGCATATGATGAAGCATACCGGATGGTTATCAAAATCCGGGAGTTGATGCAGCGGATGGAACAGTCAGCGGAGTTCTCTGCTTATGCTGAGGATCTCCGCGCCCGCCACAAGCCGAAGCGGAATCTGATGAAACTGCTGGCGAACCTATAAGAAAAAACAAAGGACACCATCATGAAACCATTTTTATACACAAGCAAGGAAAAGAAGGCGATTGAAACGCTGTTGTCGCGGGCGGTGAACCCGGCGGCGGCGATGAATGCCGAGGAGTTCCATGGGTTTTGTTCCGGTCTCGCCATTCTTCCGGAAATAGTCAGGATGCAGGAGTGGATGCCGGAGGCGTTTGGTGAAGAGCAGCTTGTCTTTGAAGGCGAGGCCGATGCGCAGAAGCTGATGGGGGATCTGTTTGCGTTTCAGAACCGGCTGAATGCCGCTCAGAATGAGGGCAAGCTTGAGTTTCCTTTTGACCCTGCTGCACTGAAGACGGGTGACCTCTGGCGGATTGAAGACTGGACATATGGTTTTTATCATGCAATGAACCTTAGACCTGAAGTCTGGGGTGTTGGCGACGGACAAGCTAATGAGGACGATGAGTCCCCTGATGAGGTGACGGATGTTTCATCGGCATGGGGTGTTATCATGGCGATGGCGTATCCGGAGCGCATTGCTGAAATTTTCGACAAAGAGTCATTCGACCTGAAAGCAAACAAGGACGACATGGAGTTCTATGTGAAGCTGCTTCTCCTGTTGCCTCTTGCGGTCGATGTGATACGAAATCATGCCGCAGCTCAGCCTAAAACGTTTCCTGGAGGCATGCCGTTTCCTTCACGACTGACTCAACCGGCATCATCAAAGATCGGTCGCAATGATTCGTGCCCCTGCGGAAGCGGGAAGAAGTACAAAAAGTGCTGCGGAATGAACTGATCTGCCGCTGAACCATGAGGGCGCCTCTGGCGGCGTTTTATTTCACCTGTCAGGTATACTAATATGATGATTGCATCACTGCGAGGGAAGATTCTCTCAAAGAAGCCTGACGGACTTATCATCGAGGTGAATGGCGTCGGATACAGCGTGCTCACTCCGCTTGCGACTCTTTCGTCGCTGCCGGACGCAGGCCGCGAAGTGTTTGTTTTTACCTATACCCATGTGCGTGAAGATATCCTTCAGCTCTATGGTTTCCTCTCGGAGGATGATAAGCGGATTTTTCTGACGCTGATCGGCATTTCGGGCATCGGTCCGAGGATCGCACTCAGCATTCTTTCAACAATCCGTCCTGAGCAGTTTCATGCTGCTGTGCAGAGCGAAGATGTTGATCTGCTCTGCCGCGTGCCGGGGCTGGGCAAGAAAACTGCACATCGTATCATTCTCGAGCTACGTGAGAAACTCCCCGCGTTGATGCAGGAAAAGCGTGACGTTCTTTACGATGACGCGCTTTCCGCGCTGACAAATCTCGGCTACAAGAAAAATAGCGCACAGGGTGCCCTTGAAAAAGCATACGCCAAGGGTCACGGCGATGTTGAAGGTCTTTTGCGTGAGGCGCTGAAATATCTGACGGTTGAAAAATGAGAGTGGATGATCGCGACATAACCGGCCAGCAGATTCCGCTTGCCGCTCCCGAAGAGGTGACGTATGAACTGAGCCTTCGTCCGAGATCGCTCAGGGAGTTTATCGGGCAGGAGCGTATCAAAGAGAACGTTGCGATTTTTATTGAAGCGGCGTTGCAGCGCAAGGAGCCGCTGGATCATGTCCTGTTCTTCGGTCCTCCCGGACTCGGAAAAACAACGCTCGCCACGATTATTGCCAATGAACTAAAGGTAAATATCAAGACGACTTCGGGGCCTGTGCTTGAGCGTCCCGGCGACCTCGCGGCAATCCTGACCAACCTGTCGGACAGTGACGTCCTTTTTATCGATGAGATTCACCGATTGCCGCGAGTAGTCGAAGAAGTGCTTTATCCTGCAATGGAGGACTTTACACTCGATATTATCATCGGGCAGGGACCGAATGCCCGGACACTCAAGCTGAATCTCCCGCGATTTACCCTTGTCGGCGCCACAACGCGCACCGGCATGCTTACTTCTCCGCTCCGCGACCGGTTTGGCGTAATCTGCCGCCTTGAGTTCTATACGAATTCGGAGTTGGGAGAGATTGTCAAGCGTTCGGCAGAACTCCTCAGCATTGCAACTGAAGAAGCTGCTGCCGAAGAAATTGCACGCCGTTCCCGGGGAACCCCCCGGATTGCGAACCGTCTCCTGAAGCGTCTTCGCGACTTTGCGCAGGTAAAGGGCGACGGTGTTATTACCATCGAAATCGCGCAGCAGGGCCTTGCTTCGCTCGACGTCGACCACATCGGACTTGATGAGGTTGATCGCAAGCTGCTGCTGACCATTATCGAAAAATTCAACGGTGGTCCGGCTGGTGTCGAAGCCATAGCAGCTACGCTCCGTGAAGACAAAGAAACGATTGAAGATGTGTACGAGCCGTTTCTGCTGCAGGAGGGCCTTATAGAGCGCACCCCTCGCGGCAGGCTTGCGACGCGGCGAGCCTATGAGCACCTCGGAAGAACTGTCCCGCAAACGCTTTTTTCATAACCATGCGAGTGCTGATGCATATATGCTGCGCAAACTGCGCTCTTTATCCCCTGTCGGTATTCGATGACCGCGCGGTTACTGTTACCGGCTTCTGGTGGAATCCGAATATTCACCCTTTTCTGGAGTACCGGAGCCGCTTGGAAGCGGTAAAGCAGCTCGCTGCACTGCGTCAGCTTCCTGTGGAATACGATGATACCTATGGCCTTGTCGAATTTCTCCGGCATGTTGCAGGGCGCGAGGAAGACCGCTGTTTTTACTGCTACCGCATACGACTTGAAGCGACCGCGGTGAAGGCCCGAGAACTCGGTATGGATGGTTTTACGACCTCATTGCTCGTGAGCCCGTATCAGAAATTTGATAAGATACAAGAGATGGGACGCGAGCTTCAGGAACGTCATGATATAGCGTTTCTGGATGACGACTTCAGGCAGGGCTATCGGAAGGGCATGCAGATGTCGCGTGAACTCGGACTTTACCGGCAGAAGTACTGCGGATGCATTTATTCAGAGATGGAACGACATGGAGAGAGGATTCAGGATCAAGTGGCCGGGGGTAAAGAGAGCAAGTATGGAACAGTTCGGTAAGACTCTTCTGATCCTTGGTCTCGTCCTTGCGGCGGTCGGCGGACTGCTCATGGTTTCCGGAAAGCTGCCCTGGCTGGGAAAATTGCCGGGAGATATCGTGATTGAGAGAAAGAATTTCACCGTCTTCTTCCCGCTTGCGACGAGCATTGTGCTGAGCATACTTCTTTCTCTGATTTTTTGGTTTTTTGGAAGGAAATAACATGAAAACAGTTGTTCACATTCTATGCAGTCTCCTTCTTGTTCTGCTCTGTTCAAGCGGAGCCCTGGCTGCGGAACAGATGGTCCGGGTGCTTCTGCTGAACAATGGCATCGCGACAAAGCCTCCGCAGAAAGGCGAGGAACTGGAACAGCTTGGCTCGGCAAAAGGGGATGTGCTGCTCGGCGGCCTGCGCTATTCCGGGATGCTTGAAATCTGGCGGGGAAAAAACGGCCTGTATGTCATTAACGAGCTGCCGCTGGAAGAGTATGTGAAGGGAGTAGTTGCCGGAGAGGTCGGCAAATTATGGGATGCCGAGGCGTTGAAAGCCCAGGCGGTTGCGGCGCGGACTTACACGGTGGCACAGCGGAAGCCTGAGGGCGGTGCCGGCAAAATGCGCTATGATCTCACGTCAACGGTTCTGGATCAGGTATACAAGGGAGGAGAGATTCCTGAGTCGATTGCGGCTGCGGTGGAAAAGACGCGTGGCGAAATCCTGACGTTCGACGGCAGACCGATAATTGCATTTTATCATTCAACCAGCGGCGGCATGACCGAGGACGCTGCCGAAGTGTTCGGCAAAAGCTATCAGTATCTTCGACCTGTTGAGACGAACCCGGAACTCTCGCCTTTTTTCATCTGGCAAAAGCAAATCCCGATCAGGGAGATGGAGCAGGCGTCCGGCGTGAAAGGGCTGAACGATATCTCCGTTGAATCGTTTACGGTGTCCGGCAGGGTGCGTCATTTTGCTTTCACGAGCGGGAAGCAGAGCGTGAGGGTCGTGGCAAAAGACCTTCGGAAAAATCTGGGCTGGGATCGCCTGCCGAGCACGTTCGTTACAGGGATTCTGCGCGACGGCGACGTCTTTGTTATTGAAGGCCGGGGATACGGTCACGGCGTCGGAATGTGCCAGTACAGTGCGCTTCAGATGGCCAAAGAGGGAAAGACCTACCGCGAGATTCTTTCATATTTCTATTCAGGGACAACATTGCAGCAGTATGAAAAGCGCTGATTTCGATTTTGCGCTGCCCGAGCATCTGATTGCTTCAAGGCCGACAGCGGAACGCGATCAGTCGCGTCTGCTGGTCCTGCATCGGAATGACGCATGCGATCATCTGCATTTCCGTGATATCAAGGCATATTTTGCCCCCGGCGACCTGCTTGTCGTCAATAACACGCGCGTTTTTCCTGCACGACTTTTCGCTCGCAAGTCCTCGGGCGGCAAGCTGGATATTATTCTGGTGCGTCCGTCCGGTTCGATGCTGGCATGGGAAGTGCTCTTTCGGGGCCAATATACCGGACGCATTACCGTCAACGGCGTTCTTCATGCTCACATAGCGGAAGAACTATCCGTCGAAGGAGGAACGCGCAGAATCCTCCGCTTTCACGAGTTGCAGGAGGATGAGATTGAAGCCGCGCTCTGGCAGCACGGCTCCATGCCTCTCCCTCCCTATATCCGAAGGGAGCCGGATGCGCTTGATAAAGAACGCTATCAGACCGTATATGCGCAGAATACCGGTTCGATAGCTGCGCCAACCGCCGGACTCCATTTTACACCTGCGCTGCTTGCAGATCTTCGTGAGCGGGGTGTCAGCATCGGAGAATTGACCCTGCATGTCGGCATCGGAACGTTTCAGCCGGTGCGCGCGAAAATGCTTGAAGAGCATGCCATGGCTTCCGAGTTTTTTGTTATTCCTGAGTCGCTGTTTGAGGAGATCCGGAAGACAAAGGAAGCGGGACATCGGGTCATTACGGTCGGTACAACGGCGACCCGTGCGCTTGAAGGCGTTGCAAGCGGCCGGTACACGCACGGAGAGGTGAAAAAAGGTGCATTATACGGCAGCACCGATATTTTTATTTACCCTGGTTATGAATTCAGAATTACTGACGCATTATTGACCAATTTCCATCTTCCCCGATCCACGCCGCTGATGCTTGCTTCAGCCTTCCGGGGGTTCCCTGCTTTACATAAGGCATATCATGAAGCAATGGCGCTCGGGTATAGATTTTTCTCGTATGGCGATGCTATGCTCATTTTATGAAATTCCCGGGCTCACATAAGCCGTCGCTGATCATTCTCGGCAGGACTACATTTGCTCTCATAGTCCTTGGCGTTGCAGCATTCAGCCTTACTGTAGGCTATCTGGTCGGTTATCAGGTATCTGGTGAACAGCCTGTGCTCGGCAAGCCGGATGCAAGACACGTTGTTCCACCCGACGAAAAAAGGGTGCTTGAGCCAACTCCTCCTTCAGCAGCACAACAGCAGCAACAAGCTGTTCAGTCAGAAAAAAAGCCTGCCCCGCTTGTGTCGATTAACCCGTCGGCGCCTGAAGCGGAAGCGGGAAAAGACGAGAAACGCGCCCAGCCGCAGCAGAAGCCTGTCGTGATCGAACCGGAAAAGCAGGACACGAAGGTTGCCATAAATGCTCCGGCGAATCAACAACAGTCAGCGGCGAAACCGGAGCCTGCGGCAAGGCCCGGCAGGAATGCGCAGCAACCTTCTGCTATCGAGCAGAAGCAGACTATGCCCGGGGCTGACAAAAATAAAACAACAGAAGCACTAAAAACAGCAGCGACTCAGAAAGCTACTGCAGCAGGGGATTCGAAGAAGGGGGCATATGTCGTAGAGTTTGGCGCCTTTGCTGATGCGTCCAGGGCATCCGCACTGAAGTCTGAGCTTTCAAAAAAAGGCGTAAAAGCATATATTGTTCCCAAAGATGAGAAGACACGCTATACACGGGTACGGGCCGGTGGCTTTGCGACGTATGCCGAGGCTGCGAAATATGCCTCTGCGACCGAGGCAAGAACCGGTGTTGCCGGTGTTGTAGCAAAACGATGAATATCGCCCCTGCCGGCGCATCAGACATCCCTTCCGGAGGCTCCTACGAAGACCGCTGAATTTGAACTTGATGCAGATCGTGAGTACCCTTTTTTGCATGGAGGACTCGACAAGACGCTCCGGATGGTTGAAAAATCACTCAACGTCTCCATCTCTGTGCGCGGCAACAAACTTTTGCTTCAGGGAGATGAAGCTCGGGTAGCGCAGGCAGACCGGCTGATTCAGGAGATTCGGGCGGTGAACCGGAGCGGCTATCTTTTGAAGCCTGAAGACGTTGCATATGCGGTCAAATCGCTCGGCGAGGGCAGGTTCGTATCACTGACGGACCTCTTTTCCGGAAGCATTCCGGTTGCCGCAAAAAAACGTTTTATCATCCCGAAAACGGAAACGCAGCGCGAATATATCGATGCGATCGGACACTATGACATAACCTTCGGTATCGGTCCGGCAGGCACCGGAAAGACCTATCTTGCCATGGCAATGGCGATAGCGGCCTATCTTGCCAAACAGGTATCACGGATTGTGCTGGTGCGGCCTGCGGTTGAGGCGGGCGAAAAACTCGGCTTTCTGCCGGGAGATATCGCTGAAAAGGTGAGTCCCTACCTGAGGCCTTTATATGACGCGCTTTACGACATGATGGATATTGAGAAGGCATCAAAACTGATGGAACGCGGCAGTATCGAGATTGCACCGCTTGCCTTTATGCGCGGCCGAACACTGAACGATTCGTTCATCATTCTCGACGAGGCTCAGAACACCACGTCAGAGCAGATGAAAATGTATCTGACACGCTTGGGGTTCGGCTCCAAGACGGTCATTACGGGAGACATCACGCAGATTGATTTGCCTTCGGGCCGCTCGTCGGGCCTTATCGAGGCTCTCCGTATTCTCAAGGCTGTGGAGGACATCAGGGTTATTCATTTTACCCAGAATGATGTCGTTCGCCATCGTCTTGTGCAGGAGATTGTCGTGGCCTACGAACGGTATGAAAAACGTGCCGCAGAAAACTAAAACCCAGAAAATTAACGAACTCAAAAAGAAGGTTGCGGAGTATCCCGCTGCCCATCGGAGCGAACTGAAAAACCTTGGCAAGCTCGCGGTGGTCTCCTTTTTTGTTGCCCTGATTATTCACGACACGTCGATGCCCGGACATGCACAAAGCAGCCTTGCGCTTTTCTTCGGCAGCCTGCTGATTGCAATGCTGATTCTCTTTATTTTTTTCAAGGATATCAAACGGTATAAACCGCTTTTCTACAACGATCGGAAGATGATGTGGCTGCTCTCACTTCTTGTGGTCGGCACGCTGCTCATCAGCCGCACCTTTGAATTCCTGCTTTCGGGGCTTCACCGCGGCTTCAATCTGCCATTCGGTGATTCGTATATATATGGACTTCCGCTTGCAGCAGGAGCCATGCTGATTACCCTTATTTTCGACTTTCACCTTGCTATCAGTTTTGCGTTTGTCATGAGCCTGCTGTCGGGAGTATGGCTCGGCAACCCCTACTTTGCTGTTTATGCGTTTGTCGGCAGCCTCACCGCTGCCTTTGCGGTGCTGCGCTGCCGCAGGAGATCGACGCTTATCCTGGCCGGACTGTACGTCTGCATTGCCAACGTTCTGACTGCGTCCATGATACTGCTTTTGCAGGGGCAGCTCTTCACGGCAGTCGCACCATCAAGCTTTTTATTTGCGATGCTTGCCGGTATCAGCGTTATCGCGCTTGTTTCATTGATGCTGCCGATTATTGAACACACGTTTGGCCTGCGGACTGATATCAGTCTGGTTGAACTGCTTGACCATGACCAGCCGCTGCTTCGATCGCTTATGATAAATGCGCCGGGAACCTATCATCACAGTATGCTGGTCGGCAATCTTGCAGAGGCCGCTGCAGAAGCAATTGGGGTCAACCCGCTGATGGCCCGCATTACGGCCTATTATCACGATATCGGAAAACTGAAAATGCCGGACTATTTTGTCGAAAATCAGGCGGGAACGGTCAGCAAGCATGAGAAGCTGACACCGCACATGAGCAGTATTGTTCTTGTCTCGCATGTGAAAGAAGGAGTAGAGCTCGCGAAGCAGAACAAACTGCCGAAGCCGGTGCTCGATATTATCCAGCAGCACCATGGCACCAGTCTTATGACGTATTTCTATCAGAAGGCTCTGGAGCAGGCGGAGGGTTCTCCGCCGAATCATGAGGAGTACCGGTATCCGGGACCGCGTCCCCAGTCGCGGATTGCAGCGCTTGTGATGATGGCTGATGCAGTTGAAGCGTCGACCAGATCGCTCAGCGAACCGACACCCGCACGGATAGAGGCGATGGTCGAGAAGATCATCAACAATATCTTTCTGGACGGACAGATCGATGAGTGCGAACTGACCCTGCGGGATCTTTCGATCATCAAGAACAGTTTTACCCACGTGCTGCTCAGTATTTTTCATAAGCGTATTCAATATCCGGAAATCGACATGCGTCAGTCTGCCGGACGGCAGGAGAAGCCGTTGAGCGGGGGCGCCAGGGAAAACAATGGCGGCAGCGGTAAGGAATCGGCAAAGAGCGGTTCGGGTTCTCTCTGACGCAATCAGTAAATGCGTCGACACGGCACTGCGTGCCGCACTTGCGAAGGTTGCTCCGCAGTTGCCTCTTGCCGGTGCGGACATGCCGTTTGAAGTGAGTGTCATGCTTGTCAATGACAGGGTAATGCGTGCGTTAAACCGCAACTATCGCGCAAAAGACAAAACCACTGATGTGCTTTCATTCCCGCAGTTTGACGATGCCCCGGCGCTTGTGCGTGCGGCACGCGGAGCCTCCGGGTCTGAACAGATTTTGCTGGGTGATGTCGTCATCAGCATTGCTCAGGCGCTCCGGCAGTCCACTGAACGGAAAGTCCCGCTGTCTGAGGAGCTTGCGCGGCTTCTTATCCATGGGGTGCTACACCTGGTCGGGTACGATCATGAGCGCAGCAATGCGGATGCACGCGTTATGCAGTCGCTTGAAAATGCAATTCTGAGGAGGGTTGGTAAGGAACCGCTATGCTCGAACTGATTGTCTTTCTCTGCGGCGGCGTTGTAATGATTCTTGAACTGACGGGATCGCGCATTCTTGCCCCGTATCTCGGCACATCAATTGTCGTTTGGACGAGTCTTATCGGCATTATACTTGCGAGTCTCAGCATCGGATACTGGTACGGCGGCAAACTTGCAGATCGCAGCCCCAGCGATCGGTCGCTGTCCGCAATCATTCTGCTTTCAGCGGTGCTGGTCGGAGCTATAACCCTCCTGAAAGGTCCGGTGCTCGACTGGCTGCAGAGCACGATAGCGAGCTTTTCCGTCAATGCAATCCTGGCGACGATTATTCTTTTTGCGCCGCCCAGCATAGCGCTCGGCATGGTCTCCCCCTACGCAGTCCGACTCCGCATGCAGGACCTCAGGACTTCCGGCTCGACCGTCGGCAGGCTCTACGCCATTTCTACCGTCGGAAGTATTGCCGGAACCTTTCTTGCCGGCTTTTACCTGATTGCCTATTTTGGCAGCACGAAGATTCTCCTCGTACTTTCCGGCGCTCTTCTGCTGACATCGGCGCTCGCCTGTGCGCGAGGATTTATGGCTGTCCGGGCAGTTATTCTTGTTATTCTGGTGCTTATGTTTGTTGCAGCGGATTTCAATGAACAGAATCAGAAACAGCAGGGAATATATTTGGTGGAGACTCGCTACAGCCATGTGAAGTTGTATCCGAGCGTTGATGAAACATCAGGGCGCCGGACACTTGCCATGGTAACCAATCCGAAAGAAACGCAATCTGCAATGTATCTGGACGATCCTGCGGATCTGGTGCTTCCGTATACACGGTTTTATCGCTTAATCCACCACTTCCGGCCTGACACGCAGACTGCGCTCATGATCGGCGGAGCAGGGTTCTCATACCCCAAAAATTACCTCGCCTCATTTTCACATGCGCGGCTTGATGTAGTCGAGATAGATCCTGATTTTACCCGCCTTGCCCGCGAACATTTCATGCTCAGGGAGGATGCGCGGCTAACGGTGTATCACGAAGACGGCAGGACGTATCTGAACCGCACGACAGCAAAATACGATGCCATCTTCGGCGATGCGTTCAGCTCGTTCTACTCTGTTCCGTATCAGCTCACCACGCGGGAAACCGTCAGGCTCATCTACCGTGCTCTCAATGAGAACGGAGTCGTCCTGATGAACATCATTTCCTCAATAGAGGGCGAAACCGGGCAATTCCTCCGCGCTGAGGTGGCGACATTCAAGACTGTTTTTCCGCAGGTGTATCTTTTCCCGGTCGGGAACCCCCAGAATGGCGAAGATGTGCAGAACATCATGCTCGTTGCGCTCAAAAGCCCCGCACCTCCGTCATTCCAGAATGAAAATCCTGAAATGAAACGTTATCTGTCGCATCTCTGGAAGAAGCCGGTTGCCGATGATATGCCCATTCTGACGGATGACCACGCCCCGGTAGACACCTATATGCTCAAAGTCATTCGTACCCTGTAGCGCTGCGGTTCCATGCCCCAATCCTCTCTGAAACAATGGATTGAAAGTATCCATAACGCAATTGAAGGCGTTCTCCATGCTGCCCGAAGCGAACGTCATGTGCAGTACCACCTCGTTACTGCAGTCTGTGTCTTGCTGCTCAGCTATGTGCTCGGTCTTTCGCGGGACGACTTTATTGTCATCTCTATTGTCGTAATTCTGGTGTTTCTGGCCGAGATGCTGAATACGGCGATTGAGCAGGTTGTCGATCTGCTCTCTCCTGAGCAGCACGAAAGAGCCCGTATCGCAAAAGATGTCGCAGCAGGAGGCGTTCTGATCACCGCCTTTGGCGCAGCAGTGCTCGGCTATATTATTCTCTACCCGTATCTTGCTGATGTATTCAAAAGCGGGATAACCGTTGCAAAGCACTCTCCCGCAGAGATCACACTTATTTCATTTATCACCATTCTCATTCTGGTAATCATGCTGAAAGCCTGGTTCGGCAAGGGGCACCCACTCAGGGGGGGAATGCCGAGCGGTCATGCCGCAGTTTCCTTTTCGTTGTGGACGATGATTACACTGATGACGGAGAACTTTACGGCATCCCTGTGCAGCTTTCTTCTTGCATTTCTTGTTGCACGCAGTCGAGTGGTCGGCGGAGTGCATACGCCTATTGAAGTGATCATCGGGGCACTGCTTGGCACCGGAGTCACGGCAGCGCTCTACCTGCTGTTTATCTGATAACGAAAAAGGGAGACTGAATTGTGGATGGGACAAGACGCGCGGACATTAAACCCGGCGGGCGGGTGGCAATGGTGCTGAAGAAAGACCAGCGGACAGGGAGCCTTACTGAGGGCGTTGTTAAAGACATCCTTACAAAGTCTGCAACGCATCCGCATGGCATCAAGGTTCGGCTGCAGAGCGGGGAGATAGGGCGGGTGAAGACAATTTATGAGAGTTGACGGAGATCTCGGCCGCAGACTCTATTTATGGTTCCGCACGAATCATCACAGGCTGTTCTTGATAAAACCTTCGGTTGCGGGGGCTTTGATTTCAGGTGCCGGGAACTCTGCATCCGGCGATTCCGTCTTGTCCTCGCTAATCTCGTACAAATCCGGCGGCGCTATGCCACGACGCTGCATGACGCTGTAAATGATTTTTGAGCGGTTTTCCACATAGCGGGACTGTCCGAGCGGATTATATTTTCGCGGATTCGGCAACACGGATGCAAGGCGCGCTGCTTCATAGGGACTGAGACCTGCGGCTGGTTTCCCGTAATAATGACGCGCTGCAGCTTCAACGCCGAAGATGCCTTCTCCCCACTCAGCCACATTCAGATAGAGTTCGAGAATGCGCTTTTTGCTCAGGGCATTCTCAATCCTCCAGGTCAGAATGGCTTCCTTTACTTTGCGAACAGGATTCTTCGAAGGCGTCAGATAGAGGTTTTTCGCAAGCTGCTGGCTGATGGTACTGCCGCCGAACTTGAACTTTCTTTCGGCAATGTCTTTTTCGATCGCCGTCTGCATTGCTTCAAAATCAAAGCCTTCATGCTGGTAGAACTTGTCGTCCTCGCCAATCAGAACAGCTTTGACCAGATAGGGAGAAATGCGGTTCAGCGGCACCCAGTATTGTGTAATCCTTATCTTCTTTTCCTGCCCTGCCCATTCAGCCTCGCGATGCTCCATGAAGGCCGACTTTTTCGGGTTCTCCTTTGCCAGCTTTGCAACGTCCGGATGGACAAAATAGATCGCCACGCTGCCGACCATTGCAAACAGGCACAGCATGATGATTGTTCTCAGGCGAAAGAGTATTCTTTTTTTTGTTCTTCGCATCCGGATATAGTAGTACAGGTGTTACTGTCAGGGCAAAGCAGGGGCGTTCAGCCAAGCGGGTGAACGCCCCTTATCAGTCAAGCCTTTTCAGTGCGCTTCGGTCTTTTGTTTGCCTCAAGCACCCGCTTCCGCAGGCGGACAGACTGTGGGGTAATTTCGACGAGTTCATCTTCCTTGATGAATTCAAGCGCCTGCTCAAGGTTCATGGGTCGCGGCGGGATAAGCTGCAGAGCATCATCTGCACCCGAGGCACGCATGTTTGTAAGCTTCTTTTCCTTGGTTACATTCACATCAAGATCGGCTTCACGCGAGTTCTCGCCGATAATCATACCTTCGTATACCGAGGTGTTCTCCTTGATGATGAGCACACCGCGCGGCTGGAGATGAAAGAGGGCATAGATAGTCGCCGTGCCCTGACGGTCGGCCACCAGCACTCCGGTCTGTCGCTTGGTAAGTACACCATGCCATGGTTCATAGCCATCGAAGAGGTGGTTCAGCAGCCCTGTGCCGCGTGTCTCGGTCAGGAACTGAGATCGGAAGCCGATGAGCCCGCGCGACGGAATGCGGAACTCCATGCGAACGCGGCCGTGGCCGTTGTTCTGCATTTTTTGCATACGGCCTTTGCGCATGCCGATCTGTTGGGTGACAACGCCGACAAAATCATCCGGAACGTCAATGACCAGCAATTCCATAGGCTCATGCACCTTGCCATTGATCTCTTTCGTGATAGTCTCGGGCATCGAGACTGCAAGCTCGTACCCTTCGCGACGCATCATTTCAATCAGAATCGCAAGCTGCAGTTCGCCGCGTCCCATGACCTTGAATGCGTCAGTCTGGCTGAAATCTACCTGAATCGCTACGTTGTAAAGCAGTTCCTTTTCGAGACGCTCACGGAGGTTGCGCGATGTGACGTATTTGCCTTCCCGTCCTGCAAACGGCGAGGTGTTCACTGAGAAGACCATCGAGATGGTCGGCTCATCGACCGTGATGCGCGGCAACGGCTTCGGGTTCTCAGCATCGGCAATCGTATCGCCGATATTGATGCCTTCAATACCGGCAATGGCGAGGATATCTCCGACAGAGATTTCGGTAGCGGGAATGCGCTCGAGGCCTTGAAATGTATAGAGCTGCGTGATTTTTGTCTTGACGGCATCGCCGTTCTGTTTTACCACTGAGACGGTATCGCCGACATGAATTGTTCCGGAAAAGACGCGGCCGATTGCGAGGCGACCGACGTAATCGTTGTAATCGATGTTGGTGACAAGAATCTGAAGTGTTCCCTCAGGATTAGCGTCCGGCGCAGGAACATTATTCACCACGAGATCAAACAGCGGCTTCAGGTTTTCGCTTGGCTGATTAAGATCGAGCGTCGCGGTGCCTTTTTTTGCATTTGTGTATGCGATCGGAAAATCGAGCTGGTCTTCGGTTGCATCGAGATCGATGAAGAGATCATATATCTCGTTCAATACTTCCTGAATGCGGGCATCGGGACGGTCGATCTTGTTGACAACGAGGATGGGCGGCAGACCGAGTTCAAGCGCCTTTTTCAGGACGAAACGGGTCTGCGGCAGCGGGCCCTCGGATGCGTCGACAAGCAGCAATACCCCATCGACCATTTTCAGGATTCGCTCGACCTCGCCGCCGAAGTCAGCGTGACCGGGAGTGTCGACAATATTGATCTTGATGCCGTCATAGTCGACCGCGGTGTTCTTGGAAAGGATGGTGATGCCCCGTTCGCGCTCAAGGTCATTGCTGTCCATAACGCGTTCCTGTACTTTCTCGTTGGAACGAAAAATACCCGCCTGCTTCAGCATGGCATCGACAAGCGTCGTCTTGCCGTGGTCAACATGAGCGATAATGGCGATGTTGCGTAAGTCTGTGCGTTTCATAACTACTCCTTCGATAAGTAAGTCAAAAGTTTAAACATAAAAGTCAGAACTCCGAAGGCAAATCTTCGAAGTTCTGAGCTTTGACTTTTGCGATGTGCGTTTGTTTACGTTCCGAGATACCACCGGAGAATCGGTGCGCCGAAAAAGAGCGAGACGAGAGAACCGAGTGCGAGATACGGACCGAACGGTATTTTTGTTTTTCTTCCGGCTTTGCTGGCTGCCATCAGGGCGATGCCGACGAGAGCTCCGGTGAGGCTGCCGATAAACGTTGTAAGCAGCACACCCTTCCAGCCGAGGAATGCGCCCACCATGCCCATCATTTTGATGTCGCCGCCGCCCATGCCGCCCCTGCTGAGCACGGCAATAAGATAGAAAAGGCCGAAGCCGAGCGCAAGGCCGATGAGCGAATTGCTGATGCCGACAATTTCAAAAGCAGCGACGCCTCCAGTAGTCCTGAAGGTCAGAAACGGATCGGGCAGCAAAAAAGACGCTGCAAGAAGACCGAGCGGCATTCCGGGAAGGGTAATGACATCGGGAATTATCTGGAAGTCGATGTCGATACATATGATAACGATCATTGCCGAGACGAACAGCCAGAGCATCGGCAGGTGCCAGCCTGGACCGAAGTGCATGAAAGTATAAAAATACAGGGCCGCGTTTGCCGCCTCGACCAGGGGATACCGGAGAGATATCGGGCTTTCGCAGGCTCGACACTTTCCGCGCAAAAGAATGAAATAGCTGATGAGCGGGATATTGTCCCACGACCTGATGCGAATGCCGCAGCCGGGACATGCAGAGGGCGGAGATACAATAGACTGTTCACGCGGAATCCGGTGAATGCAGACGTTCAGAAAGGAACCGACGAGGAGTCCGAAAATAATAATGATGACTTCAGGCATGCTCATGCAACTATCTTGCTGATCTCGGAGGCTTTCTCAATGGTGGCTTGGATCTCCGGTTCAAGCTGCTCAATCTCGCGCAGCGCCGCCGCAACATCCTTGTTCGCCAGCATCGGCCTGTCCTTGCCGCGCAAGGCATAGACTTCCTCGCCAATCTGCTTGAGCAGCTCATTTTTACGGCGTTTCAGCTCTTCTGACCTGTAGAGGAGTTTGAACACAGAAAGCTCCACCTGCACGCGCTCTGCAAAAAGCTGTGCGAACCAGTGAATCTTTTCCAGACCCGTATCATAGTCCTGTTTGATTTTGCCGATCATTCTTTCTGATCCGTCATGCTGTCGTAAAAAACTCGATCCGCTCGCCCCAGAATCGCTCGGTCGCTACGCGAAGCCGCGGAGCAGTTGCAAGGCCTGCGTCCCGCTCAAGGAGGTTAAATGCTTCCTTTCTGGACGTTTCTACTATTTTAGCATCTCTTGCGATATTTGCGATTCTCAGATCGGGCAGTCCGGACTGCTTGGTTCCGAAAAACTCTCCCGGCCCCCGAAGCGCAAGGTCTTCTTCAGCGATGCGGAATCCGTCGGTCGTTTCCACCATGACGCTGAGCCGCCGCCGGGCATCATCGCCGTGACCGTAGGCAAGCAGGATGCAATGCGACTGATCGCTGCCTCTGCCGACGCGTCCGCGTAGCTGATGCAGTTGGGCAAATCCGAACCGCTCGGCATGAAAGATAATCATAAGCGTCGCATTCGGCACATCAACGCCCACTTCTATGACGGTCGTGCAGGCAAGGATATCGATGCGTCGCTCCTTGAAGTCGTTCATTACGGCATCGCGCTCAGCCGGCTTCAGCCGGCCATGAATGAGGCTGACCTTTCGTTCCGGAAACTTCTCCCGAAGCAGTTCGGCTCCTGTCTGGGCGTCATTGAGGCTTGTCTTTTCCGACTCCTCGATGACCGGGTATACAACATACACCTGTTTGCCTTTCCGCAATGCAGAATCAATGTCCTGATAAATCCGGTCTTTCTGCTTTTCCCCGAGCAGCTTTGTAATAATCGGACTCCGGTTCGGCGGCAGTTCGTCGATGACTGAGTAGTCAAGATCACCATACAGCGTCAGTGCAAGAGTTCGGGGAATCGGCGTTGCAGTCATGACAAGCGTATCGGGCATGTGGCCCTTTTTCCGGAGTTCCGCACGCTGCATAACACCGAAACGGTGCTGTTCGTCTATTACGATGAGCCCGAGACGATGAAAAGCAACCCCTTCCTGGATCAGGGCATGGGTTCCCACTATCAGATCGACGGTTCCTGTTGTGATATCGTTCAGGAAACGGTTTTTTGTGCTGCTCGTCTGCAGGGCAACGCTCAGACCAAGCGGTTCAACAAGCTTGTGAATGTTCAGATAGTGCTGCTCGGCAAGAATTTCGGTCGGGGCCATGAGCGCAGCCTGATAGCCGGCTTCAACTGCATCAAGCATGGAAATCAATGCTACAAGTGTTTTGCCGGAGCCGACATCTCCCTGAACGAGACGATGCATCGGAGCAGATGATCGCATGTCGTTTCTTATCTCGCTGATAACCCGGCGCTGTGCCGCAGTCAGCGTGAAGGGGAGCAATTGCTCAAGCCTGCCCGCGAGACTGCCGGAGGCATTCAGCGTAATGCCGCGTTCTGTCATCTGGCGCTTCCTGAGCGTTGCAACACCAAGCTGGAACATGAGCAGCTCTTCAAAGGAGAGTCGCTGATGATATGGCGTTGAGCCGCGGTTTAAATCATCGATTGAAGCTGAAGGGGGCGGAAAGTGCACGGCCATGACGGCATCACGGCGCGCGGGCAGCTGATAACGATCAAGCATGTCCTGAGAAAGAAGCTCCTCAATCATCTGAGAGCACGCATTTAAGGCAGCAAACAAGATCGCTCGCATCTGTCTCTGGCTCAACCCCTGGGTCAGCCGGTAGACAGGAACAATGCGCCCGGTATGTACCTTGTCAGTACCGTTTTCGAGGGGGGCATTTTTTCCATCGTCGATGAGTTCGTATTCGGGATTCATGATCTCAAGGCCAGCGCCATAGAAGTCACGTTTTACGTTTCCATAAAAAACGACCGTCTGTCCGCTTTTGAACACCCGCCTGAGAAATGCCTGGTTGAACCATTTGCCCTTGAGCACACCGGTTCCATCCGTAATGACGACCTGAAATATCTTCAACCCGGGGTTTTTTCTGCTCGGGCTTATGACCTCAGCAGTAACGACTTTTCCGATGACTGCTTGCGTTGTTTCGGGCAGCAACGAGACGATTTTGGACATAGAGCGGCGATCTTCATACCGGACGGGGAGAAAAAAGAGAGCGTCTTCAAGTGTACTGATGCCAAGCCGTGCGAGCAGAGCGGCCTTGTGTGGGCCGACGCCTTTGAGGTACTGAATCGGTGATGCCGGGTTCTGTGCGATAGTACTCATAAAGGGAACGGGCCGACCTTCTCGACCGGCCCGTTTCCAAGGGGTGCAGTTATGCTATTTTTTTTCCTCATTCTCTTCTTCTGAGGCGGCAGCCGCAGCAGCTTCCCTGCGGAGCGTCTCCTCGAGGGTTTTGTCCGTCTCCTCGAGTTTTATCTTCGAGTATTCAGTCTCGCTCAGGATATCAATTTCCCACCCAGTCAGTTTTGCAGCCAGCTTGATGTTCTGACCTTGTTTCCCGATGGCGAGCGAAAGCTGGGAATCAGCAGCAATAACCATGGCGGTTTTGTCGTTGTTTTCCGCTTCGTTGATCCCGACCCGATCCACGGTCGCCGGCGTGAGAGCCCTGGCAATGAGAATGCGCGGATCGTCATTCCAGTGGATGATGTCGATTCGCTCGCCCCTCAGTTCCCTGACGATTGACTGAACACGCGTGCCTTTCATGCCGACACATGCACCAACCGGATCTATAACCGGGTCATTCGAGAGAACGGCAATCTTGGTGCGTTCGCCCGGTTTGCGGGCAATTCCTCTGATGACCACGATGCCGTCATGAATTTCCGGCACTTCCATCCTGAAAAGACCGACAACAAAGTTCGGATCTGTTCTTGAAAGGATGAGAACCGGACCCTTTGATGTCTGACGCACCTCGACAAGATATGCCTTGACGATATCGCCGCGCTTCAGGGTTTCGCTTGGGAGCGTGTCACGCTGCTGCAAGACGGCTTCGGTCTTGCCAAGCCCGACGAAATAGAGATTTTTCTCTTTTCTCAGAATCGTCCCGCTGACGATTGTGCCGATCTTGTCCTTGTATTCATCAAAAATAATATCGCGCTCAGCTTCGCGCACTTTCTGAAAAAGCACCTGCTTTGCGGTCTGTGCGGCAATGCGTCCGAAGTCCTGCAACTGGATCGGAAAATCAACCGTATCTCCAGGGACTCTGTCCGGGAAGTCGGCGAGAGCAGCTTCAAGGTCACGATCCGCTACACGCTCAACTATGGTCTTGGTCTCATGAATTTCGATCGAGCAGTTTTTGGGGTCGATCGTCAGGTGTATATTCTCCCGGTTCGAAAACTTCTTCCGTGCCGCCGACAAAAGGGCGCTTTCGAGCACTTTTACCAGTGCATCGCGCGAAATGCCTTTTTCCCTGCTTATCTGATCTATGACGAAACACAATTCTTTCGACATATGCGCCTCTCCGTTCTATTCTATTTCGAGTCGTGCTTTTGTTATTTTTACGAGCGGAATAAAAATATCTTCAGGCTGCTCCCCACGCACCGATCCTGCTCGCTTGGGTGACCTGGTCGGTTTCCCGCCGGCGCGCTGTTCAGGCATGATGCGAACCCATCCCTCGCCAACATCTGTAATCCTGCCGACAAAAAAAGTTTGATTCGCAATCTGCTCCGATGTAACAATGCGAGCCAGCTTGCCCACGCTCTTCTCAAAATCACGCTGTGTTGCCAGTGGACGGTCAAGACCTGGTGAGCCGACTTCAATCATGTACGCGCCCGGGATCGGATCTTCTACATCAAGCAGTGCTTCCAGTGCGCGGCTCATCTTTTCACAGTCTGAAATGGTGACACCGCCATCCTTATCTATCACGATGCGCACAAGCGAACGCCTGCCCCGGCCGATGAAGTCGGCGCTGACCAGTTCGAGCTGAAGATCGTCCGCTGCCTGAGCAGCAAGCTCGCGTACTCTTTCATGCGCGGTTATCATGGCGTTATTGTTCTCCTTTATTCCTTTCTAAAACAAAAGAGTGGGGATTCCCACTCTTTCAAAAGGTAATGCTCGCAAGTAATTGGAATAATTTATTAATATTACCAGTACATCAAAAAAAAAGCAACACCATGAAGGAGTTTGGCTCCTCCATGGTGTTGCATGAAAACTACTTCTTCGGAGCGTCAGCCGGTTTCGGAGCGTCAGCCGGTTTCGGAGCATCAGCCGGTTTCGGAGCATCAGGGGCCTTCGGAGCCTCTGCCGGCTTCGGGGCTTCAGGAGCCTTCGGAGCGGGCTTCTGTTCGCAACCGATCGTGAATGCTACGAGGAGCATGAGCGAAAGTACGAGTGCAAGTGCCTTCTTCATTCTGTAAGTCACCTCCTTCCAAATGTGAAAATGCCAAAGATTGGGGCAATGTTAGCTTTAATTATTAACATAGGCGCCCAGCGTTGTCAAGCATAATAACGGCGTTCTCTCGGCTATTTACGCCGCCCAAACGGCATGCTTGATATTATAACAAAAACAACGGAACAAATCGCAAGTGCTGCAATGTCCAGCGCTACAAGCATTTTATCCTTGTTTTGCGGGGGGCTTCAATCCGGCGCTTCATAACGTCGGAGAATCTCTTGGCCGGCTCATTCCTGCGATCGCTGAGACCTGTAAAGTGGGGAGCTTCTTCCACAGGGGATTTCCGTTCATTCCCTGCCGCGCCATACAGTCCGGATCGGAAAAGCTGGTATTCATATGCGGTGGCTGTGTTTCCGCAATGCTCGACCAGATTGTCAATAAATATCATGGACACATACCATTATCATTAATAAGAACGACAGGGGAAAGCCACATATGCTTCTTGACGGATACATGTTCCGACCGTAAAAATAATGTAAGAACGTTATATGGAGGATGCCATGAAGAAGTTGACGCGCTATTTTTTTGAGGGGCTGCTCTTTCTTGTTCCCCTTGTCGTAACGCTGTATGTTCTCTGGGTCGTATTTATGAAAATTGACGGTCTTTTCCAGTTCAGCACGCCGGGGCTCGGACTCCTCGTGACGCTGGTAACCATTACGACTGTCGGGTTTATTGCATCGAACTTCTTCACCCGATGGATTGTTTTGATTGTAGATAATCTTTTCCGCCGCGTTCCTCTGGTAAAGATGATCTATTCGGCCCTGAAGGATTTGGTGGCCGCTTTTGTCGGGGACAAGAAGAGCTTCCAGCAGCCGGTCATGGTCGAATTGATGCCGGGGAGTAATGTGCTTGTCATCGGCTTCATTACGCAGGAGTCGCTCGAACAGTTCGGCATGACCGACCGCGTTGCCGTCTATCTCCCGCAGTCATATAATTTTGCCGGGAATCTTATTGTTGTGCCGAAGAGGCAGGTCACTCCGCTCGCTGCCGACAGCGGACAGGTGATGGCTTTTATTGTTTCCGGCGGCATTACAGCGAAATAATCCATACTAGGGAAATAAGCATTGCAACTAATTATTGCATCAATCTATTTTGCCTCAAACGCACGTTTCCTCCTGAATGCAAAAATACTGATGCACGATGGCTCTAATAAAAGAAAGCTGAAATATCAAGCTATTAATAATTTTTATAGGGACTTTTAAAATACTTTTCCATTGTGAATAGGTGCAATTAAAGGATGCACTCCCCGCAGGTCAGTTCCTTGTTTTTTTTTAAAGTAACGTGCTTAAATATGCTCGAACTGAGCGTGGTTCCGTTAGGACGTCCCGGTTCGAATCGCTGCATCGTCAGGCTGATTGGTCGGCATTCATCGTGCCGAAGAAATGCATGAAGACTCTGGACATAGTTTCTTCTATAATTTTATAGTTGAACAAAAGTTTGCTGCAATGGATTCATTTTTTCTGCATGAAAACGGGTGAAATCCTGGGAAAAGGAGGCGAATCGGGAAAACGCAAGAGAGTTGCGGAACGAGGCGCTGCTCTGTATGACATCCGCGAAAAAGGACTCGGGGAAGGAGTCTGAACAGGGAAAAGCCCCGGAGCATTGACGCCTCAGTACAGTTTTTAAATTCTGAGAGGAGACAACGGGTATGGAAACCAAGACGACAGAGTCCTCGCAAGAACTTTTGCAGAGCGCTGCGAAAGACGCCCCAAAAGTGGCTGAGGACGGACGCTGGAAGCAGGTCAACAGGACAATGCGCCTGAATGGCTATGCCCCGCACGCGCTCATCGAAACATTGCATGCAGTTCAGGAATCATTCGGCTACCTCGATATTGAGGCCCTCAAGTATGTGTCCGAACAACTCAAGCTTCCGCGCAGCCTGGTATATGGCGCTGCCACTTTCTACCACTTTTTCAGTCTCAAGCCAGCAGGAGAGCATACCTGCGTCGTCTGCATGGGGACTGCATGTTACATTGCCGGAGTTCCCAAAATTCTTGACGCCATTCAGCAGAGCTATAGTGTGAGCCCCGGGGAAACGACGGCTGACAACAAGATTTCGATACTGACCGCCCGCTGCATCGGATCCTGCGGTCTGTCTCCGGCGGCTGTGTTTGACGGCGAGGTGGCTGGAAAGCTCACGCCTGATGCAGTTCTTGATAAACTGGGGAGGTGGGTTGTATCATGAATCTTGAAGATCTTATATCAATTACTAAAACAGAAAAAGAGAAGGCGTCCCAGTTCAAGCACAGCATTCTTATCTGCGTGGCCGCAGGATGTGTATCATGCCAGAGTCTGCAGGTGAAGGACGCGCTTGTCAAAGAGGTAAAAAGCAGAGGGCTGGAATCGGAAATCCAGGTCAAAGGCGTTGGATGTCTCGGTCTCTGCACCGTCGCGCCGCTTATGGTTATTGAACCATCCGGAGTCATGTATAAGGCGGTCACGCCTGAAGATGCCAAGGATGTCATCGACTCTATCGGGAAAGCTCCGGTGAAGCGTCTGGAGTGTGACGGACAGTCGTCATTCTTCAAGCGCCAGGAAAAAATCGTCCTTGAAAACTGTGGCGTTATTGATCCTGAACGGATCGAGGACTATATTGCAGCCGGTGGCTATCAGGCTTTGTACAAGGCTCTTCAGGACGCGTCTCCTAATAAAATTATAGATGAAATTACGAAAAGCGGACTTCGCGGACGCGGCGGCGGCGGGTTCCCGACGGGAATTAAATGGCAGGCTGTTGCCAAGGCTGACAATGCCATAAAATATGTCGTTTGTAACGCAGACGAAGGTGACCCGGGCGCATTCATGGACAGAAGTGTTCTGGAGAGTGACCCGCATCGCGTCATCGAAGGAATGCTCCTCTCAGGATATGCTGTCGGAGCCCAGATCGCCTATGTCTATATCCGCGCAGAGTATCCGCTTGCTATCAAGCGCTTGAAAATCGCGCTTCAGCAGGCAGAGCGAAACGGTCTGCTCGGTGACAATATTTTCGACACCCCGTTCAGCTTCAGCATAAAGATCAGACTTGGAGCCGGCGCGTTTGTCTGCGGCGAAGAGACCGCCCTGCTTGCTTCTATCGAAGGAGGTCGCGGAACACCGCGCCCGCGTCCGCCGTTCCCGGCTGAATCGGGACTGTGGGGCTATCCGACGCTGATTAACAATGTCGAAACCTTTGCGAATGTTCCTCCGATTATCGCCAAAGGCGGCGCGTGGTTTGCCGGCATCGGCACCGAAAAAAGCAAGGGAACAAAAGTATTCGCACTTGCGGGCCGCATCAACAACACCGGCCTTATCGAAGTTCCGATGGGAACGAAGCTGCGCGACATTGTGTTTGATATCGGCGGCGGCATCCCCGGCGGTAAAAAGTACAAGGCTGTGCAGACTGGCGGTCCTTCAGGCGGCTGCATTCCGGAACAACACCTGGACATGTCGGTTGACTACGAATCACTTGCAGCCGTAGGTTCAATCATGGGATCCGGCGGTATGATCGTAATGGATGAAACATCCTGCATGGTCGATGTCGCCAAGTTCTTTATCGAATTCACGATGAGTGAATCGTGCGGAAAGTGTATCCCATGCCGGGTCGGCACTGCGCAAATCTACAGCATTCTGTGCAGGATTACTGACGGATCCGGCGAGATCAGCGACATCGAGAAGCTCGAAGAGTTGTGCGATGTTGTAAAACATGCCAGCCTGTGCGGCCTCGGCATGACTGCCCCGAACCCCGTGATGAGCACACTGAAGTATTTCCGGAACGAATACTTAGAGCATATTAACCAGAAGACCTGCCCTGCGGGCGTGTGCGCCATGAAAAAAGCAAAGGAGGTTAAACACGCATGAGTAAAAAAGCTGCAGTCGAAACCGAATTAACCCACCCAAAGGTTCTTACTTTCAAGATTGACGGCAAGGAAGTGACGGCGCGCGAAGACGAAACGATACTCAGCGTAGCCCGGCAGAACGGAATCAATATTCCGACCCTCTGCCATCTCTCCGGTCTGCCTGATATCGGCGCATGCCGCATCTGCATCGTCGAGGTGAAGGGGATGCCCCGTCTGCTGCCGTCATGCGCTACCTATCCGCGCCAGGATTGGGAAGTCACTACGAATTCCGATCGGGTGCGTGACTATCGGCACAGAATCCTCGAACTGCTCTTCAGCGAGCGGAATCATGTCTGTTCCGTCTGCGTCTCCAACGGACATTGTGAACTGCAGGATCTTGCGCTGGAGCATGGCATTATGCATGTTCATTATGCATATCGTTATCCTCACCAGAAGGTTGATGCAACAAATCCGCGCTTCTCCATGGACCATAACCGTTGCGTGCTCTGTCAACGCTGCGTTCGGGTGTGTGATCAGATTGAGGGGGCGCACACGAAGGATCTCATGGGACGAGGCATCAACACCTCTATTATTTCTGACCTCAACGAGCCATGGGGTGAATCAGAAACCTGCACCGGGTGCGGCAAATGTGTTCATGTCTGCCCAACCGGCGCTCTTTCTGAGAAGGGGAAGTCTGTCGCGGAAATGGTCAAGATCAGGCATTTCCTTCCCTACCTCCAGCTCATGCGCGGGAGGAATGACTAGCCATGTCGGCTCCACAGAATATTTTCCAGACCACGTCGGCCCCGAAGGCCAGGAGGAGGTAGTATCGTGAGCAAAGTGAGAATTGGTACAGCGTGGTTCGATGCCTGCGCCGGTTGTCATATGTCGGTGCTTGACATTGATGAACGCATCTTAGCTATCGTTGATAAGATTGATATTGTATACGGACCGCTTGTAGATGCACACGAATACCCAGAGAATGTTGATGTCGCTATCATCGAGGGCTCAATCAGCAGCGACCATGACGAACACCTGATCAAGGAAATACGATCAAAGTCCAAGTTTCTGATCGCACTGGGGGACTGCGCGGTGACTTCCAATGTGCCGGGCATGCGCAATCAGTTCACCGTCAAGGAGATTCTGGATCGGGGATATATTGAGAATGCCACTGCCCAGCAGGGGCATCCTTCCGCAGACATCCCGGTCCTCCATACCCATGCGCGTCCGGTACACGAGTTCGTGAAGGTTGACCTTTTCGTGCCCGGTTGCCCGCCGCCTGCGGACGGCATCTTTTTTGTACTTGCGGAATTGCTCGCGGGCCGGGTTCCGGACCTTACCGGAAAGACGCGTTTCGGCGCATAGCAACATAGTAATTGGGATAGTCAAAAAGGAGGTTTACAAACATGTCACAACGAATTGTTGTTGAGCCGGTCACTCGTATCGAAGGGCATGGCAAAATTACCATACAACTTGACGATGACGGCAAAGTAACGGATGCCAAGCTGCATGTTACGCAGTTTCGGGGGTTTGAGAAGTTTACGGAGGGGAGGCCGTTTTATGAGATGCCTTCACTCGTCGAGCGCATCTGCGGAATTTGTCCGATCAGCCATTCGCTTTCCTCAGCTAAGGCATGCGATGAAATCCTCGGCGTCAGAATACCGGACACTGCGGTAAAGGTTCGCAAACTCTACAACTGCGGTGAATATATCCAGTCGCATGCACTCAGCTTTTTCCACCTGTCAGCGCCGGATCTTCTGCTCGGGATGGACTCAGATCCAGCCAAGAGAAATATTCTCGGACTGATTGAAGCGAATCCTGCGCTTGCGGTAGACGGCGTGAAGCTGCGGAAGATCGGGCAGGAGATTATCAGACTCAATGCCGGCAGGCGCATTCATCCATTTTGGGTGGTGCCGGGGGGCGTGAACGAACCTATCTCCGTTGAACATCGCGACCAGATGCTCGCCATGCTGCCTGAGGCTCTTGATATTATCAAGAAAACGCTTGGCTGGTTCAAGAAATCGTTCGACAATTACCGCGAGGAAATAAAGACATTCTCGAATTTCCCGTCCCTGTTCATGGCACTGGTGACTCCTGAAGGCCATTTAGCGCATGTCTACGGCAAGATGCGGTTTATCGACGCAAAAGGGAACATCCTGGTCGACCAGATTGAAGCTGCTGACTACCAGAAGTACATCGGTGAGGCAACGGAGAACTTTTCATTCATGAAGTCTCCGTATTTCTTGCCTCTCGGCTATCCGGACGGAATGTACCGTTGCGGTCCTGCCGCACGACTGAACGTATGCAGCGGAACCGGAATGCCTCTCGCTGATGAGGAGTTGGCAGAATTCCGGAAACTCGGCAACGGAGGACCGGTTCTGAGTTCTTTCCACAATCACTACGCACGTTTGATTGAAATTCTCTATTCAATCGAGCTTGCCGAGAAGTTGCTCAGAGACCCGGAAATCACAAGCGAACGCATACGTTCGATTGCGAATCCGAACCACGAATCCGGTGTAGGCATAGTTGAGGCACCTCGTGGCACTCTTTTCCATCATTACAAAGTGGACAAGAATGGCCTCATGACCTGGGCGAACATGATTGTGGCAACCGGAAATAACAACCTCGCGATTAACAAGGGAATACTGCAGGTTGCACAACGTTTTGTTGACGGCAAAAAACTGACCGAGGGTGCCCTCAACCGCTGCGAAGCGATTGTTCGCGCCTTTGATCCCTGCCTTAGTTGTGCAACCCATGCACTTGGGCAGATGCCGCTTATTGTTGAGCTTGTTGATGCCGACGGCACAGTTGTGCATGAGGTAAAGAGAGGCTAGCAGCGGCTTTCACCCTGTTTTCGAGAAAGCCCCCGATCTTTAAAGATTGGGGGCTTTTTTATTAAATTTTTCTATTGGCCTATAGGATGCAATCAAAGCCTTCTTATTCGGTTTATACTTTCCCATCAATAATATAGAAGGAGGATTTTATGACAACATCGGATGCCCGCGCACGTGACAAGGAGCTCCTCGGCTTGCTGAGGAAATGGAAGGGAGTCGAGGCGACAACGATCAAGAGCTGTGACGCTATCCTGAAAAAATCGAAAAATCCCATTCTGGTTATACTTACGACCGCAATCAAAAACGATTCCGTAAAACATCAATCGATCATCCAGCTGATCATCGACAGCATGACGAAAAAAGCCTACGAACTTGCTCCTGAGGATCTGGCCGGAGTCGCAAGCCTGCTGAACAAGCATATTGCCCTTGAGCAGACATCCATCGAAATCGCCACAAAGAGCATCGAAATGAGCCGGGACGCTATTACCAAGCAGTTGCTCAGGATGATTCTTGACGACGAGAAGAAGCACAAGTCCATGGCTGAAAAAATGGGTGCCCTGAAATACAGAATTACGGCAGGTACGACATAAAAAATATCTACCCGTAGCAACGGCCGCCGATCTCTCATCGGCGGCCGTTATTTTGGAGAGGGAGGATTATTCCGGAATCTTTGGCGCCTTTTTTGCTGCCTTTCGAATTTGCGTAAGCTGTGAAGGAGATGCCGGCAGACGCTTCACCTTCGGGAGTGAAATGCCGTAGCGCATGGCAAAGAGCCGCAGCACGATCGTAACGATGATAGCGCAGGCAAGCCGCGCATCAGGACTCCACCCCAGTGGACGAAGGGCAACAAAACATCCACCGCCGATTAAGGCGGCAGTTGCATAGAAGTCGCTCGTGAGGATTGCCGGAATTTCCTTGACCAGAATGTCCCGGATAACACCTCCGCCGCATGCTGTCAGAGCAGCCATAATAATGACGGAAAATGCGGCGGCCCCACTCAGTTCAGCCTGAGCTGCTCCAATCGCAGCGAACACTCCAAGCCCGACAGCATCCGCGAGCATCACGGAGTCCCAGCGACTGGCAATTTTTGGCGCCGCAATAAAGACAATCAGTGCACCTAGCAGGCAGATGAGCAGGTATATTTCATTGTGCAATGCACTCGGAGGCGACGTGCTGAGGAGAATATCCCGAATAATGCCTCCGCCGATGCCGGTTGCAGCGGCCAAAATGATGACGCCAAGGAGGTCCAGCTCATATTTGACTGCCCGGAATGCACCTGATACTGCAAAAGCAAACGTGCCAACAAGATCAAGAGCATAAATCAGATCAAGGGCATGAATCATCGGCAACCTCCTTGATGGGGTTCGACCTGCCCGGAATCACACTGACATGACAAAAAATGCCAGCGTCTGCCGCAATATTAAGGATAAGAATCCGTCCCGGCAGCATTCAGTTGTTCCGGCAGGTGCATCGGCTATACGGGATGCACTCATCTTTACTTCTTTTGCAAACCGATAATCATACGTTTTGCCCCTTGTTCCCGTTCTTTGAAGAAATTATACAGGAGAATGCGCCGTGGAACGACTGAAACGTCAGATAGTATCGGGAAGTTTGCCCTGATCCTCAATAGAACGAATCAATTTCCTGGTAAGGTCGGCTGCAGGATCAACGAGCGTTGTAACCAGCGGCGAGAGGTGTGAACCGTGGTCAAACAGATTGCTGCCGACCGAGATGATGACCCCGTGCGGAAGTTTACCGTAAATCGCATGGGTACAAGCAAGGAGTGTCCCCGGCGTCATGTGGTGCGAAAAGGTAACCGGTGCCTTGTTTTCATATTCAATGCGCTTGCAGATCTGTTCCCCGACATTTTCGCTGAGATGAATGTCCAGAAAAATGACGAAATCGGTTTCGGAAAGTTCTTCAGCCATTTCCGGCCCCAGTTGATGGCGCTCAAGAACGGTTACATGGTCTCCAAGCTTTTCCTGCAGCAAACGCGCAGCGACATAAACGCCGAACCCGTCGTCTCCTCGCAGGGTGTTGCCGTACCCGATGATGAGGATTTTCTTTTCCATAAAAACTATTTTATCGTTTTTTTCTGCTTATTGCATATCTTATGCCGGGAGAGGCTGTAAAATTGACAAAGGCGGAGCCGAATCCGTAAACTAATAACTTGATAATCAAGCAATATTTCGCCAGAGGAGGCTCCCTTGTTAAAGTCACTTGAGGAAATTTCAGCTACAAAAAAACGCCTTACCATAGAGATTCCGGCAGATGTTATCGAAACGGAGATTCAAAAAGGGATGGCTGAAGCTCGTCAGCAGGCACATATCCCGGGTTTTCGTCCGGGCAAAGTTCCTGCAGGCATGATAGAGAAAAAATACGGCAAGAGCATTGAAAACGATGCTCTTGAGAAGCTTGTTCCGGAGTATTACGCTCAGGCTCTTAAGGAAGCGGATCTAACCCCGGTTGCACGCCCTGAAATGCAATCCGAGCTGATGCTTATTCGTCAGGCTCCTATTACCATGACGCTGACGGTTGAAGTTCGCCCAAAAATAGAGCCCCTTGCTTATGAAGGCATCGCGGTGAAAGATGCGCCGGTTGCTGTGAGCGATGAAGACGTTGACAGGGTTCTGAAAAACGTTGCCGAGGAGAAGGGAAGCTATGAGCCGATTGAGGAAGCAATTCAGGCCGGCGATCTTCTTACGGTCGACTATACGGTCGAAGGCGATGAGACTTCGGCGAAAGATACGCTGATCAAGGTCGGCGTCGGACCGTATCCGCCTGCATTCTTTGATGCTTTCATCGGCAAGAAGAAGGGTGATGTGTTTGAGATTGAGGTAGAGTTCCCCGCGACAACGCCGAGCTCGTTCGCCGGAAAAACGCCGAAGTTCAACGCCACAGTCAAGGAGACGAAGCGGAAAAGCGTTCTCCCCATTGATGACGAGTTTGCAAAAGACCTCGGATTTGAGACCCTGCAGGCGATGAAAGACAAGGTGAAAGAGAATCTTGAGGCTGAAAAGAGGTTCGAAGTCGAGCGACTGCAACAGATGGATCTTCTGGAAAAGCTCGTTTCCTCCCATGAGTTTGAGGTGCCGGACGTGCTTCTGAAAAGCGAACTTGACCGGATGTTTGAAGAGGCCAAGTCGCGCGCTTCCTTTGAAGGAACTGCTGAAGAGTTCGAGGCGGCGAATCGCGAGAGGGCGATCAAGTCAGTGAGGGCGAACATTCTTATCGAGACAATCGGTGAGAAGGAAAAGGTTGACGTAAGCGAAGATGACCTCAAGTCTGCCATCGTGGGCTTTGCGGCGCGTTTTAACGTATCGCCGGAAAATGTGATCAAGTACTATACCTCGCGTGATGGTTCACTTGCAGGACTCAGAAACGGTATTTTTGAAAAGAAGACGCTGAAGATGCTTCTTGAAAGAGCTACAATCGAAAAAGGAGCGCACTCATGAGCATTGTTCCTATAGTTATCGAACAGACCGGGCGGACTGAACGGGTATACGATATTTATTCGCGGCTGCTGAAGGACCGGATCATCTTTCTTGGTACCGTTGTTGACGACCATGTTGCAAATGTCGTCATTGCCCAGCTGCTGTTTCTCCAGACCGAGGATCCGGACAAAGATATTCACATATATGTCAACTCTCCCGGCGGCTCTGTGACTGCCGGACTGGCGATATACGACACCATGCAGTATGTGAAGCCGGATATTGCGACGTATTGCATCGGGCAGGCGGCCAGCATGGGCGCGTTGCTGCTTGCAGCGGGCGCAAAAGGGAAGCGCTTTTCACTGCCGAACTCCCGGGTCATGATTCATCAGCCGATTGGCGGTTTTTACGGTCAGGCGACCGATATCGAAATCCACGCGCGCGAAATCCTCAAGATGAAAGAAAACCTGAATTTCATTCTGGCCAAACACACCGGTCAGCCGATTGAAAAGATTCAAATCGATACGGAGCGGGACTACTTTCTGTCGGGAGCTGATGCGAAGGCATACGGCGTTGTAGATGAAGTGATCGCATCCGCTCATGCGGAGAAAAAGGACAACAACGTTCCGGCCTGAGCCGGAACTCATTATTCGCTGGAGGGTGCATGGCGAGGAAGAATGATGAACAGGTGCTGCGCTGCTCCTTTTGCGGCAAGGCGCAGGATGAAGTGAAAAAGCTTATTGCAGGGCCTATGGTGTATATCTGTGATGAGTGTGTCGGCCTCTGTAATGAGATAATCGACGAAGACGCACAGCAGTCTGTGAAAGGCACCGGAAAAAAACTGCCTGCGCCGGTGGAAATAAGGAAGTTTCTTGACGACTATGTCATCGGACAGGAGCAGGCCAAAAAGGTACTGGCTGTTGCTGTTCATAATCATTACAAGCGTATTTACAAGGGACTCAAATCCGATGTGGAGCTCCAGAAGAGCAACATCCTGCTTATCGGACCGACCGGCACTGGAAAAACCCTTTTTGCCCAGACGCTCGCAAAGCTGCTGGACGTGCCGTTTGCCATGTCGGATGCGACGACACTTACCGAGGCTGGGTACGTCGGAGAGGATGTCGAGAATGTCCTGCTGAAACTGCTGCAGGCTGCCGACTTTAATGCGGAGCGGGCGCAGGTCGGCATAATCTATATCGATGAGGTCGACAAGATCAGCCGCAAGGCCGACAGTCCGTCAATTACTCGTGATGTATCAGGAGAGGGTGTGCAGCAGGCGTTGCTGAAGATTATCGAAGGCACGGTTGCGAACATTCCGCCGCAGGGCGGGCGGAAACATCCGCAGCAGGAGTATATACAGCTTGATACGACGAACATCCTGTTTATCTGTGGCGGGGCGTTTGTCGGACTCGAAAAAATTATCGAGAAACGCATCGGCAAGCGAAACATCGGTTTTGGCGTGGACATGATTGCTCCGAAGGAAAGGAAGAAGCCGCGAGCAAACATCCTGAGTAATGTTGAACCTGAAGACCTGATGAAGTATGGCCTGATTCCTGAGTTCATCGGGCGCATGCCTGTGGTCGCTACGCTCGATGAGCTTGATGAGGCAGCGCTTGTCAGGATTCTGACCGAGCCGAAGAATGCACTGGTCAAACAGTTTCAGAAGCTCTTTTCGCTCGATAATGTAAAGCTCAAATTTGCTGATGGCGCGTTAAAGCTGATTGCAAAAAAGGCGCTTGAGCGCAAGGCCGGTGCCCGGGGACTCCGCTCCATTCTGGAAGATGTCATGCTTGATGTGATGTATGAGTTGCCGTCGCAGGAGAATGTGAGTGAATGTTTTATCAGTGAGGATGCGGTCGAAAAGCGTGAAAAACCGTTGATAGTTTATAAGCCGAAGGCTGAGTCGGCGTAAAAGACAAGTAAGAAGATGCGTTATTTTTTTTTCCGGCGGGAGAGCGATTTCAGCGCTGCCCGCCGGATTTCATTTTGAAGGGATTCATCATCGACACATCTCACGGTCTCTTCAACCCACTCGAGTTCGTCCGCACTTAATTCACGGCATTTCGGCGCTTCGGCGGCTTTTTTTTCAGAGCGAAGCCGCGGCAACGCTCCTTTGCGAAGCACGACATCGGTGACGCCGAACGGCTGGAGCTTTGCAAGGAGTTCGCGCTTCAGGAACTGAAGTTGATGCAGCCAAGCCGGGGAATTGACATGTATGGTCAGACGCTTGCCTGAAAACTCTACCGGAAAGGTATGCAGCGATAGCGGTTCTGCAAAAAGAGTGTTCCATTGACGCTGCATCAAATCGAGCCGGATTCTATCTTCGAGACCGAGTTGGCTGATAAGCGAAGATAGAACCGACCCAGCTTTTCTCATTGTATTGGAAGTCCGATTAGATGGCCTTGGTGACCTTGTTGGAACGGATGCACCTTGTGCAAACATTGGCACGCTTTGTGCCGCCGTCAGCCGTAATGCGAATGCGCTGGATGTTCGGAAGAATAATCCTTTTCGATTTGTTGTTTGCGTGGCTGACATTATTGCCGACCGTCTTTTTTTTGCCGCATACCTGACACGACGCCATACTTTAACCCCCTTTCCTACGTCTGAATTGCACCAAAACAGACATTTATGATAACATTTTAGTTACGTTGTTACAAGTATCAGAAGCAGAAAGAAGTTTTATCTCTTGTGATGCCTATCTTTTGAGACGGTGGAGGACGATAGATTGAAGACAGCAGAAGGCATTAAGAGCACGGACTTGGCGAAAGAACTTGGGGTGAAATCGACCGAGGTCGTTACCGCTGTCGGCACGCTACGGGGTACCGAATTCAAGAAGGGCACCACAATCGTCAAACTGACTAATTCGGAAGCAGGAAAGGTACGATCCCTGCTCAAGCCCGCCTCCCCGGTCATGGAAAAACAACAGCCGGCTGAACAACCGCCTGCGCAGCCGATCGAAAAGAAAATCGAGCAGACATCTGCTCCGGCGCCTGCTCCGCAGGAACAGAAGAAATATCACCCGGCGCAGCAGCGTCCGCAGCATGCGACCGGTCGTCCGGGACAGCCGCCGCATACCCTGCGAAAGGACGCCCCGCGAAATCAGCAGGGCGGCCAGCAGGGACAACAAGGGCAGCAGCAACCGTATGGAAAGCGCCCGCCCCAGCCTCATCAGAGACAGCAGGTGCCTCTGGTACAGAAGCCGCCAATTGCAACATCCAAGCCGTTCACGCCACCTGCCGTGCCGCCGGCAATCACGCCTCCTGCCGTGCCGCGTACGGTTATTGTCGCTGATGATGTCGAATTAATTGATCGGTTCAAGAAAGAAGCTGAGGGAGACAAGGTTGAGAAGATAAAGGTCAAACCCCAGATGCAGCGTGCATTTCAGGCTATCCGGAAAATAGAGCCGAAGAAATGGGGCGATGCCAAAGCTGGGGGGCAGAAAAAGTCGTTCCGTCCGGGCGACCCTCGGTTCCGACGTCATGAACAGGCTCATTCGCAGCATCAGATGACGACGGCACCACGCAGGAAGTCGATCAAGATTGAAGAGGGGACCTCGATTAAGGAGTTTGCTGAGCTCATCGGTGCGAAGATTCCAGAAGTGATCAAGCAGTTTATGGGCCTTGGGTTCATGCCGACCATCAACACTCCGGTTGATATGGATGCAGCGATGATAGTTGCAGAACATTTCGGGGTGAAGATAGAATCCGTCACTGCCGAGCATCTTGACGTTGTTGAGGATGTCCGGGAGGATGCTTCCCTGCTTGTTCATCGTCCGCCGGTGGTGACGATAATGGGGCATGTCGACCACGGCAAGACGTCGCTGCTTGATGCTATTCGTTCCACCAAGGTTACGGAAGGCGAAGCCGGCGGCATCACGCAGCATATAGGCGCATACAAAGTCTCTTTGCAGGGAAAGGATATTACGTTCCTGGATACTCCTGGTCACGAGGCGTTTACTTCGCTGCGTGCGCGTGGTGCTAAGGTGACTGATATTGTAGTCCTGGTTGTTGCCGCTGATGACGGTGTCATGCCGCAGACCATTGAAGCTATTGATCATGCAAAAGCGGCAGGGGTGCCGATTGTCGTCGCGGTCAACAAGATAGATAAAGAGAATGCAAACCCGACGAAGGTGAAGAACGAACTGGCTGAACATGGCATCGTCTCGGAAGAGTGGGGCGGTACGAACGTTTATGTTGAAGTTTCTGCCAAGAAACGGATCGGCATTGAGCAGCTGCTTGAGATGATTCTGCTGCAGGCGGAAGTGATGGAAATCAAGGCAAACCCGAACAAACCCGCCCGCGGTTACATCATCGAAGCGAAGCTTGACAAGGGCAGAGGTCCGGTGGCGACCATACTGATTCAGTCAGGAACACTCAAAGGAACCGACGCTTTCGTTGCGGGAACAGCATCCGGAAAGGTTCGAGCATTAATCAGCGACACCGGGAAGAAACTGCATGAGGCAGGCCCCGCTGTTCCAGTTGAAGTCCTCGGTTTTTCAGAAGTGCCGACCGCGGGTGACGTCTTTACCGTCGTTGAGGATGAGAAAAAAGCCCGTCAGGTGGCGATGGCGCGTCTTGCCAAGCAGCGTGCAGCAGAGGTAGTCCGCCGCCGCAAGCTGACGCTCGATGAACTCTATGCGAAGATTAAGGAAGGCGAAATCCGCGATCTGAATATCATTATCAAGGGTGACGTCCAGGGTTCAATTGAAGCCATGAAGAAATCGTTTGAAGAGGTAACCCATGCCGAAGTGAAGGTTCGGGTTATTCATGCAGCGGTGGGCGGCATCAATGAATCAGATGTTATGCTTGCAACCGCATCAAACGCCATTATTATCGGATTTAATGTGCGGCCCGAACTGAAGGCTTCCCAGCTTGCAGAGAAAGAGGGCATCGACATCCGTCTCTACAGCATCATTTACGAGGCGATTAATGATGTCAAAAAGGCTCTTGAAGGCATGCTCAAGCCGACGCTCAAAGAGAAGGTGCTGGGCCGTGCAGAGGTTCGCCAGACCTATTCTGTTTCACGTATCGGCACCATTGCCGGCTGCTATGTGCTTGATGGCATGGTTTCCCGCAACTGCGAAGGCATTCGCATCATCCGCAACAACATCGTGGCTTATGAAGGCAAAATCGGCTCGCTTAAGCGCTTCAAGGACGATGTGAAAGAAGTGCAGACGGGCTATGAGTGCGGAATTACGATTGAGAATTTTAATGACCTGAAGGTCGGTGACATCATCGAAAACTTCATCATTGAAAAGATCGCGACCAGGCTCTAAGGGTCGGCTGACAATCGCAATCGAGCAGAGAGGAGTCGCATGCATCCCTATAAACGGTCCGCCCGGCTGAACATCCTCATGCGCGAAGAGATTGCAGACATTGTCATGCGCCGCATAAAGGACCCGCGTCTTGGGTTTGTTACGGTGACCGATGTAGCGCTGACGGATGATCTGAAGCTTGCACGTGTCTATATAAGCGTATTGAAGCCTGAAGAGCAGAAAGTCGCACTCGAAATCCTGGACGGTTCCAAATCGATGATTCGATCAGAAATCGCAAAGCGCGTTCGCATGAAGTTCATTCCGGCGCTCGAATTCCGGGTTGACGAATCGATTGAAGAGGGCTTCAGGATTGACAAGCTCCTGAGCGAAATAAAGACGAACCATCCAGAACCGACAGAGTGATGCTGCCGCCGATTGAGCTTGTTGAATTTCTGAATCGCGAGGATGGGTTCCTTGTCGCGACGCATATGAATCCTGACGGCGATGCCATCGGCTCTGCAATCGCTCTGGCACTTGCTCTGGAGTCGCTTGGCAAGAGAGTTGCAATTCTTGATCAGGATCCGGTGCCTGAACAGTATCGATTCCTCCCTGAATCATCCCGGTTTTGCACATTTTCTTCTTTGGCGGAGACCGGGGTGTCGATTGAATCATGCAACAATCTTATCCTCGTTGACTGCAACGACCTGTCACGCGTCACTCCTGACAGAGAACTGGCTGCTCGCTTCGGCTTCAGAAATGCCCTTGTTATAGACCACCATGCAACGCGTTCATCGTTTGGCACCGTGAAATGGATCGATCCGTCGGCAGCGGCAACGGGGATGCTTGTTCTTGCTGTGATTGATGCGCTTGGTGTCAGCGTGAGCGGCTCCATGGCGACGAATCTGTATGCCGCGCTTGTTGTCGATACAGGAAACTTCCGCTTTGAGAATACGGACTCTTCCGTTCTGCGTGCAGCAGCCCGTCTTGCCGAAGCGGGAGCTCACCCCACGGCGATATGCAGAGCACTCTATGAGTCATGGTCGTTTGCCCGTCTGGCGCTGTTCGGCAGATTTTTGAGCACTCTGGAAATGAACGGACGGGTGGCAATGACAGTTGTGACACTGCAAATGCTTCAGGAAACCGGCGCACGTCCTGAAGACACGGAAACCTTTGTCGAGTTCCTCAAGATAATCAATGAAGCTGACGTGACCATACTTGTGAGGGAACTGGAAAAGGATTATTATAAGCTGAGCCTTCGGTCAAAAGGAGTTCTCAACGTTGCTGTGGCTGCAGAGGCATTCGGTGGCGGCGGCCACGCAAACGCTGCCGGTTTTTTCATGCGGGGTGACAGTTCGGCAGTCAAGGTGCGGATTCTTGAGAAACTGCGTGAGCAGCAGAAAGGCTGAGAATGTTCAGGACGCAGGCATATCCCGCTTGTTTACCAGCGCGACAATTTCTTCAGCAAGCTCCTCAGGCGTAATCAGAAGGCCTCCCATCCTCCCGATAAAATCAACATCAGCCTTGCCGTTTACTGCCAGCCGCACATCTTCGACCATCTGACCCGCATTCAGTTCAACAACAACCATCCGCCGTCCTTTGACAGCCAGTTCAGACAGCTGCTTTTCCGGGAAGGGATAGAGCGTCTGCGGACGGAAGAGCCCCACGCGCCGACCGAGCTTTCTCAGGTGCCCCATAGCTGAAAGTGCGATTCTGGCAGCCACGCCATGAGCGACAAGGATAACATCTGCATCGCCGACATCGTAAGCGACATTTCGAACTTCTCGTTCTTTTAACTGCCGGTATGTATCCTGCAGAATCAGGTTGTGGTCTGCCAGCTCTCCTTCGCCCATGAAGAGTGTCCTGACAACGTTTGGGGAACGTCCTGAACATCCGGTTAACGCCCAGTCCTTCTCAGGGAGTTGGGGCCGAATGTAAGGAGTCTGCATCAGCGGTTCCATCATCTGAGCCATGACGCCATCAGTAAGAATCATGACCGGTATCCTGTACTCGTCCGCCTTGTCAAACGCCGTCATCGTCATGTCCCACAGCTCCTGCACCGAAAAGGGCGCAAGCACCAGCATGTGATAATCTCCATGTCCGCCGCCCTTGACTGCCTGAAAATAGTCGGACTGGCTTGCGGAAATGTTCCCGAGGCCGGGCCCGCCTCTCTGGACATTCACAATGACTGCCGGAAGGCGAGCTGCAGCAAGGTGCGATATTGTTTCCATTTTCAGGCTGATGCCGGGGCTGCTGGATGATGTCATGGCACGTACGCCGCACGCAGCGGCACCATATACCATATTGACGGCGGCAAGTTCGCTCTCGGCCTGAATGAAAACGCCATTCACCTCTTCCATGCGCCACGAGAGGTATTCGGGGATCTCATTCTGGGGAGTGATAGGATACCCTGCATAAAAGCGGCACCCGGACTGAACGGCAGCTTCGGCAATCGCCTCGTTGCCTTTCATCAGGACTTTTTTCATAAGGTAGTTTACCACGTGTGGTAAAATGAGTTCATGACGCAGATTGCTATCCTTTCGGTACATCTCCAGAATAAAATTGCCGCAGGCGAGGTGATTGAGCGACCAGCTTCTGTGGTTAAGGAATTGATTGAGAACGCCATTGATGCCGGAAGCACTGCTATTGCAGTTGAGGTCGAAAAGGCGGGGCGGAAACTGATTCGGGTGGCGGACAACGGGACCGGTATGGACCGCGCTGACGCAGAGCGTGCGTTCGACCGCTATGCAACCAGCAAGATATCGAACGAGTCAGACCTCTTTTCACTCCACACCCTCGGGTTTCGCGGCGAAGGGCTTGCAGCGATTGCCGCAGCAGCACGTATTTCGCTGGTTACGGCACGCCGGAATGTAGCCGGGACCTCGCTGTCGGTAACGGGCGGCATTGTTGAGGATCTGCGTGATTGTGCGGCGGTCGGAACTTCCCTTGAAGTCCGGGATCTTTTCTACAACACACCGGCGCGGCGCAAGTTTCTTAAATCCGATACGACAGAAAATTATCATATCACCGATACCGTGACGCGTGCGGCGCTCGCGCATCCCTCGATTCACTTCACCCTTCGGGCTGACGGCGGCGAGATCATGCTTGCGCCTTCAGCCGCCTCATACCGCGAACGTATCATGCAGATCTTCGGCATGGAATTCGTTGACGGACTGTTCGAGACGAAGGACGAGTCAGCAGGCCTGCATGCGCATATCTTCATCAGCTCGGTTTCGATGGTTCGGAACACGAGAACAAATCAGTATATCTTTGTGAACAACCGTCCGGTGAAAGACCTGACCATTCAACAGGCGATTTACAGGGCCTATGAGGGAATGTTTTCCCGCGATCAGCACCCGGTCTATTTTGTTTTTCTCACAGTTGACGCCGCACGTGTGGATTGCAATGTGCATCCGACAAAGCGCGAAGTGCGTTTCCAGGATGCGTCCTCGGTATTCCGTCTCATTGCCGATGCTGCCCGGCGAGTTCTTCTTGCGGAAGCGGTCCGGTATCCGTCCGGCACAGGGCATTCTCCCGAAGCCGAACTGCACTATCACATTGGAATGAAGGCACCCCTGCCGGCGGTTCCGTATACGCCGCCGCCTTTGCAGCCGGAACAGCGGGACATGGTAGCTGAGGCCGCACCGGAGTATATGCCGGACAGGTTGCCGTTTGTATATCTTGGCGATACGTTTGTTGCTTTTTCAGATAAAGCGGAGCTGATTGTTATGGACTATCATGCCGCGCATGAGCGGGTGAACTATGAACGGTTTCTTAATGCTGTGCAGATGCCTGCGCATCAGCTGCTCTTTCCGCAGCAGGTTCAACTGCAGAGGCATGAGTGTTCAGCTCTTCTGGAAAACAAGGGGCTGCTGCACGCGTGGGGGATTGAGATCGACGATTTCGGCGACAGGAGCATTATTGTGCGGAGTGTGCCGGAACTGCTGCAAGGGACTGACCTCTCCTCACTCCTGCATGATGTTGCCGGAGCCCTTCTTTTGCAAAGCGAAGAACCGGTTGCTGCGGAGGATGGAGTCTCCGCGGTGACTGAACCGCTTGTCCGCAAGAAGCGTTCTCTGGCAGCACAGCTGGCATGCCATGCCTCAGTGCGCGGCCGAGAAGCTCCCGACGCTTACAGGCTGGCACAACTGAAACGTTCACTGGAGCTCACGCGCGATCCGGCCAGATGTCCGCATGGACGACCGACGCAGATTCGTATGACCATGGAAACGCTGAGGAAGATGTTCAAGAAGGTCTGACGCGCTCAACCTGAGCGCCGATGGTGCGGAGTTTTTCATCCATATGATCATAGCCCCGGTCGAGATGGTAAATGCGATGGATGATGCTTTCCCCTCTTGCACAGAGCGCAGCAACGACCAGTGATGCCGATGCCCTGAGATCGGTCGCCATAATCGGCGCGCCTTTCAGTTTTTCGGTTCCCCTTATGGTCGCAATCCCGCCTTCAATGCAGATGTCTGCGCCCATCCTCTTCAGCTCTGCAACGTGCATGTAGCGGTTTTCAAAGATAGTCTCCTTGACGACGCTTGTACCGCGGGCAACAGTCATCATGGCCATGAATTGTGCCTGCATGTCAGTCGGAAATCCGGGGTAGGGTGCGGTTTTGATGTCCCTGGCGGTCAGGCGGCTCGGACCGACAACGCGAAGACCCTTCTTTGTTTCATGGAACGCAACCCCCGCATCCTTGAACTTCATGATGACAGAGTCGAGGTTGTCAGGACGGCACCCTTTTAACGTCACATCGCCGCCGCATGCGGCTGCAATAGCCATGAACGTCCCGGTCTCAATTCTGTCGGGGATGACGGTATACGCGGTAATCGGTCTGAGTTCATCAACCCCCTGAATTTCGATAGCGCTTTCCCCTGCACCGTGAATTTTTGCGCCCATGGCAGCAAGGCAGTCAGCGAGGTCGACAATTTCGGGCTCACGGGCTGCGTTTTCAAGAACGGTTGTGCCTTTTGCAAGGCAGGCAGCCATCATCAGGTTCTCGGTGCCGGTTACCGTAGGCATGTCAAAGCAGATGGTTGCACCTTTTAGTCGGCTTGCCTTGGCATGGACATATCCTGACTCCAGCGTAATCCTGGCCCCCATTTTCTCGAGGCCCATAAGATGAAGGTTGATGGGCCGGGCGCCGATAGCACAGCCCCCCGGCAACGAAACCGACGCATTGCCGAAGCGGGCAACCAGCGGACCGAGCACCAGCACGGCCGCGCGCATTGTCTTTACAAGATCATACGGAGCCTCATGTTTTTTTATACGACTGGTTTCCAGGGTAACGGCGCCTTGATCATAATGATATTCAGCGCCCATGTAGCTGAGCAGTTTGCCCATGGTGGCAATATCGCGGAGGTTCGGGATTCGCTTCAGAGAGTGAGTGCCGCCGGTCAGGAGCGAGGCAGCCATGACCGGAAGAGCAGCATTCTTGGCGCCGCTAATCTCGACATCTCCCTTAAGTGGTCGTCCACCCTTGATTTTGAGGCTGTCCACTCCTGTATATTAACATATTTTAAAAAGGGTATAATTGAGCGTGGTTACCATAGAAGGCGTGCTGGACAAGGTTCGCGCGTATAATCCGACCGCACATTTTGATGTCGTCAAGAAGGCATATGTCTTCTCGCGGGATGCGCACTGCAGCCAGATCCGGAAGGAAGGCTCGCCGTATATCCACCATCCGCTTGCCGTTGCCGACATACTTGCCGACATGAAACTGGACAGTTCAACCATCGCGGCGGGATTGCTCCATGACACGATAGAAGATACCGGCATTGCAACCGCCGACATCAGGGAGATGTTCAGCCCTGAGATAGCGTTCCTTGTGGATGCGGTTACCAAGCTGAGCAAGGTCGAGTTCAAGACCAGGGAAGAGGTTCAGGCGGAAAACTTCCGCAAGATGCTGCTCGCGATGTCCAAAGATGTGCGCGTCATCCTCATAAAGTTTGCTGACCGCCTGCATAACATGCGGACGCTCGAGCATCTGTCGCCCGAGAAGCAGCGGAGAATTGCCCAGGAAACGCTGGATATCTATGCCCCGCTTTCCAACCGCCTCGGTATCGGATGGCTGCGCATCGAGTTCGAGGATCTTTCGTTCAAAGTGCTGATGCCTGATCTGTATGCGGAGCTTGTCGAAAAGGTTGCAAAGCGGCGCGAAGACAACGAGGCGTATATCAACGAAATAATCCAGCTCTTTTACGATCGTTTCCGCAAGGCAGGCATCCCGGCAAAAATCAAGGGACGCATAAAGCATTACTACAGCATCTACCAGAAGATAATCCGCCAGGAAGTGCCGTTTGAGCAGGTGCATGATGTCATAGGAATCCGTATTATCACCGACTCGGTAGGTCACTGCTACGATATTCTCGGCATTATTCACTCACTCTGGCCGCTCGTTCCCGGGCGTTTCAAGGATTTCATCAGTCTTCCAAAATCCAATATGTACCAGTCTCTGCATACAACGGTTATGGGACCCTCCGGGGAGCGGATCGAGTTCCAGATCCGTACAAAGGAAATGGACGACATCTCCGAAGAGGGAATAGCCGCTCACTGGCGATATAAGGAGAAAGACAGCGCGGACAAGAAGAAAGAGCAGCAGGTCAAATGGCTTCGTGATCTCGTCAAGGATATTTCTGATGCCAAGGAGTTTCTCGAGGCGGTGAAGGGCGAGGTTGTTCCCGATACAGTGTATGTTTTTACCCCAGCGGGGGACATAAAGGAATTGCCGCTTGATTCCACACCGGTTGACTTCGCATACAGCATCCACTCCGCTATCGGCGACAAGTGCATTGGAGCGAAGGTAAACGGCCGAATGGTACCCCTGAGGCACAAGCTTATCAGCGGAGACGTTGTTGAGATTATCACATCTTCAACCCAGACGCCGAGTAAGGACTGGCTGAAATTTGTCGTCACCCAGCGCGCCAAGAGCAGAATCAAGCAGTGGACCCGGGCGGAAGAACGCAAAAAAGGCATCGAACTCGGCACGAAGCTGCTGGAAGACGAGGCCCGTCGCCATAGCCTGCCGATGGCTGTTCTGAAATCGGAGAAAATGGACGAGATACTGAAGTCACATACGCTTCAGAATCTTGAAGATCTTCAGGTTCTGATCGGATACGGAAAGATATCGGCGCATCAGGTTGTCAACAGATTCATGCCGGAAGTGCCGCAGGAAGAACAGGCGCTGCTGAAAACGGTTAAGCATCGCGAATCAAAGAGCAGTGTTATCAGGATAACCGGAATTGATAATGTCATGTACCGTATCGGCAAATGCTGTATGCCGATCCCGGGGGACACTATTGTCGGCTTCATCACGAAAGGCAAGGGTGTCACGATCCACCGGCGTGACTGTCCGAACATTGAAAGCCTGGGCGGACCGAGTGTGCGCCATATCGAGGTCGAGTGGATACAGCAAGGAGATTCGATCTCCACGGCGCGCGTCTACATTGAAAGCCTCGACAGGCCGGGAATGCTCGCGAATCTCAGCGCCTTTATTTCCGCGCAGGACGTCAACATCTCATCGGTAAAGGCGAATTCCACGCACGACAAGCGGGCATTTCTTGAGCTTTCGCTTGAGGTGAAGAGCCGCGATCAGCTTGTCACCATCATGAACAAGATACGCCAGATGGACGGAGTGCTTCGCGTCAGACGCTAACGAAATCGCGGCTTTGCGGATATTTTCTCTTGACAAAGAGCAGCTGTCTTGGTATTGTTTATATCAAATCGTGCAAATACGCCATTTTCAAGTATAGAAAGGGGGGAAACAGGAATGACAAAGGCAGAATTGATCGACAAAGTAGCAGCAAACGCAGGTCTTACCAAGGCTGACGCCGGCAAGGCTCTCGATGCTACGATCGATGCGGTAAGAATCGCTCTCAAAAAGAGCCAGAAGGTCACGCTCGTCGGCTTCGGTACGTTCTCCGTTTCGAAGCGCAAAGCGAGAAAAGGACGCAATCCGAGAACTGGTGCAGAGATCAAGATTCCGGCATGCAAGGTTCCGAAGTTCACCGCAGGCAAGACCCTGAAAGATGCTGTAAAATAAGTCCATTCTTTTGCAAATGAGTACAAGGAGGCAACCGGTTGTTGCCTCCTTGTATTTTTTTGAGTTGCATTTTCAGTATGCGCTTGGCTATAGTGAGCAGAGAACAGGTGCTCTGCCGGATGCGTCCGGTATGCGAGGAGGGACCATGAAAAAAATTATCTCATTGCTGTTGTTGTTTGCGCTTTCATTCGGATGCACGCAGTACCACGCCCAGGGTGCAGGAGTCGGCGGGGCGGTCGGCGGCGTCTCCGGAGCGCTTCTGGATCGCAAAAATCCGTGGCGCGGCGGCATTATCGGCGCTGCTCTCGGGGGTGTCGCCGGGGCGACAATCACCGACATTTCGATGCGTGCTTCGCAGGAATCGATGGCATCGAACCGTCCGGTTGAATACCGCACTACGGACGGCCGCGGAGTCTACCGTGCAGACCCGCTGCAGTCGAACGACCAGACCCGCTGCAAGAAAATTCGTGAGCGTGTGTGGGAGAATGATCGCCTTGTCAAGGACCAGGTGCGTGAAGTGTGTGAAGGCGAGCGCTACGAAAGACGCTACTAATCAGCGTATATCTCTGTTCAATAAAACCCGCAGGGATCGGATATGTTTCCGGTTCCTGCTTTTTTTGACAGGAAGTGAGCAATGATAATAGAAAAAAACCATGACTGCATTATTGTCGGAGCCAGTCCGGGAGGCCTCCAGGCAGCCATTTACCTTGCAAGGTACAACCGGAAGGTCCTGCTTATTGACCGGGGCGGTGGAAGAACATTCATCGCCCGTCGTATCGAGAATTTTCTGACGCAGCCCTCAATTTCCGGCAAGGAGCTCATAGAGAGGGGCATTGCGCAGGCACGTGCATTCAACGCTGAAGTAATTCGTGGCACTGTTACGAATGTTTCAAGAACAGCAGGTCTATTTTTCGCTGAAACTGCGGCGGCGACCTATGCTGCACCGTTTGTAATCGCCGCATCCGGCGGCCGGGAAAACCTTCCGCAGATCGAAAATCTGGGGCATTTCCTCGGAGCCGGTTTTTTTACCTGCGTTGATTGCGACGGCTACAACGCAATCGGGAAAAAGCTTCTTGTGCTTGGCGATGCCGACAGCACAGTCCGTTTAGCATTCGCTGTATCCCAGATGTATACCCGGGACGTTACGCTGCTGTTGTACTCATGGGAGCCTCCGGAAGCTTACCGGGAGGAGCTTGCTGATGCGGGAATCCGCCTTGTAATCGGCCGCCCGCGCGTCGTCGTCGGAGCGAAACATATAGAAGCGCTCGAAATGCAGGACGGCAGCATCATTCCCTGCGAACAGATTCTCTCTGATTTCGGGTTTACGCATAACGACGAATATCTCCGATCCCTGAATCTCCGCAAGGATGCACGTGGCCGGAGCTTTGTCGTCAACCATTACTTCGAGTCCTCTCTCAGCGGACTCTTTGTTGTCGGTCCTCTGAATACCGGGCAGGATCAGGCAATTATCGCCGCAGGCGAAGGAGCGGTCGCCGCTATTGAGATTAACCACCGTCTGCTGGAACTCTGAAGGAGGCTTCATGGAGAACAAAAAGCGTGTTGCAGAGATGGTGAAGCGCCTGAAAAAACTCTATCCTGATCCGCACAGTTGCCTTCTGCATTCAAATCCGTTTGAGCTGCTTGTAGCGACAATCCTTTCGGCGCAGACGACTGATTCTCACGTGAATAAAGTAACGGCAGGATTATTCCGGAAATACCGGTCGGTTGAAGACTATGCGATCACTCCGTTGCCGCAGTTGCAGAAAGATCTGAATTCGGTTAATTTCTATAATAACAAGGCAAAAAATATTCAGAACGCCGCAAAGCTCATTCTGGCCGAGTTCGGCGGCACGGTTCCTCAGAGCATGGATGATCTGGTGCGACTTCCGGGGGTTGCCAGAAAAACCGCGAATATCGTCCTGTATGATGCCTTCGGCGCGTGTGAGGGAATTGCCGTTGATACCCACGTCAAGCGTCTCGCAAACCGGCTCGGCCTGACCACGTTTGACGACCCTGTGAAGATTGAGCGCGACCTTATGGCAGTTGTTGCAAAGAAAGACTGGGGACGATTTGCCCATATGCTGGTGCTGCACGGCCGGGCGGTCTGTCCGGCGAGAAAACCGAGGCATGACGTATGTGTGCTCAGAGACATCTGCCCATCCGCGGAGAGCTGACCAGATTATTATTCAAAAAGGGTTCTCGTGAGGCATCCGGCGCTATTCTCCTGGCGCATGCGTCCTGTATCCGTGCCTCTTCACCAAAACCGCTTCCCCCTTATTCCGCCTTGCGCCACCGGATTTTGCAAACTGCTGATCGCAAAGCCTGATTATAAGCGATAAACATGCTTGTCAATGAGCTTCCGCCCAGTTTCGCCCCCACCCCATATCGACCTTCAGCGGCACCGAAAGTTTCATGGCACCTTCCATCTTATGACGCACCAGTTTTTGCACTGTTTCAAGTTCGCGTTCCGGCACCTCAAACAGGAGTTCATCATGAATCTGGAGAACCATTTTTGTCGCCAGTTTATTTGAGACAAGTGCATTATGAATCCGGATCATCGCAATCTTGATAAGGTCTGCAGCCGTCCCTTGCAGTGGTGTGTTGGTAGCAATGCGCTCAGCTGCCTGGCGAACATTGATGTTTGAACTCCCGATCTCCGGAATTTGCCGCTTTCGCCCAAGCAGTGTGGACACATAGCCCTTTTGGCGGGCAGTTTCTATCGTCTTTTCGATATATGCCTTTACCCCGGGGTGGGTTGCGAAGTAGTGATGAATGAACTCCGCTGCCTCTTTCGGCGCAATGCTGAGCGCTTCTGAAAGCCCGTATGCGCTCATGCCGTAAATCACCCCGAAATTAATCGTCTTTGCAAACCGGCGCTCATCTGCCGAGACTGCATCAACCGGCTTCTGAAAAAGCTCTGAAGCTGTCCGGGCATGTACGTCGATAGTATGCCTGAAAGCATGGAGAAGAGCTTCGTCCCCGCTCATATGTGCAAGTATACGAAGCTCAATCTGCGAGTAGTCAGCGGAGAGCAGCCGGCATCCTTTTTCAGCGATGAACGCTCCGCGGATTCTCGTTCCCCAGTCGGTGCGCACCGGGATGTTCTGGAGGTTCGGCTCGCTGCTGCTCAGTCGTCCGGTCGCTGTGACCGTTTGATTGAAAGAGGTATGAATGCGTTTTGTTTCAGGTTCTGCCAGCAATGGCAGAGTATTGATATAGGTTGTTTTCAGCTTGTGCAGGGTTCGGTAGCCCAGGATATGGGCCGGCAGTTCATGCTGATGCGCAATATCTTCCAGTACATCGACGCTGGTAGAAAACCCGGTCTTCGTCTTTTTCCCCGGCTTCAGCCCGATATCTTCAAACAGCACTTTGGCGAGTTGTTTCGGCGAGTTGATGTTGAATTCCTGTCCTGCCACGCGATATATGACCACTTCCAGATTATCGAGTTCGCGTTCCAGTTCTTTCGACAGCCCGTGCAGGAGTGGGATATCAATCTTCACTCCTGCTGATTCAATGTCTGCCAGCACTCTGATGAGCGGCATTTCAATATCAAAATAGAGCTGCGCAAGCCCTTCCTGTTCGAGCTTGGGAAAGAGAATTCCTTTTAATTCAAACGCAAGAGCAGCATCCTCAGCCGCATACGGCACTGCATCGGCAAACGGAACATCGGCAAAGGACGCTCGTTTTCCGAGCACCTCAAGAAACGGTCGTTTGCGATGCTGCAGATATTCGAGACCGACATCTTCAAGACTGTGATTCGGCTTGTTCGGATTCAGCAGATACGAGGCAATCATCGTGTCATACAGCAGCCCGGAGACATCTATCCCCTCACGCCGGAGCATCAGGGTGTCAAATTTCAGGTTATGCCCGATTTTTGCAACAGCAGCATTTTCGAGCACGCCACGCAGCAACGGCAAAGCGTCGGGCAGATTTGGTCCTTCGGAGTGACGCACCGGCACATAGTAAGCCTTCCCGTGCTCTCTGCAGAGCGAGATGCCGACCACCTCGTCACGCAGCGGATTGTTGCCGGTTGCTTCAACATCGAACGCCAGTTCTTTCAATGAGTGTGAAGAAGACACCTTTTGCGGCTCCGGTTGATGGTCGAAGAGCGATACCTGTTTCATGCCGGCTCCCCGAGAAAATCAAGCAAGGCATTTTTGTCGGTTATCGCCTCATAGCGAGCGCGAGGGTTATGCTCCGCTGCGGGAACCTGCTTCAGGAGGCTCCTGAACTCAAACTCGGCAAACAGTTCGAGCAGAGCCGGCCAGTCCGGCTCCTGAAGCGTAAAATCGCCGGGGTCAGCCGAGACCGGAACATCAGCATTGATGGTCGCAAGGGTCCGGCTCATATGCACGGAATCAATCTGCTCCTGAATCAACGCAGCGATGCGGGGTGTCGTATAGCGGTCCGGATCGGCAAGCAGAGCGTCAAGATTCCCCGCTTTCTGAATAAGATCCTTTGCGGTCTTTTCGCCGATTCCTTTCACTCCAGGAATATTGTCGACAGCATCCCCCATCAACGCCATCACTTCAGGCACTCTTGCCGGCGGTACGCCGAAACGTTCCACGACACCGGTTGTGTCGATGACGACATCCTTCATCGGATCGTAAATTCTGATCCGATCATTCACCGCCTGCATCATGTCCTTGTCTCCGGTCAGGATGAATACATTTGCTTTTCGCGCTGCACAATGGCGCGCCAGCGTGGCGATGATATCATCGGCTTCGTATCCCGGCATCTCAAATGTCGGAATGCGCAAAGCGGCGATAACTTCCTTTATCCGGGGAATCTGGAGTATCAGGTCGCCCGGAGTTTCGGGGCGGTGCGCCTTATACTGTTCATACATCTGACGGCGCCCGGTGGGCTCTTTGGAATCAAACGCGATGGCAAGCGCATCAGGCTTTTTCTCCTTCAGAATCTTCATAAGCATCGTCGTGAAGCCGTAGATCGCATTTGTCGGAAAGCCTTTGGAATTTGTCAGAGACTTGATTGCGTGAAAAGCGCGGTAAAAAAAAGAATTGCCGTCAACAAGATAAACGTTCATGGGAAATTATACCCCAAGCGGGAGGAATCGGATGCTGAATAGTGCGGCATATCCGCACAACCCTTCCGCAGGCCGGCTTTCACCGACCATTCCGGCTCATCATCGGGAGAGAAGAAGAATTTCGGGAGAAGCTCACCGAGGGTTACGTGCATTCGCTGTTTCTTTCGAAGAAACGAGCGGCTCGATCCCGCGCTTCATCGACAGTCGGACTGCTTTGGACACGCGTTGCAAGGCGGTGGCCGAATGTAAAGTTTTTCGCAAAATAATGGGTGAACTCCTTCAGTCTGCCAAGCCGCCGTTCAGGAGAAAAAAGCTCACTGAGGAGATCGACAAACTCGCTGTACATCACCGGCAGCGACACCGACGGTTTTGCAAGTGAGCGACCGTATATGTCCCTGGCAATCTCCGCAAACAGCCAGGGCTTTATAACCGCGCCGCGACCGAGCATCAACCCGTCGGCACCAGAGACGCGCAGGCATTTTTCAGCATCCTGAACAGTGAAGATCCCGCCGTTGACGATAACCGGAACCCTGACCCATTCCTTTATTTTGGCAATCCACTCCCATCGAGGCTTCCTGGCAAATGATTCGCTCTTGAGTCGTGCATGAACAGAGAGCATATCAATCCCCTCGTCCTGGAGCATGGTGCAGAAGGACTTTAATTTTGCCTCGTCGAGTTCAGCACCGAGCCGGATTTTTGCGGTCAGGGGCAGCAGGGTGCGATGCCTCGCCTCGGTTACCATGCAGCGCGCCGTGTCCGGCTGTTCCATCAGCCTGATGCCAGCACCTAACCTGCCGACAGCGGGGGCCGGGCAGCCCATGTTCAGATCAATAGCATCGGCCTGCAGCTTATGGAGCGCGTCAACGGCTGGAGCCATATCCCCGACATTGGAAATCAGAAGTTGGTAAGAAAGCGGTTTTTCTGCTTCAGTTCTGATCAGCCAGGGGGAAATCCTGGGGTTTTCCGTTGGCAGGTTTTTTGCCGGAAGCATTTCTGTCGATAAAAGACCTGCCCCGCCAAACCCCGCCATGATCTGCCGGAGCGCACTGTGAGTAAGACCGGCCATCGGCGCTAGGAACAAAGGCGGCTCGATCCGGAGATTTCTGATTTGAATGTCCTGTACAGGTGGTTTCATTGTGCTTTCAGTGCCTGCTCAAACTCTTTCAATGGCCGGTGTTGAATGACTGGTTGGAAATCCTCATGCAGTTGACAGTTCGCTTACAAAACAGGCGCTATCCCCATTTTCGCCCACTTTTTTTTCTCGCCGCGTCGTATATTCGGGTTGTGGCTCATGCACTGCGGGGAACGCGTCTATCCATGACAAATCCCTACCGATCACCAACTCCTCCATTGTCGCATGATGTGTATTATTCATAGGTATTAAGTGCATTTGAAACCCGTGACTTCGCGCCATTATTTTTACTTCTTCTGCATTATCGTAAGTCATTAAAAAATCGCCTTTCAATGATGCACAAAGAGAAAATAATTGTTCATGATCGAGTTCATAATGTTTATATAAACGCTTGCCGGCTTTTTTGCCGCCGGCAGTATATGTCTTGCCCCAGCTGGAAATGGACTTTCACGCGGGCAAAGTTAAGGAGTAACCCTGTGCACAAGGTACCAGGGCAACCCCCGTCATCTGAGTATACACCTTTTGCTGCCGCTTCTGCCTTCTCATCTCTCGGGCAGCCTCCAGTTTTTCATCC
>DATIKF010000308.1:0-4643 GCA_035477855.1 Dissulfurispiraceae bacterium
TCAATAAAAAGCTGGACGAAGTTGACCGGCTAAAGCGAGAGCTGCTGAATATCCACGGCCAGATAAGCAGTAACGAGACGGAGACCAGACGGCTGGAAAGACTCACAGAAGAATTGCGCCAGAAGTGGCACCAAGTAAACAACCGGGCATTTGAGATAACCCAGGGCAAAAATTGCCCCGCGTGTGGCCAGGCCCTGCCGGAAGAGCATCTGGCCGCGGCCCGGGAGAAGGCACAGGCGGAGTTTAACTGTCGGAAGGCTGAAGAACTGGCAAGCGTCTCTGTGGCAGGGAAAATAGCAAAGGCGGATATAGGGATGTACGCGGCGGCAAATGAACAGCTAGAAAAGCAGCGCAAGGCTGCAGAATCGGGCCTGCAGGCAGTGGAGGCGGAAGTCAGGACCGCTATGGATGAGATCCGGGAGCTGCGGGAACGGACAATCGTGGTAAACACCCCTGATACCGGCAGGCTGCAGGCAGACATTGAGGCCTTGAAGGCTGGGCGGGGGGATGAGCGGGAGCGGCTGCGGGCGGAGCTGGATGCGGTGGAGCGCATAAAGACAGAGCTACAACAGCAGCTATCCAGTATCCAGGCTTACGCTAACGGCCAAAGACGCATTAAGGAACTGGAAGCAGAGCAGCAGCAGCTTGCCGCTGAGTTTGAGCGGCTGGAGAAGGAGCTATACCTGTGTGACCAGTTTGAACGGGCCAAAGTGCAAATGCTGGATAATAAGATTAACGGCATGTTTGAGTACGCCAGATTCAAAATGTTTAACGAGAACATCAACGGGGGCATAGAGCCTTGCTGTGAGGTCCTTTATGACGGCATACCTTACAGCACCGCATTAAACAGTGGTCACCGCATTATTGTAGGTATGGATGTTATCCGCACGCTGGCCAGGCGGTACGAGTTTTACCCGCCTATCTTTATCGACAACGCGGAAAGCGTAACGCAGTTGCCAGCGATGGAACAGCAGGTGATAAAGTTGGTAAAGCCGGAAATCGCGACGGAAGAGGACCGGCAAAAATACAGTGTCTTGAATGTAAATATCAAAACCAAGGAGGTTGCTTAAACGATGTGCGCGGTAAAAACGCAGGATATTACTAAACAAGAGGAGTCCATGCCCGTAAGGTTTATGAATAAGGTTGTCACCGAATTCAACAGTACTGTTGGGGACGTGGCACTGACGCAATTCCAGAAGCGCCTGGCACAGAATTATTTTATTGCCATCGATAGCGTGTTGGCCGTGACAGAAGAGAAACGCAAGAAAAAAGGCGAGCAACACCGGGAACCCCTGCCGGTTGTTTGGGCCAATGTCAACATGCAGAAACTGGCGCGTGACGTGGTGGCAGCTGCACGTGTCGGCCTGGACCCGGCTCAACCTAATCATATAAACTTGATCCCTTACAAGAACAACAGCACCAACAAATACGATATTGGATTTATCGATGGCTATCGCGGCATTGAACTTAAGGCCACAAAATATGGCCTGGATATCCCCGATGATGTAACTGTGGAGCTGGTTTACTCAAAAGACAAGTTCAAGCCTATCAAGAAGGATCGTAACAACCAGGTTGAAAGCTATGAATTTGAGGTTGTTAATGCTTTCGACCGCGGAGAGATCGTCGGTGGTTTTTATTACCATTCTTTTCAAAACACCCCGATAAAGAACAAACTCGTTGTATTTACTCTTAACGATATCCTGAAGCGCCGGCCTGAATATGCCAGTGTGGAATTTTGGGGCGGAGAAAAGGATGAGTACAAAAACGGTAATAAGACCGGTAAGAAAATTCAAGTTCCCGGCTGGTATGAAAAGATGTGCTACAAGACAATTTACCGGGCAGCCTATCGGGATATCACCATCGATAGTCAGAAAATTGATGATGATTACCTGCTGTTAAAGCAGGCGGAAGACACCTTTGTCGAGCAGCGGGTTGCCGAGGAAATCAAAGCTAATGCCAATTCCGAGCACATTGATGTCGAATATATTGTGGATGAAGACGGGGAAGAAGAATACAGGGAAGGGCCGGAGGATGAACCACGGGTTATTGAGGACGGACCGGCAGATCCGCCACCGCCAAAAAGGACCCAAAGGCACCAGGGTGTCGGGAGGGGCAGCGGTCAACAGATGATAGATACCGGCGGCCCGGGGTTTTAAATGCTCTCATGTGTGGTCAGGGTGGATATCGCCTCTGCCCTGGCCAAGCTTGGTTAAGGGTGGTTATGTATGGACATCAAGGTGCTGGCAAGCGGCAGCAAAGGAAACTGTTATATGGTTGACAACGGCAAAACTCCGCTATTGTTGGAATGTGGTATCAAATTCAAAGATATCCAGCGGGGACTTAACTTCCAGGTGGCAAAGCTGGCTGGGTGCCTGATCAGCCACGAGCACGGGGACCACAGTAAGGCCGCCGGAGACCTGATGAGGGCCGGTATCAGGTGCTATATGAGCCAAGGGACCCAGGAGATGCTAAAGCTTAGCGGACATTATGTAAAGACTATCGAGGCCGGCAGGAAGTTCTTTGTGGGGAGCTGGGCGGTGCTACCGTTTGGGGTGCAGCACGATGCCCGGGAGCCCCTGGGCTTCCTGCTGGCTAACCAGACGGGGGAGAAGCTGCTCTATGCGACGGACACTTATTATCTCCGCTTTCGGTTCCAGGGACTTACCCATATCATGCTGGAAGTAAATTATTCTGCCGATATACTGCGCGAGAACGTATCCAGCGGGGCCCTGCCGCCGGTGATGCAGAACCGGATCGTCCGGAGTCACATGGGCCTGGAAACGGCCCTAGAGTTGCTCAGGGCTAATGACCTAAGCAGCGTGAGGGAAATACACCTCTTGCACCTAAGCGATGGCAATGCGGACGCGGAGCGTTTTAAGCGTGAGATCCAAGAACTGACGGGTAAGCCAGTGTATATAGCTTGAGAAGCTGGAAATTGAGGTGGAAAATATGGGAAAACCTGTGGTTAAGCAACCGGCGAAACTGGGTTCATTTAGCTTATTTCCCGCCGCCCCGGGTACCTGCCCGGAATGCGCGGTAGTGCACCCGCCAGAAGAACCGCATGACCAGCAGAGCCTGTTTTATCAATACAAATTTTATAACGACCATGGCCGGTGGCCCACTTGGGAGGACGCGATGAGACACTGCAGCGAGGAAGCCAAAACACTTTGGCGGGAGGAACTGCGGAAAGAAGGCGTGGTTATTTGAGCCGATGTAGGCTCTGCCGCAAAAGGAGGGCAATAAATTTGGAGTTAACTGTCAGGGTCAGGGTTGGGGACGGGGAAACGTGCGTGATGCCAAGCGGGCATTCTTGTCCTTGGGTACTAAGGGGCGGCGGAGGACAAGCCTGGTGCAGCCTTTTTGACCAAGAAAGACCAAAGCCTGAGATACAAGACATACGGATACGGCACTCACTGAAATGCCCGAAATGCAGGGAAGCGTGTGCGAAAGCATCTGAATAGACTTTGGCTCTGCCGCAAGGGGTTGCAGTATAGCCGGATCTGGGGACGGTAGTGGACGTCTTAAAGAGCCAGTGAAAAGCCGGGGCCGCGATGAGTGGGTGGGGCATCGCCAGAGCTAACAGCAGCAAAACAGGCGTAACGAATGGAGGATTTTAATAATGCGCGAGATTCTTTTTAGGGGTAAGCGGGCTGACAATAACGAGTGGGTGCATGGTTATTACGTGCCAGACATGCTTGAAAAAACACATGGCGATGACGTAGATTGGGCCTTTATCCGGGAGCATCGACACGAAGAAGCAAGCACAGCAACGCATTATGTCAAAAAAGTTACGGTTGGTCAGTACATCGGCCTGCGCGACAAGAATCGCAGGGAGATTTATGAGGGCGACATAATACAAACATATTTTCATTTCGCGCCTGGCGATTCAGGGCACGGAATTTCACAGAGTCCGTTTGTTGTGAAATGGGCACCGGGGAGAACTGCATTCCGCGCATCTAAGCCTGAAATGCATGGCGGCCATGTGTTTCATATACTCGACACCATAGACTTTTTTGAAATGCAATCTGAGCTGTATGAAATAATCGGCAATGTTTACGACAATCCAGGGTTGCTAGAAAAAGGGGGTGCTTGAGGCGTGACAAAGCTCTTACGACAGAGGGTGTATAACAAGTACCAGGGCCGGTGTGCCTACTGCGGCAAAGTCATTGAGTATAAAGATATGCAGGTGGACCACGTTATCCCCTTGCGGCGGTACGGTGATAACAGCCTGGATAATCTGTATCCCAGCTGCCGGTCATGTAATCACTACAAGCGGGCACGTAGTCTGGCAGATTTCAGGAGGTTAATGTTAACGCTTCATCGGAGAATAGGAGATATATACCTGTGCAGGGTCGCCGAGGATTACGGAATAATCTGTATACATCCTTGGGGCGGGAAGTTTTATTTCGAGACTTTGGAGCGATACAGGGAGGAGGAATAAAATGTACCGCCGTGCTTTGTCCGGGCTGATTATCCCGGCATGTATCCCGGAACGGAGGCCCCGCCCGACAGCATTCAGTTTCTTTGCCGGAGCGGGCGGCATGACCCTGGGTTTTATCCAGGCTGGCTTCGAGGTTGTCGGAGCGAATGAATACAACCCAGAGGCGGCTCTTACCTTCCTCACGAACCTGGCCAGTTATCCA
>DATIKF010000309.1:0-13751 GCA_035477855.1 Dissulfurispiraceae bacterium
CTTTCGACTCATTGAACCACTTCACTTTTCCTAAAGCCATTGTACTGCCTCCTGCTACAAAATAAGTCGTCAGAAATAAAAAATGCCACAAAGCTAAAAAGTCTTTGTGGCATTTCGCGAACAAACACTTCTGCAACTCTTCAAATACATTAGCACAACCGGAAGAAATAAGCAACAAAAATCTACTGTATATCCTGCTCCCGTATTTCGACCCGGCGAATCTTTCCGCTGATTGTTTTTGGAATCTCCTCGACGAATTCAATAAAACGCGGATATTTATAAGGCGCTGTGACCTTTCTGACATAGTCCTGAAGCTCTTTGGCCAATGCATCACCGGCAGTGTAACCACCGGTTAGAACAACGCTCGCCTTTACAGCCTGACCGCGCGTAGCATCAGGAACTCCGGTCACTGCACATTCAAAAACAGCCGGATGTTCCAGCAGTGCACTTTCGACCTCAAAGGGACCGATGCGGTATCCGGCACTCTTGATAAGGTCATCCGCCCTGCCGACAAACCAGTAATATCCATCCTTGTCCCGCCAAGCCATATCCCCAGTGTAGTAGATGCCGTCGTGCCAGACCAGCACAGTCCGCTCATGTTCACGGTAGTAACCCGCAAACATGCCGACCGGCCTCCGTCTGTCGGTCCTTATGACAATCTGCCCCTCTTCGCCTGGCTCGCATGACTTCCCCTCATCATCAAGGAGGTCCACATCATACCACGGAGAAGGCTTTCCCATAGAGCCCGGCTTCGGCTCCATCCAGGGCCAGGTGGCAATGGCAACCGTCAGTTCGGTCTGCCCGTAGCCTTCCATCAGCCTGATGCCGGTCTGCTCCAGAAAGCGGTTAAATGCTTCAGGATTGAGCGGTTCGCCTGCAACCACGCAGTACTGCAACCGGTCGATGCGGTAACGCGACAGCGTCTCCTTTACCAAAACCCGGTAAATGGTCGGGGGAGCACAGAACGATGTTACGCCGTATTTCTCGATTGCATCAAGGAGCCTGCCCGGATTGAATTTGTCGTAGTCATAGATGAATACGGCGCAGCCAGCGATCCACTGCCCATAGATGTTCCCCCACATGGCTTTTGCCCAGCCCGTATCCGCCACCGTAAGATGCAGCCCGCCGTCCTGCACATTCTGCCAGTACCTGGCGGTCAAAATATGCCCCAGGGGATAGGTGAAGGTATGCAGCACCATCTTGGGCATACCGGTTGTTCCGGACGTGAAATAGAGGAGCATGGGATCGCTGTTCAGCGCTGCCGTATCACCGAAAGGTTGCTCAAACCGATCGGAGGCTTTTGCAGCTTCGGCATTGAAATCAATCCATCCGTCACGCGTTCCTCCGACAAGGGCTTTCAGTTCGAGCGAGGGGGAGGCAGCATGCGAGGCGTCGACATGTGAGACAATACTGTCCTCTGCAACTGAAATAATCATCTTTACGTCTGCTGCATTATTGCGGTATGCAATGTCTCTCTCGCTCAGCAGGTGCGTTGCCGGGATAGCGATTGCGCCAATCCTGTGCAAAGCAAGGAGGACAAACCAGAACTCATAGCGTCGCTTGAGAATGAGCATGACCGGATCGCCTTTATGAATACCGAGTCCGGAAAGCACGTTGGCAGCCCTGTTGCTGAAATCTCTGAGCTGGCTAAAGGTGAATACGGCGTCCGCGCCCGAATCGTTGCACCAGACGAGTGCTCTGCGGTCGGACTCCCGCGCAGCGATAACATCAACGACATCGTACGCAAAATTGAACTGTTCGGGAACATTGATTTCGAACTGCTCAATAAATTCTTCATAGGAACCAAATTCTGTCTGTGAAAGAAACTGGTCAAGCACCGGATATCCTTTCCATGGGAGGTGCGCCTCTCCCGTCTCACAAAAACCGCAATGGCGCTCCTGAGCACATATTCAAGCAAAAGGTAGCATTCAGCCGGGCAAAAAGGCAACTCACTTGATGAAGCGCTTGCTCCGGCAGGCAAAGCTTCAGCATGCACATTGAAGGAACATCCTCTCGTGCGGTATCATCAATAGTTAGTTAATCCTTTGTTTTTTCAGGAGGTTTTGCCGTGACCACCCCTGTCCGCGTCCGTTTTGCGCCGAGTCCAACCGGATATCTTCACATAGGCGGCGCCCGCACTGCGCTTTTTAACTGGCTTTTTGCCCGCCGTAACAACGGCGTGTTTATCCTCCGCATCGAGGACACCGACCGCACCCGCTCAACGGATGAATACATTCTGGCAATCATGGACGGCATGACCTGGCTGAAACTGGACTGGGAGGAAGGTCCATACCGTCAGACCGACCGGTTCGACACATATCGCAGCTTTGCCGAACGGCTGATTCAGGAGGGCAAGGCATATTATTGCACCTGCTCGCCCGAAGAGCTTGAGGAGCGCCGGCAGCAGGCGCTTGCCTTAGGGAAGTCGCCGATGTATGCCGGTCGCTGCCGCGAGCTTCTGCTGAAGCCGGCAGCGCCAGCCGCGGTTCGCTTCAGGATGCCCCGGGAAGGGCAGACAGTGGTGCAGGACATGATTAAAGGCCCGATCGTTTTTGACAACAGCGTTCTTGAAGACATGGTCATTCTGCGCTCGGACGGGACACCGACCTATAATTTTGTAGTGGTGGTGGATGACATCGACATGAAGATTACCCATGTCATCCGGGGTGATGACCATGTAAACAACACACCGAAGCAGATTCATATCTATAAAGCCTTCGGGTGGGAGGTTCCGCAGTGTGCGCATCTGCCGATGATTCTCGGCGCGGACAAGACCCGCCTGAGCAAGCGACATGGCGCGACATCGGTCACTGCATATCGCGACATGGGATACCTTCCCGATGCACTGGTGAACTACCTTGTGAGGCTCGGCTGGTCGTTCGGCGACCAGGAGATTTTCACCCGTGACGAACTGATTCAGCACTTCTCGCTCGAAAATATTGGCGAATCCGCAGCTGTCTTCAATCCGGAAAAACTGCTCTGGCTCAACGGCCAATACATCATCAACAGTTCGCCGGAGTCCCTTGCAGAGGCAGTCCTGCCGTATCTGAAGCGGGACGGAACTGTAGCTGAAGATGCGCAGGCAGATATGGCGTGGCTCGGCAAAGCTGCATATTCGCTCCGCGAGCGGAGCAAAACGCTTGTTGAAATGGCAACGCAGATGAAGTACTACATTGCCGATGAGATTGCAATCGACCCGAAGGCGCAGGAAAAGCACCTGAAATCCGAGAGTCTGCAGTTGCTTGCAGAAATTCGCATACTGATTGAAGAGGCGCCGGATGTTTCCGCTGCCGCGATCGAGTCGCTGGTTCACGCCATGGCAACCACCAAAGGGATGAAGCTCGGCGCTCTTGCTCAACCGCTCCGCGTCGCACTGACCGGCGGCACGGCAAGCCCCGGCATCTTTGAGGTCATCGAAATCATGGGAAAAGAGCTCGTCATGAAGCGCCTTGCAAAGGTCATCGGAGGATAAATGGCATTCAACAAGGAACTGCTTGCGATTCTCGCCTGCCCGAAATGCAGGGGAGAAATTCACCTGACCGAAAAGGAGGACGGCCTCGTCTGCGAACAATGCTCATTGCTGTATCCGATCCGCGACGGCATTCCGGTGATGCTTATTGATGCGGCGGAGCAGCGAAAGAAATAGCCCGTCAGTGTTTTCAGCGTTGGCACAAGCTAAACTGCTTGAGCATCTTACTACCATTGCTGCATGTGCGGAGACGCCGATGAGAGGAATACAGTATTTTTTCATTCTGCTGATTTTTTGTCTTGTGCCGGTCTCCTCACATGCGGCACAGAGCGACTGTCGCATACTGGTAGTCATGAGTTACCATGACGGGTATCCCTGGCAGGATGAACAGCGACGGGGCATCCTGGAATCCATCGGGAAGAAATGCGAACTTGCATTCTTCAACCTCGATTCAATTGCCGTCGCTCTCCGACAGTCGTGAATAGTCTCCTGAATGCTTACCCTGCTCATACTCTTTGATTTCATTGTCTCTCATCTCCCTGAAACCTGCTGAGGCGGAGCGCGTTTTTTGACAACGCTGTCGGAGAATCAGTACATTAGCACTTACCCTTGTGCACACGGAGGACAGAGCATGTCGAAGATAAAAGTACTGAACCCCGTCGTCGAACTGGACGGTGATGAGATGACCCGCATCATCTGGCAGCTGATCAAGGACAGGCTGATTCTGCCGTTTCTTGATATTGACCTGAAATATTACGACCTCGGCATGAAGCATCGCGACGATACCGATGACAGTGTGACCGTGGATGCGGCGAACGCCATCAGGGAGTTCGGCGTAGGCGTAAAATGTGCGACCATTACCCCCAATGCCGCGCGCGTCAGGGAATACAACCTGAAGCAGCAATGGAAGAGCCCGAACGGCACTATCCGATCGATTCTCGACGGCACCGTATTCCGCAAGCCCATCATCGTCAAAAACATACCGCCGTCAGTGAAGGCCTGGCAGAAACCGATCATCATCGGTCGTCATGCCTATGGCGATATTTACCGCAACGCCGAGATGGTCATCGACCGGCCCGGCTCAGCAGAGATCGTCTTTACGCCTGCAGACGGCAGCGAAAAACAACGTGTAGCAATTCACGAATTCAAGGGCGCAGGCGTCGTCATGGGCATGCACAATACCGAAAAATCGATCAGGAGCTTTGCAAAAGCCTGCCTTCAGTATGCAATCGGGGAAAAGGTTGATCTCTGGTTCGGCGCAAAAGACACCATCTCGAAGCAGTATCACGGGTTCTTCCGTGATGTGTTTGCAGAAGAGGTGGAGTCGGCAAAAGATCTCATGGCTGCCGCGGGCATCAGCTACCGTTTTATGCTTATCGACGATGCCGTGGCGCAGGTCATCAAGTCCCCGGGAGGCATGCTCTGGGCCTGCATGAATTACGACGGCGATGTCATGTCGGATATGGTCGCAACCGGCTTCGGCAGCCTCGGCCTCATGACCTCTGTCCTGGTTTCTCCTGACGGAAAATATGAGTTTGAAGCGGCGCACGGCACGGTCATGCGCCATTATTATGAGCACTTGAAGGGAAATCCGACTTCCACCAACTCCATCGCCTCGATATTTGCCTGGACAGGCGCGCTGGCAAAGCGCGGCGAACTGGACGGGACTCCCGATGTTGTCTCATTTGCGAAGATGCTGGAGAAAATCGTCATTCAAACCGTTATGGACGGGATCATGACGAAGGATTTGATGCTGATTGCTGAACCTGCGGTATCGACCTATGCAAAGACCGAAGAATTCGTTGATGCGGTTGCTACGAGACTGAAAACCGCGATCACGTAAAACATACTCTCACCAACGAAAAAGGCCGCCGGAGATTATCCGACGGCCTTTCTTTTATTTTCTGAATTCTGCATTCTGAGGCATAATTGCAAAAAGCGGGGTCTAATTTTGCAATTATCCCAAAATTGTCATTAGAATCGGTCCAAAACGCTCAAAGCCTGGCAGGACGTGCAACAGAGCGGATTTATTCGGCGAAGTAGGCGCTTACATGGAGGCAAGTGCCGGGCGAATACCTCGGAGGACGACTGGATGCCGTCCGAGAATGAGCGGCGTTGCACGTCCTGTCGGGCTAATGACAATTCCCGGATTATGCCTAAAATAACCAGGGGGGGCTGCATGTTTGCGAAAAGAATCGTTGCCGCCTTCTGTTAAGGCCGTTTCGGCGGGAATTACGTTCATAATCAGGAAGCAGCGAGAATGATATGCTTATGTAAAGCCTTAGTCCGGCATGCGGTCAGGGAGGGAGGAGGCCCAGAGAGAGCGCCTCCACCTGATTGCAACAGCTATATCTTCAGCAGCACCATTTTTGTGACTTCGTCCAGCTCACGCCTGGCAGTCACCCCCTTGATTTCATAAATAACCACTTCGAGCAGCATGAAGGTTTCAGATGCTTCGCGAAGGCAGCCGACCTTGACTGAATCAAACTTGCCGTATGAACCGTGGAAGTGTATCCTCGGCTCCTCGCCATACCAGAAAATGGTTCCGAATCCGTATGTCTCATGGCTCTCTGTCAGTTCCCGCCATTCGGGAACCGGCGGCATATCGTCGGTTTTCGGGCCGACCACAAATCTGCCTCCCTTCAGCGCCCCAACCATGTGGAAGGCACCGGCCCTGATGTTCTCCTTCTTCGCAATCTCAATCAGTCCCAGCAGGACATTGTCGCCGTCATCGAACTTCGCGACAATGACTCGTCCTATTTCGCCCGTCTGGTATTTCATCACAAACCTCCGGATCTTGAATTAGAGCTGCTGCTCATTACTTTTTTTACTGCTCTCTCCACTTCCTCAACTGATATCGCTTCCATGCATACCGGTCTTTTGCACTCCTTTTTGTAACAGGGTGCGCACGGAAGATTCGGATTGATGACCCGGTCAAGTTGCCCATACGGTCCCGTCCTCTTCGAATTCGCAGGGCCAAAAAGTGCGACAACCGGGACATGAAGCGCTGCTGCAATATGCATCGGGCCGGTATCATTGCAGACCATTAGCTGCGAGCCGCGGATGATATGTACAAGCCCGGCGAGGTCGGTTCTCCCCGCAAGAGAGAGCGCCTTGTTCCCCGATGCACCGACAACCGTTTCTGCCAGGGCTGCATCAGCCGTGCTGCCAAGAACAACCGTCCGGAACGGCAGGAGCGATGCCAGCGCCCCGTAGCGTTCTGCGGGCCACCTATTCGCAGGCTTGCGCGCGCCCGGCACGACAACGGCATAGTTCCCAAGTTCTTGTTTCAGAGTCTCTATTCCCCTTGTTTCTTTAACAAGGGGAAGCGGAAATGCGACATTTGTGATTTCACATCCGAGCGCCGCAGCAATCAGCAGGTAACGATCGACCGCATGAATATCGCGCCCCCCTGTAACGGTATGGGTATAAAAAAGGCGGCTGCCTTCGCGCGCCTCTTTGAAGCCGATGCGCACCGGCGCTTTTGTGGCGTGAGTGATTAGTCCGCTTCTCAATAACCCTTGCAGGTCGACAACGAGATCGTACTGCTCATTGCGCAGGGTCAGAAAAAGCTTCCGCATCTCGCGTGCTGTTGCAGGAAGGTTCCTGATGTCTTTCCACTGATCCTTTCTGATAATCCAGAGCCGATGCACGATGGGATGGTGTTCGAGCAAGCCCTCAAATCCTCGTGCGACAACCCAGTCGATAGTTGACTGAGGAAAATGATCATGAATCGTCGAGAGAAACGCAAGACTGTGGACTATGTCGCCGAGAGAGCTCGGCTTGACGATAAGAATCTTTTTCGGCTCGCGATTAAGAATCTTTTTTTTCATCAGCAAGAATTGCTGCCACAGCATCTGACAGAGACGGCACAACACGGTGCGCATGCCCGGACGAGGACTGCTGACCGGTCTGTACAAGAATGGCGCGGGCACCGACCATCCGGGCAAGGAGCATGTCGGCGTCCTTGTCGCCGACAACGTATGACCTGGACAGATCGATGCGGTGCTTGAGACGCGCTTCCTGAATCATTGCCGGCTCGGGCTTGCGGCATGAGCAGTGCTCATCAGGCCGGTGCGGGCAGTAAAAGAATTCGTCGAACCCATATTTGTCGATAAACACCTGATTGACCTCTTTTGCAAATGATTCCTCAACCTGACCGCGCCCGATTCCCGACTGATTTGAGACCCCGATGAGAAGATATCCCTTCTCCTTCAGACGCCGCACCTGCTCTATGTCAGGGAAAAGCTCGAAATCCTTCCAGTCGTTCAGGTAGTCGGCGTCGCGGCAGAGGGTTCCATCCCTGTCGAAAAACACCGCACGCTGCCGGGGGACAATCTGCGCCAACTCGTGCGACATCTCGTCTGCCGTGATCGTGAGCATGCACTTTAAGTCCTTCTGAGGGCACGAGCGTTCAAAGCAGGGGCTGCAGGGCACGCCGGCGTTCAGCACGCGAACTCCGTCACCCAGCGGACCGGTCAAGGCCGGAGACGTCGACCCGAAGACAGCAACCAGCGGCGTTCCGCTGGCGTTTGCCAGATGCATCGGGCCGGAGTCATTCGTCACAAAGGCATCACACTCCGCTATCAGTGCCATCAGGTCGCGAAGCGTGGTTTGTCCGGCAACACAGAGCTTGTTTTTTGGAATGTATTCTTCTATTTCAAGAGCAATGTCTTCTTCCCTTTTGCTGCCGAACAGAATGACGCCGCCGCCCGTAGTTCGTATAAACCAGTTGGCAACCTCAGCAAAGCGGTCCGGAAACCAGCGCTTGGCAGAACCATAGGTTGCTCCCGGATTGATACCGAGAATCGGCCTCGGCAAGTCGGCGAGTCGCTGGCGCGCCCGAAGCCGCTCCTGAAGCGTAATGACAAGAGCAGGCCTTTCATATTCTGCCGGGATACCAGCCTGTTTCAGCAAATGCAGATAATATTTGATGTGATGCATCACAAGATCTTCATTGTTGTAGGGTATTGCCTTTGTAAGCAGGAAGCCCCGACCGTCGCGATCGTAGCCGATGCGCTCGGGAATGCGGGCGAGAAACGTGGTAAGCGCGGCACCGAAGGCATTCTGGAGCAGAATCGCCATGGTAAATTTCTTCCGCTGCAACTCCATTGCCATTTTGAACCTGCCGAGGATGCCTTCATGATGATCATGCTGGACAATGACGTCGTCGATGCCGGAAAGGTGTTCATAAACAGGTGCGACCGACGGTTTTGCCAAAACACTGATAAGCGCATCGGGATATGCCCGGCGCACTGCGCGGATAGCCGGAAGTGTCATAACGGCGTCCCCTATCCAGTTCACCCCGCGAATCAGAATCGCTTCGTGTTTTTGGCGCATGAAGGTAGTTTACCATGGAATTTTGGTTCTGTACCGGAAAGCTGTCTTTAGCAGCAGGTGCAGACGGATTGAATGAAAAAATTGAACGTGTGCGCTTCCGTATTCTTGATGTAAAAAACATAAAAAAAACTCATTGACAAGAACAATTATAAATTGATAACATTTATTATTGAAAAATAATTATAAACAAGATAACCAATGAAAAAATATCAATCAATAGGCATGAAACTTACACCGCAGAGGCTTGCGGTACTGGAGTATCTCGATAATAATTGCGAACATCCGTCTGCTGACGAAATTTACCGTGCAGTTTCTGCCCGGTTCCCAACGATGTCGTTTGCAACGGTATACAACACGCTTGAGGCTCTCCGGCAGCGTGGCGAGGTTGTGGAGCTTTCAATAGACCCGAACCGGAAGAGGTTTGATCCGAACCCACATCCGCACAACCATCTTATCTGTGCGAAATGCCGGAAGATTATAGACATCCATATTGATTACAAAGTCGAATTGCCGGACGAAGCCGTGTGCGATTTTGAGATTACGGGCAGCCACATAGAGTTCTACGGGGTATGTCCGGACTGCATGAAGAATATTGAGAAGCCCTTGGCTTCGCAGAAACACCAGTAGACGGAGGCATGAAATGAGTGACTGCTGCAGTGGCCTGAAAATAGGCCAGAAAGTATCGGATTTTGAGATGGAGACGTTTGAACCTGCGGACGGCAAATTCGGAACCTTCAGCCTTGCCAAGGCGAAGAAGGCCAAAAAGTGGACTGTTTTAGTCTTTTATCCGGCGGACTTTACCTTTATCTGCCCGACCGAGCTTGCGGATCTGGCGGCAAAGCATGCTGAACTCAAAAAGCTCGGCTGCGAAGTTGTTTCGATCAGCACCGACACCAAGTTTGTCCACTATGGCTGGTGCCACCAGGAGCTTCTCCTCAAGGAGGTCAAATACCACATGGGTGCAGACCCGAAAGGTTCCGTATCAAGACTCTTCGGCGTTTACGACGATGACAGCGGACTAGCCCTGCGCGGAACATTTATTATCAATCCCGAAGGTACGCTTGTAAGCTCAGAGGTGCTTTTTTACAACGTCGGCCGCGAAATGGATGAACTGGTCAGAAAAGTACGAGCATTTCAATATGTTGCAACAAATCCTGCCGAAGTCTGCCCTGCAAAGTGGCAGCCCGGCGCGCAGACGCTCAGACCGTCAGAGAAACTGGTCGGCGCAGTTTACCAGGCCCTGAAGTAAGCCCCTTCCACTACGTCCGACTGAGGCTTTTTCTCTCCGCCGGACGTAGTGCCGGTGTCGCACCTCTTTGCACACCCCGAAGGCACAGCAGAATGGTATGGAGTTCCAGGCGGACTGACTGCATCAGACTGCCTGATAATTAAAAAAATAAATGCACTGGTACATGAGGAGGTGCCTATGGAAGTATCTATCGAAAAATCTCCGGGTGGTTTTATGGTTGACGGACTTGAACTCAGAGGGGGCAAGTGCGGCTGCACATCGGTGCTGAAGTGCTGTTTCAGCTGGGCAAAGGTGAAGCGCAGCGGCAACACATTTATCTACACTGCCAAAGCCGACACTCCTGACACAAAAGAGAATTTCAGCTGGGGCTATACCGCAAAAAAAGGCGATTTCACGATAGAAGTAACATTCGAGGATGCTCGCGATAAAACAATATTCTCAGGGGTCTATCCGCCGCAAATCGAGGATTTGATTGCAAAAGGATGGGAAGTCGCCATGAAGACCAGCTCCCGCGCAGATGGTGCGCTCTGGCGATGCGCGGCCTGCAAGTGGCTCTACAAGGAGGACGTCGAAGGAGCGGAGTTTGAAAGCCTTCCGGCTGACTGGAAATGCCCGGTCTGCAAGGCCGGCAAGGATGCTTTTGAAAAAATAGGTTGAACATCAAAGGGGAAGGGCTCCGGAATACCAGAGGCCGACACCTTGAGGCTTCCTGTTCGGCGACTTGACCTGCATAGAATTGCATAATAATATATACGCAGAGTCGCACATTTTCTGTTACGATCGAGAAACTTGTTTCGGCCATTACGGGGAGGATAAATGAAGGCGGTTGAAGTAAAAAACGACATTTTCTGGGTTGGCGCTGTTGATTGGGAAGTGCGCGACTTCCACGGCTACGAAACGCCGCGCGGCACTTCGTACAACAACTATCTGATTATGGATGATGACATTACGCTTGTTGATGCCGTGAAGTGCGATTTTTCCGAACTGATGATCAAGAACATCCGGCGGCTTGTTGATCCGGCCAAGATCAAGAATATCGTCATCAACCACATCGAAAACGATCACATGACCGGCATCGGAGATGTCATGGCGTTAACGCCGAATGCTGCCATTTATATCACTGAGAAGGGCAAAAAAGGCATCGAGCGCTTTTTCGACGTTTCGAAGTGGAACCTCAAGGTAGTAAAGACCGGGGACACGCTCTGTACCGGTAAAAAGACTCTCCTGTTTCTTGAAACACCGATGCTGCACTGGCCCGATTCGATGATGACGTATGTAAAGGAAGACAAGGTGCTTATCAGCCAGGATGCGTTCGGTCAGCATATTGCTTCCGCAGCGCGCTTTGATGATGAGTATGTCACCTGCCAGTCGATGGCCGAGCTTGATGACGCAGTTGTAGATTACTATGCAAACATCCTCATGCCGTTCGGTCAGCTTATCAAGAACAAGATTGCCGATGTCCAGAAACTGGGCCTTGAAATTGAAATTATAGCACCGGACCACGGCATTATCTGGCGCCAAAATCCCGGCAAGGTGCTCCAGATGTACCTTGACCTCGCAAACGGGAAGGCTGACTGCAGCGTAGCGATTATTTATGACACGATGTGGCATAGCACCGAAAAAATGACCGTTCCTCTTCTGGAGGGCGTCAGGAGCGAGGGGGTTGGCTGCAAGATTATCAAGCTTCGGGCAACGCCCATGAGCATCGCCGTCAAGGAACTCTGGAAGGCGCGCGGCTGCCTTATCGGCACACCGACTTTGAATAACATCATGTTCCCTTCGGTCGCCAACTTCCTCACGCATGTGCGCGGACTCCGTCCGAAAAACCGCATTGCCGGGGCCTTCGGCAGCTACGGGTGGGGTGGCGGCGCTGTAAAAGAAGCCTATGAAATGTTCAAAAAAATGTGCCTCGACGTGGTCGAACCTGGAGTCGAAGTGAATTATAAACCAGACGAGGCTGATGAAAAGAAGATATTTGAATTCGGCGCTGACTTCGCCCGCAAAGTAAAAGAGTACCACACGAAATTTAATTAAGGAGAATACATTATGAGCAAGACAATGAACGATTTGGCAGAAGCATTTGCCGGTGAGTCGCAGGCGAACCGGAAATACCTTGCATTCGCAAAAAAGGCAGAACAGGATGGATTCCCTCAGGTAGCAAAGCTGTTCCGTGCTGCCGCAGAAGCAGAAACTGTGCATGCCCACGCGCATCTCCTCGAGATGGGCGGTCTCAGGACCACAAAGGAGAATCTTGCTGAAGCAATCGGCGGCGAGACGCACGAGTTTGAGTCGATGTATCCGGCGATGATTGAGCATGCAAAGGCAGAAGCGAATCATGGCGCGCTCCGAAGCTTCATGTATGCAAATGCCGTCGAAAAGATTCACGCGGATCTTTACAAAAAAGCCCTGGAGACTCTCGGCAAGAACGAAGCTGTTGAATACTATGTCTGCCAAGTCTGCGGCAACACTGTTGAAAACGAGGCGCCTGATGAGTGCCCGATCTGCGGCGCGAAGAAGCAGGCCTTCAAAAAAATCGACTGATTTAGCATCACGGGGCGGCCCGCATTTTTTTCCGTTTTGCCGCCGAGGCAGCGCCTGAGAATTGTATAAACCTTTTTTGCTTATTTTGTTCTCCGGAGGCTTTCGTGAAAAAACTTGCTTGCCTTATTGCTCTTGTCCTTGCATTCTCAACCGGCTTGACTTCAGCCGACGCTGCAACCGTAAAAATTGTTGCCAAAGAGGTTGTGTATCCGGCAGGCGACCTGGAAATGAAAGGCTTCATGGCTTATCCTGACGTCAAAAAAAGGATGCTGCTCCCTGCGGTTCTGGTCGTTCATGAATGGTGGGGACACAATAAGTACGCCAGAACGCGGGCGAAGCAGCTCGCAAAATTGGGCTATGTTGCGCTTGCGGTCGATATGTTCGGTGAAGGGAAAAAAGCGGCGCATCCTGACGACGCGAAGAAATTTGCCGCTGAGGCAACAAAGAACTTCGATGTCGCCGGAGCACGCTTCAATGCTGCCCTTGATTTCATCAGGCAACAGCCGCAGGTCGATGCCGGAAGGATTGCCGCCATCGGGTACAGCTTCGGCGGTGGCGTTGTGCTGAATATGGCTCGGCAGGGAGCTGATCTCAAGGGCGTCGCCAGCTTCCACGGCAGTCTCGCGCCGGCCAAACCTGCGGAAAAAGGTGCTGTCAAAGCCCGGATAATTGTTTTTAACGGTGCTGATGATGTGATGATTACGCCCGAACAGATCGAAGCATTCAAGAAAGAGATGACCGACGCTGAAGCTGACTTTACCTTTATCAACTACCCCCGCACAAAACACAGCTTCACCAACCCTGAAGCAGACAGGTATGCGAAAAAGTTTAATCTCGATCTTGCCTATAACAAAAGCGCTGATCAGAAATCATGGTATGAGTTGCGGCGATTCCTGAAGTCTATCTTCTCTTCGAAGTAATGCCCCCGCATCAGCGGCCCGGAACATGCGCAGCGTTTGTTTCCGGGCCGCATTGCGTTTGAACCCAAAATTGTCATTAGAATCGGTCCAAAACGCTCAAAGCCTGGCAGGACGTGCAACAGAGCGGATTTATTCGGCGAAGTAGGCGCTTACATGGAGGTAAGTGCCGGGCGAATACCTCGGAGGATGGCTGGATGCCGTCCGAGAATGAGCGGCGTTGCACGTCCTGTCG
>DATIKF010000310.1:0-31266 GCA_035477855.1 Dissulfurispiraceae bacterium
AACTCTTGATGCAAAATGCACTGCCAAAAACGACTCTCTCAGAGGCTCAAGAATCGAAAAACTCGGGTCAATCCATGTCAGAACATCCCCCGAAATTGACCCTGCTGAGCCGCAGAGGGACTTTTTCAGCAGCCTGTTAGATAGTTACAAAACTTTAGCAGATAGTTTTCATCCAGTCAATAGCTATTGAAGGCATTGTTGACATACTTGCTTGATATAATATATTTTTAAAAATTACTAATATGCTATATATTTTATTAGTCATTTTTAAATTCTATGCAAACTATACCCATCGATATTTTGACGCAATTCGAGGACGTTCTGAAAAAAAGGGCCGTTCCTGCTTCCCGCTACGCGGATTACAAGAAGTGGCTTCGGTATTATCTTGATTTCCGAAGCAAATATTCGCTTCCTGATTCCAAATCGGAACATGTGCGTTTGTTTATCGAAAAATTACAAAAAAAGAATCAGTCGCCCGAGCAGCAAAGACAGGCAGCGCATGCCCTTTCTCTTTATTTTGAGACGCTGCGGAAACCCGCTGACGGGTCAGCAAATTCGCACAGCGAGACCAAGCCGACAGCAAAGGCGGCAACCACCCCCGCCGCTCCCATGAATCATAACTCCCCCCGTCCCCCTGCTATCGTAGGAGGGGGTGGCGAAGCAGGGGGCGTTACTATTAAGGAGGAATCTTCCAACAACATATCGAAGACCGAAGCGATAACGCCGGCACATTCCCCTGATGTGCAGCCGCCGCATTGCCTGCAGAAAACAGAGCCTGCCGTACCACAGAAATCGGCCGGCAGTCGTTATAATGAATGGCGTTGTCTGGAGAAATCCGGATGTCCTGACTGGGACAAGATCATCGACGATCTCGCGGCGGAGATCAGGATGCGGCACTATTCCCGAAAAACGCTCAAGGCCTATGCGGATTGGTGCCGCAAGTTTCAAGGCTTCCTGCATAATAAGCCGGCGACGGAGTTGTCTGATGCTGATGTGAAGGCGTATCTTACGCATCTGGCAGTGGACCGCAAAGTATCAGCCTCGACTCAGAATCAGGCGTTCAACGCTTTGCTGTTTCTGTTTCGGCACGTTCTGAAAAAAGATTTCGGCGATCACAAGGACATTCCCCGCGCGAAGAAATCGAAATATATCCCCGTGGTTCTTTCCCGGAAGGAAATAGACGCTGTCCTGAAACACCTGGAACATCCCTACGATCTTGCGGTCAAGCTGTTGTACGGCTGCGGGCTTCGTCTCTTTGAATGCGTCAGCTTGCGGGTGAAGAATTTCAATTTCGATGCCGGAATACTTACGGTCCACGGAAAGGGCAGTAAAGACCGTGCCGTGCCGATTCCGCAGGCGATCATGCCGGAGTTGACGGCCCAGTTTGAGGGTATAAAGAAACTTCATGATGAGGATATTGTGGCGGGCTATGCGGGTGTTTTTCTTGACGATCAGCTCGAAAAAAAATATCCGAACGCCGGCAAGGAGTTTGTCTGGCAATGGTTTTTCCCCCAGCGGTCTTTGACCTTCGTGCCGGATGCGATGGAGCTGCGGCGGTATCATCTTCATGAAACACACGTCCAGCTGGCGCTGTATGAGGCGGTCCGACGGGCGAAGCTCACCAAGCGCGTCACATCACACACGTTCCGCCACTCTTTTGCTACACATCTCTTGCAGGCAAACTACGACGTTCGCACCATTCAAACCCTTCTGGGTCACAGTGACGTCAGAACTACCATGATCTATACGCACTGCGTGCCGAGCAAGACAATTAAAGAGGCGAAGAGCCCGCTCGATTTTTAATGCGGAAGCGTCATTTCCGGGCGTGCCATGGAAAGTATGTCAGGGAGTATTCTTTTTGGGAGAGCTGCGGAAACTTCAGCCATCTCAATTCCAGCGTTATAGGAGGCAATTTTTACGAGCCGGTTTTCAGCAGTTGTCTTCTTTAGCCCGGCAGTGCGCGGGATTCCTGCGGAGCGCTTTCCGACGATAGGGCAATGCTCAAAAGGCTGCAGAGAGCAAGGATACAGCGCCAATTTCCATGAGCAATTTTCTTATCATGCAGCGCTTTATTTGTGTCTCTATTATCTGCGACTCAACGGCGCCTGAGGGACAAGATCGATAATAGTCACTTCCGGCGGCGCGAGAAACCTGATCGGCGGCCCCCAGGTGCCGGTGCCCCTGTTTACATAGAGAAGGGACCCGTCAACCAGATGCAGTTTCCCCGCATGCCGCGGATAATAAAACCAGGTCAGTATGCTGAACGGGAAAATCTGTCCCTTATGGGAGTGTCCGGAGAGCTGAAGATCGAACAAGCCGCTTGCCGCGGGATCCACCACCGGGCGGTGTTTCAGAAAGAGAATGAAGCGGTCCTGCGGCAGAGAGCTTAAAAGTCTTCTTTCGTCGGCTTCACGGGCTCCGGTATAGTATCGCGCCGCGGGGTCGTCAACTCCGGCGACAATCAGCTTTTCTCCAGCCGGAACGGATGAGGCTCTCAGAATTTTAAAGCCTGCTTTTGCCATAAAATCCAGCGAGGTCTTTTCGCTCCAGATGAATTCATGGTTGCCGAGAACCGCATATTTCCCGAGTCGGGGCGATATGTTCTGAAGGGGCTGATGGAGGCCTTCAATGAAGCCGTTGTCTGCATCAATGAGATCGCCGGTCGAGACAAGCATATCGGGTTGTGCTTTCTTTACAGCCGCAAGGATATTGCTCAGATGGTCTTCACGGACCGTGACCCCCAGATGGACATCTGATATCTGGGCAATCCTGATTCGCTCGGTCAGTTTTTGCGTCGGTATCTCTACGCGTTCAACCTTTATGTCATGCGCTTCATGATACCCGTAGAGGCAGACGGAGATCGCAACAAGTGACGGAACGAGAAATGCCGAGCGAACATGTTTTTTTATCTTCCTGCTTTTATGCCTGCGCATCTTTTTCATAAGCCAGAGGCCTGCCCGTCCGCTGTCCATAAAAAAAGCGGTCGCACAGAAGAGAAAGAGAAATGCCAGCCAGAAGTATGCCGCATAGCTGAGCGGATAAGCCCAGGGCAGAATCATTTCGCGGACAGCCATGCGCGCCGCAACAGGAGAGAAGACAAGGAGAATAAGATTCAGCCCGATCAGAATCGATACGGTGCGGCCCGGCCTGAAAGCCCGGCGAAGCTTCAGGAAGAAATACAGATGCATTATTCCATACAGGACGAAGAATACTATAAAAAAAAGTCGCACCGATTACCTCGCAGCGCTTTCAGACATCGGACGGTTATTCACACGGTGTTTACTCATAGCGCAACGCATCAATCGGATTCAGAAGGGATGCCTTATACGCCGGATAAAAACCGAAAAAAATACCGACCAGTCCGGAGAAGCTGAATGAGAGCAGCACCGACATCAGCGATATAATCGTAGGTTTCTCGTAAAAGAATGTGTACACTTGTGCACATGCAATGCCGGTAATGATCCCCAGGATGCCGCCGACGAGCGAAAGGGTCAGGGCTTCGATCATGAACTGCATTCTGATATCCATGGTCTTTGCGCCGACTGCCATTCTGATCCCGATCTCACGCGTCCGCTCCGTGACTGACACCAGCATGATGTTCATGATGCCGATTCCTCCGACCAGCAGCGAGATGGATGCAACCGCACCGAGCAGAATCGTCATCATCTTCTGCTGCTCTTCCGCCGCTTCCATTATTTGCGTCAGGTTACGTACGGTGAAGTCATTCTCCTGCCGGGCACTGATGCGATGCCGTTGACGGAGCAGTGAGTTGATCTGTTCCTCGGCTGCGGCAAGGTCATCAGTGCTTTTTGCCTTCACCATGATAGTTCTGACGCTTCCGGGAAAAGAGGTGCCGAAGAGCTTCTTCTGTGCGGTCGTGACCGGCACATACATGACATCGTCCTGATCCTGACCCGAAGGACTCTGTCCTTTGCTGACCAGCACACCGCTGATCAGGAACGGTACGTTCTTGATTCTGACCGTCTGCCCGACCGGGTCAACGTCTCCGAATAAATAATCAGCAACCGTCTGCCCGATGAGGGCAACCTTGGTGGCATTCTTTACGTCCTGTTCATTGAAGGGTTTGCCATAGGCCAGCCGCCATTCCCTGACATCCAGGATGCTTGCTGTCGTGCCGGTAACGGTTGTTGCCCAGTTCAGATTTCCATAGATGATCTGGGCACCTCCTCCATGAATGGGCGCAACAGCCGCGACAGCCGGGCACTCCCGCTCAATCGCTTCAGCATCAGCGAGCGAGAGCGTGGGCTGAGTTCCGGTTCCCATGCGCACGCCGCCTGCCGATGTGGAGCCGGGCAGGATGATAATCAGATTACTGCCGATGCTCGAAATCTGTTCGGACAACTGTTGTTTCGTGCCCGTGCCGACCGCGAGCATGGTAATAACTGCGCCGACGCCGATGATAATGCCGAGCATGGTGAGCGCGGAGCGGAGCTTGTTCACCCTGAGCGCCCGCATGGATACCCTGATCGATGCTGCCGGATTTATCATGCCGCCGCCTCGCTGCGCTCATCACTTATAATGCGGCCGTCAAGAAAACGGATGACCCGCCTGGTGTATCGGGCAATGTCGGGCTCGTGGGTAACGATAATAACAGTAATACCCTCAATACGGTTGAGATTTACAAGAAGCTCCATAATTTCAGCGCTTGTTTTGGAGTCGAGGTTCCCGGTCGGCTCATCTGCGAGGATAAGAGGAGCCTGATTGACGAGCGCCCTGGCAATCGCTACGCGCTGCTGCTGACCGCCCGAGAGCTGATTCGGCACATGATTCTCGCGGTGCTCGAGCCCAACACTATTCAGCGCTGCGAGCGCTCTTTCTCTCCGATCTTCCGAGGGCACTTCAGCATAGAGGAGGGGGATTTCGACATTTTCGACTGCAGACGTCCTTGAGAGCAGATTGAATCCCTGAAAGACAAAACCGATCTTCTTGTTCCGTATCTCTGCGAGCTGATCACGGTTGAGTTCGGCAACATCGATGCCCTCAAGGCGATAGGTCCCGGTCGAAGGCTTGTCGAGACATCCAAGAATATTCATCAGGGTAGACTTGCCCGATCCTGAAGCGCCCATGATTGCCACGAATTCACCGTGCTGAATTTCAAGCGAAACCGAATCCAGTGCATGCACACGAACTTCGCCGAGATCATAGATCTTGCCCAGATTCTGAATTTCAATCAGTGCCATGCTAATTAACGCGCGGCGTTCTCGGTCCACCGGCCGGTGGAGTAGCGCCTGATGCAGCAGGTTTCTTGTCTTTGGAAACAGCCTCTACGATGATACTGGCATTTTCTGCAAGCTCACCTGACTTCATTTCAGTGTACGTTCCATCGGTGATGCCGGTAGTGATTTTTATCCGCTTCGGTGTTTCTCCTTCAAGGATCCAGATGCCCGGTCCCCTTTGCGCCTGCTTCGGGGCTCCCTTGTCTGCGATCCTGACGCGCAAGGCGGCATTCGGTATGCGAAGCACATCTTTCTTGATGTTTGTTGTAATAGCGGCATTTGCCGTCATGCCCGGTTTGAGTTTCAGGTCAGGGTTTTCCACCTTGACAACAACGGTATACGTTACGACATTCTGGACGGTAACAGGGGCATTGCGAACCTGAAACACAGATCCGTTAAACGTCAGGTCCGGATATGCATCGACGGTAAATTCAACATTCTGCCCAACCTGGATTTTGCCGATATCGGCTTCGCTGACGCTTGTCTCGACCTGCATTTTTGTCAAATCCTGGGCAATCGTGAAGAGCGTCGGCGTCTGAAAACTCGCGGCAACGGTTTGTCCGACATCAACACTGCGGGAAATCACAACCCCGTCGACCGGCGAGAGAATGCGTGTATACTGAAGATTTGTCTGTGCCGACCGGAGAGATGCGTTTGCTGCTGCAACCTGCGCTGCGAAAGAGTCATAGTTCGCATCAGATGTTTCATAGTCACTGCGGGCAATGAGATTGCGCTCAAAGAGCTGCTTGTTGCGATCCCGCTGGCGTTGTGCATCAAGCGTATTTGCCTGGAGCTTGAGAAGGTTTGCACGGGCCTGATCGACTTGCGCTTCCAACAAAAGCGGATCTATCTGCGCCAGAAGCTGCCCCTTTGTGACTTTCGAGTTATAATCGACATAGAGCTGCTTGATCGTGCCGGAGACCTGTGTGCCGACGAGAACCGTGGTGACTGCATTGACGGTTCCCGACGCGGTCACGGATTCGACGACATCACCGCGCGCTGCCTTTTCCGTTTTATAGGTGACATCGCTTTTTTTGCCGCTCATGAAATATATGCCGGCAATCAGCGCGAGGACGAGCGCTATTGCGCCGGCGATGATCAGGTTCTTTTTCATTGTCCGATGCCTCCGATTGCCCGCTCAAGGCTTGCTGTTGAGACCTGATAGTCGTAAAGCGCCTGGGTATAGGCAATTTTCGCATTGGCGTAAAGGATCTGTGCATCGGTCACTTCGATAGGGCTGCCGACGCCGGCATTGTAACGGCCAGTTGCGATCTCGAGGTTCTCGGTTGCCTGTTTGACGCCGAGTTCCGCTGTCGGAATGCTCTCTTTTGCCTGGAGCAGCTGAAGGTACGCCTGCTGCACCTCAAGCAGAACGTTCTGTTTGAGGAGTTCATAATTGGAACGCGCCGTATCGAGGTTCGCCCTGGCTTCCCGTACCTGATGCACCGTCTGGAAGCCGTTGAAGAGCTGCCACGTCATGGAGACGCCGGCATTCCATCCTTCCGGCGGCAGGAAATCCCGACCGTCCCGGTTGTAAGCACCGACTGCGCTGATTGACGGAAAAAAGCCTTTATATGCATAGGAAATCTGCTCGTCTGCCGCCTTTACCCGCGACTGCGATGCCAGAAGCTCCGGGCGGTTCCTGTATGCAGTATCGACCGCTGCGGCCAGCGTTATCTCTTTCTTCACCACATTGAGCGAATCCTCAATGGTATAGTCAGGAGCGTCCGGTACGCCCATTGCATTATTCAGTGTCACCTTTGCCAGCTTCAGCGAGTTTTCCGCCTTGATGAGATTCAACTTGGCGGTGCTCAGGTCAGCCTCGGCCTTGGTGACATCAAATTTCGGCTTGGTGCCGACCTCGAAAAAAGCTTTTGCCTGCTGCAGGTGCTGCTCAAACTGCGTGGTCACCTCGTGTGCGACAGCGCGGGTGTGCTGTGCCTGTAAAAGGGCATAATATGCCTGACGCGCTGCGAGTATTATGTTGCCGCGCACGCTGCCGAGGTCGCCGCGCGCCGCCTCTGCCCCGTATTTCTGAATCCAGATCTGGTTCGGCGTCTTGCCGAAATCGTACAGGAGCTGCGACGCATTAATAGAACCGGAATACTGTTCATACGGGTTTCTTCCATTTATGGTCGTTTCTGATCCGGATGACTTCAAACTGCTGTCAGGACTCTTGATTTTGGAATATCCAGCGGTGGCACTGATCTGCGGAAGGTAGGCAGAGACGGCCTGTCCGATTCTGCTTTCGCTTGCCCTCACTGTGCTTTGCGCCGCAGCAAGCTGGGGCTGCCGTTCGATGGCAATGCTGACGACGCGGTCAACATTCAGCTTGTCTCCGGGTTTGATCGGGAACGGGACTTCTTCGGCCCATGCAACGGATAGGGCAAGGCATCCCGAGATTGCAAGCGCAGCAGCCAGGTGGCAAATGCGTCTGTCCATCCATAACGGGTAGTTCATGCGTTCTCCTCCTCCACCTGCGAACCGGCTGCTCGTGCTTTGCGGCCGGCGCGCCACTGGAGATATTTCGCTTGGTATTTTTCCATGTACAGATAAAAGACCGGTGTAATATACAGCGTTACGATTTGGGAAAAGAGCAGGCCGCCGACGACCGCCAGACCGAGCGGACGGCGGGATTCGGCGCCTGTGCCGAATCCGATGGCTATCGGCAAGGTGCCCATCAGGGCAGCCATGGTTGTCATCATGATGGGGCGGAAGCGGATGATACATCCCTGATAGATCGCATCAAACGGTTTTTTCCCTTCGCTGCGCTGCGCCTCAAGCGCAAAGTCGATCATCATGATAGCGTTCTTCTTCACAATTCCTATCAGCATGATAAGACCGACGAAGGAATAGACATTCAGTTCCAGTCCGAAAATCACAAGGGTCAGAAGCGCGCCGAACCCTGCTGCAGGCAGACCTGAAAGAATGGTTATCGGGTGGATATAGCTTTCATAGAGGATGCCCAGAACGATGTAGATGACAATAATTGCGAGAACGAGAAGAATCCAGAGCCCCCGGAAAGAGTCCTGGAAGGCCTGGGCGGAGCCCTGAAAACTGGTGCTGATGGACGCGGGAAGCGATTCCCGGGCGAGCTTGTTCACCTTGTCGACCGCCTCGCCCAGAGACACGTCCGGGCGCGTATTGAACGAAATGGTGACTGCCGGGAACTGGCCCGAGTGATTCACCGAAAGAGGGCCGATGTCCTGATTCAGCGCCGCAACAGTACTCAGCGGAACAAGCGCGCCGCTGGAGGATTTCACGTAGAGCATCGAAAGCGATTCCGGATACATCTGATACTCAGGGAGCAGCTCCATAATGACCTGATACTGGTTGCTCGGCGCAAAAATGGTCGAAACCTGCCGGGTGCTGTATGCGGTCTGGAGCGACTCCTCGATCTGCTGCGCGCTGATGCCGAGTGCAGATGCCTTGTCCCGGTTGATGACGACGTTTACCTGCGGATTCCTGATTTGCAGGTCACTGGTCACATCCTGCAGAATGGCCAGCGCAGCCATCTTCGCCTCAAACGTTGCAGCATGGCGATACAGTTCTTCCGTATCCGGCGTCTGCAGGGTGAACTGATACAGACTCTTGGTAATCCGGCCGCCGATGCGAATAGCCGGCATATTCTGTATGAACATCTGGATTCCGGGCACCTGCGAGACTTTTGGCCGGAGATCCTGCACAAGTTCATCCGCGCTCAGGGTGCGTTCGGAGCGCGGTTTGAGTTTCAGAAACATTCTGCCGGTGTTGCCGGTGGAACTTATGCCGCTCGGGCCGATGCTTGACATGAATGCTTCAATATTCGGATCTTTGCTCACGATATACATCAGTGCGAGCTGGTGGTCTTTCATCGACTCGAACGAGATTCCCTGCTGGGCTTCGGTAAATGCAAAGAGCTGGCCGGTGTCGTCGGCAGGCAGAAAGCCTTTCGGAATAATGTAGAAAAGAATGCCTGAAGCGATGACCAGGGCTCCGGTGAAAAGCATTGTAGCGCGACGATGCCGGAGCACCGCCTGCAGGGTCTTCTCATAGAAGGCGAGCATTCCCTGAAAGACACGTTCGGATGTCTGGTAGAGTCTTCCTCGCTGCTCCTTACCGTGCGGCTTCATGAACCTGCTGCAGAGCATGGGCGTCAGGCTGAGAGATACAAATCCGGAGACGAGGATTGCAACGCTGATGGTCACCGCAAACTCATGCATGAGACGGCCGAGGATTCCGCCGAGAAAAAGCACCGGAATGAAAACGGCAACGAGCGACAGCGTCATTGAAAGAATGGTGAACCCTATCTCCCTGGCGCCCTTGAAAGCTGCTTCAAAAGGACCTTCGCCTTTTTCCATATGGCGGACAATGTTCTCGAGCATGACGATCGCATCGTCAACGACAAACCCGACGGCAAGAACGAGTGCCATGAGAGAAAAATTGTTAATGCTGTATCCCAGCAGATACATGACCGAGAATGTGCCGACAATCGAAAAGGGCAGCGCAAGACTGGGAATAAGCGTGGCGGAAAGATTGCGGAGGAAGAGGAAAATGACGAGCACCACAAGTGCAACCGCAAGAAAGAGCGTAAACTTGACGTCATTGACAGAATCCTTGATTGAGATCGAACGATCATACAGTGTGTTGATGTCGACCGTTCCCGGAATCTGCTCGCGGAGGCCGGGCAGCTGCCGCTTGATGGAGTCGACAATTTCTATTGTATTGGTTCCCGGCTGGCGCTGGATGGCGAGGACTATTGCACGGGTGCCGTTGTACCACCCGGCGATTTTATCGTTCTCAACGCTGTCTATGACACGGCCAAGCTCCTCGAGCCGCACCGGGTTGCCGTTGCGGTAGGCAACAATAAGCGGACGATATGAAGCGGCATCATTCAGCTGGCCGGTCGCCTGGATAGAAAAAGCCTGAAGCGCTCCCTGCAGGGTTCCGGTAGGAAGGTTCACATTCCCCCTGGATACCGCATTTGCAACCTCATCGATACCGATCTTGCGCGCTGCAAGCGCCTTCGGATCAAGCTGTGTCCGAACGGCATATTTCTGCGCGCCGAATATCTGAACCTGTGCGACGCCGCTCAGCATTGAAATGCGCTGGGCAATAAAGGTATCGGCGAACTCATGTACTTTGTAAAGCGGAAGCACGGTCGAACTGACTGCCAGATAAAGTACCGGCTGATCAGCGGGGTTCACTTTTCTGAAGGACGGCGGCGTCGGCATGTCGGCCGGCAGCTGCCGGGCTGCCTGCGAGATCATTGCCTGCACATCCTGTGCAGCGGCATCGATGCTCCGGTCAAGGCTGAACTGAAGCGTTATCGATGTGACCCCCTGAGCATTGGTTGAGGACATGGAGTCAAGCCCGGCAATGGTCGAGAACTGGCGCTCCAGCGGTGTCGCTACAGACGAAGCCATGGTTTCCGGAGTAGCTCCCGGAAGGGTTGCCGTCACGAGAATAGTCGGAAAATCGATATTGGGAAGGTCGCTGACCGGCAGAAGGCGGTAGCCGACCAGTCCGAAGAGCAGAATAGCGATCATGACAAGAGATGTCATCACCGGTCGTTTAATGAAAATTTCAGAGATATTCACGTAATCAGTCCTTCTTGTCCGCTTTTTCCGTCTTGTGCGGAGCGGTTGCAGGTACTGACGCCGGGGTTACCGGGTCTTTAATCTGCACCTTTCCTCCCGGAAGCACTCTCATCTGTCCATCAATAACGATACGTTCTCCCGGCTTGACGCCCTGCGCGATGACCGATTCGTTTCCATAGGTTCGCGATACTACGACGGCGCGGTTCTCAGCGGTCAGATCCTCCCTGATAACAAAGACATACTGTCCTGCCTGCCCGGTCTGGACCGCTTCGTTCGGCACGACAACGGCATCGTCCTGCACAGAGAGCTTCAGGACCGCGGTGACAAACTGGCCCGGCCAGAGGCGATGCCGGCTGTTTTTGAAGGTCGCCTTGAGCTTAATCGTGCCGGTTGAGGTATCGACCGTGTTGTCGACGAAGGTAAGCGTTCCCTGTTCGATCGGCTCGGTGTCTGTCTTGCTGAGATAGACATTTACGGAAAGAGGTTTCTGCGCCATATATTTCTTGATGTCGGCAAGATGTTGTTCAGGAACCGCAAAGCTGACATATATCGGCTCGATCTGGTTTATGGTGGTCATCGCCTTGGTGTCATCATTTGCCTTGATGAGATTGCCTTCATCGATAAGGACGTCTCCCGCCCGACCCGCTATCGGGGAATGAATGAAGTAGTAGCTGAGCTGCGTTTTTGCCGCTTCGAGATTCGCACGGCTTGCTGCAGCAACAGCTTCAAGCGCAACGGCGCCCGTACGGGACTGATCATATTGCTGCCGGGATACATATCCTTTCTGCAAAAGCTCCGCATAGCGGCGTTCGTCCTCACGGGCATTCTCAAACTGCGCAGTATCGCGCGCAAGCGCAGCCTCAGCCTGCCGGACCGCCGCCTGTTGCTGACGGGGATCGACAGTAAAAAGAAGAGCCCCCTTTTTAATGAACTGGCCTTCCCTGAAATGAACCCGATCGAGCCGTCCCGTCACCTGTGCCTTGACAGCAACGTTCGCATAAGGCTCAATGTTGCCGACAGCACGGAGTTCCAGAGGGACTGCTTTCTCAACAGCATTGCCGACTGCCACAACGGCAGGAGGCCGTTGTGGCCTGGCTTTGCTATTATCCGAGCAAGCAACCAGCAGCAAGGAAAACGCGACCGCAGCAATCCCGGCCGCAGCCGTTTTCATCAGAATGCTTTTTATCAGCGTGTCCATGAAATAGTTCCCTTCAGAAAAAAATATGCCGACGATATCGTTAAGGCGCATCTGATGTGCAACGGTTTATTCACTGAGCTTCTTTTCTGTTCCGCGCAGAAAAAAGCTGACATATTCGTGAATTACCTTATCAACAGAACTATGCTCCCGTGCTTGGAACATCACGATATCGGTCGTAAGAAAATAGGTGAAAAACATCGCAAGAAACGCGCGGGCGCCGAGCAACGGGTCAAACGGCCGCATGATGCCTGCCTTCTGCCTCTCACTGAAATACGCCGCAAGTGTCGAAAAGATCTCCGCAAGAAACGCACGGTAAACGCCATGCACCTTTTCGGGGAAAAAACGGCATTCGGAAAGCATGATCTTGATGAAATCTCTCCGGATATCGAGCGTTTCAAGATATTTCCGGGCGATTATGACGAGCGCTTCTTCAATCGGCATGGTTTGAATTGCGGGAATGATCCCCTTCAGTGCTGGAAGAAAGGTATGGGTGGAAAGAACTGCTTCAAAGAGCGCTTCTTTTGACGGGAAATGGCGGAAAAGGGTCATTTCAGAAACCCCTGCCTCCCGCGCCATTTCGCGGGTGGTAGCTCCGAGGTATCCATTTCGGGAAAACAGCCGGAGCGCAGCTTCGAGAATGCGGAGGCGCGTCGCTTCACGTGAAGCGGGAGATTTCACAATGAATATTCCTGTTTGTGCTGATGCAGTGCCCATACCATAGTAAACTCCTCTTTTCAGAAAAAAGTTAGTACTCACTAACATAGCAAAGCGCGTGAAAAATCGTCAAGCAGTACCGTCAGCAATCAGCGCTGCTCTTAGTCATGCTCATGCTCTGTCCCCTGAGAGGGACTGAGCATGACTGATGTTCAGGCGAGATGCTGTTCATCAATTTCCGCATCGTCTTATTCTGCGGAAGACTCTTTTTTTAGCTTCCGCCACGTGGAAAAGCGCTCTCCGGCTTCATCAAACAGATCATAGGCGACCGGCACGACGAGCAGTGTCAGGAAGAGCGAGGACAGTAATCCCCCGATGGTTGCAATTGCCATCGGCGCACGCGTTTCAGCTCCTTCGCCCAGACCGACGGCGATGGGAAGCATGCCGAGGACCATCGCGAAAGTTGTCATCAGTATCGGCCGCAGCCTGACTGGACCAGCCTCCAGAATTGCCGCTTTGCGTTGCATGCCGCTTTTTCTCAGCGTGTTGATATAATCGACGATCAGAATCGCGTTTTTCTTTACGAGACCCATGAGCAGAATGAGACCGATGAAGCTGAAGATATTAAGAGTATTGCCGGTTACCAGCAGCGCTGTAAATGCGCCGATAAAGGAAAACGGCATCGAGAGCAGCACGGTAATCGGTTGGATAAAGCTCTCAAACTGGGCCGCAAGAATCATATAGGCCAGCACGATACCGAGAACGAGCGCAACAAGCAGATAGAAGAATGACTCCCCCATGATATCGGCGGTCCCTTTATAGGCACCTGAAAAGCCGGGGGGCAGAACTTTTGACGAAATCACGTTCAGTTCATTCATCGCCTCGCCGAGCGGTTTGCGCTCGAGGTTGGCAAAAAGAGTTATCGCGCGCTGACGGTCAACGCGGCTAATCGTACTCGGACCGCCGCCTTCGCGGATTTCAATAAGGCTGGACGCTTCGATAAGCCGGCCGTCTTTTGCACGGACAAACAGGCGTCCGAGGTCGGAAGGGTTTGTGCGGTCTTCCGGGTTCAGCCGGGCGCGTACGTCGTAACGCCGGCCTTTTGCCTCGTCTTTGTATTTTGTGACGGTTACTTCGCCGCCGATAAGGAAGTTCACCGCTTCTGCAATTGTGGCAATGTCGACGCCGAGGTCGGCCGCCTTGTCCCGGTCGATAAAAACCCTCAGTTCAGGCTTTCCGGATTCCAGTGACGTGTCGATGTCGACGATGCCCGGGATTTTTGAAAACTCGGCTGTTATCTGCTTCATGTATACTTGGAGCGCCGAAAGGTCGCTGCCCCGCACAATAAACTGGATCGGGACATTGCGAATGCCGCCGCCAATGAGCGAGATATCCTCGGCAAAGCCCTTTAGCCCCGGAATCTCACGAAGCATTGTGCGGACATCCCGCATGATTTCGTGCTGGCTCCGCGTTCGTTCGTTTTTTTTCGTTATGCCGACAAATATGATAGCCTTGTTCGTCAGACTGAGTCCCTGCGAATAAAAGGCTGTCCGGACCTCGGGGATTTTGGTGATAATCTCCTCAGCTTTTTTAAACATCCGGTCAGCCTCGTCGACCGAATAGTCGACCGGACATTCCAGCCTCACGAGAAATCGGCTCTGATCTTCCTGCGGGGCAAACTCCTTGCCGAGGAGTGCAGTCATTCCCAGGCTCAGAATGAAAATGCCGAGCGCGGCCAAAACCACCTTCCGCCGGTTCTCCATTGCATAGGCGAGCAGTTTTTTGTACAGATTTTCGGTTTTCAGATGCACGGCCTCAAGCCAGTCGGAAAGGCGCGCAACATGCCGGTGTCGGGTGAGAAACGCGGGACCGCGTTCAGTCCCGGCATCGTGCGTTTTGAGATAGCGGGACGCGAGCATCGGCGTCAGCGTAAAAGAAATAAAGAGCGAAACGAGCACCGCAAAGACGACGGTCAGTGCAAACTGCAGAAAAAAGCGACCGACGATTCCTTTCATGAACGCAACCGGCAGAAAGATAGCTACAATCGCAAGTGTGGTTGCCATGACGGCAAGGCCGATTTCCGATGTTGCAAATGACGCCGCCTCGCGGGGTGTTTTGCCAAGCCCGATGTGGCGGTGAATATTCTCGATGACGATGATGGCATCATCAATGAGAATGCCGATGCAGAGCGACAGGCCGAGCATGGTCATGTTGTTGAAGGTGAAGTCGAACATATGCATGATGGTGAAGGTCGCTATGATCGACGTCGGTATCGCGAGCGCGCTTATCAGCGTAATGCGTATGCTTTTGAGAAAGACAAGCACGGCTATGACTGCGAAAAAGCCGCCGATGACGAGGTGCGACTGGACCTCCCTGATCGATCGATTTATGAAGTCAGACTGGTCGAAGGCGATGTCAAGCTTCATGCCGGGCGGGAGATTTTTGCGAACGAGCTTCAGTTCCTTTTTAACCCGCTCAATAACTTCAACCGTATTTGTTCCCGATTGTTTCTGTATGCCGAGGCCGACGGCATTTTGCCCGTTGAACCTCGCAATGGATCGCTTCTCTTCCATGCCGTCTTCGACGCGGCCGATGTCAGACATCCGGACTGCGGAGCCCCGCTGATAGCCGACAATAAGGTTTCCGAAGGCTTCCACTGAGCGCAGCTCACCCTTTACCTTAATCGCATACTCTTTTGTTGCGCTTTCAATGCGGCCGCTCGGCAATTCGACATTTTCCCGCTGGAGTACCTTGATAATGTCCTGTGCCGTGACGCCAAGGGCGTTCATTTTTTCACGATCCAGCCAGAGACGAACCTGCCGCAGCCGGAGACCGGGCATCTGGATGGCGCCGACTCCCGGTACCTTCTGGAGCTGCTCCTTGAGGGTTTCATCACCATACGTGGAAAGTTCGCGCGGAGAGCGGTCGCCGTAAAGCGCCATCCAGAGTACCGGAGTAGCATCGGGGTCGACTTTTTCGATAATCGGCTCTTTCACGTCGGTCGGCAGTTTGCTTCTGATGGCTGCTATTTTTTCCCGCACATCCTGAGCCGCGAGATCGATATTCCTCTCGAGGACAAATTCGACGACAACCGATGAAACGCCTTCCGAGCTGGTCGAAGTGATGGTCTTCACGCCGTTGATAGTGCTGACCGCCTCCTCAATCTTGTCGGTGACGTCGATATCCATGATTTCAGGACTGGCTCCCTGGAGTACCGTGCGGATATTGACAATTGGAAAATCAACCTTCGGGAAAAGGTCGACCCCGAGGTTCGGATAGCTGACGATCCCGAGTACGACCAGTGCCGCGATGACCATGGTCGCAAAGACCGGACGGCGGATAGACGTATCAGCGAGCCACATTGACTTTCACTCCCTCTGCGAGATTCTGCTGCCCGATGACAACGACCTGTTCGCCTTCTTTCAGTCCCTCGACAATCTCCGTCAGTTCCCCATACTTGCCGCCGGGTTTTACTTTCCGCTCTTTCGCAACATTCCCTTCGACGACAAAGACACGCACCTGCTCCCCCTCATAAAGCAGCGAGATGATCGGCACCACTACCATTGCCCGGGCCCGGTCGGTGTAATGCTGAACACGCGCAAAGAGTCCCGGCTTCAGCAGCCCGTCATTGTTGGAAACAAGCGCCTCGAGTTTCAGGGAGCGCGTCTTCTCATCAAGGCTCGGAGCGACAATATTTACCGTTCCTCTGAACTCTTTATCCGGATAGACATCGACCCGCAGCGTCACTTCCTGCCCCTGCTTCAGTTTTCCGACATCTTTTTCAGGAACACTGAAGTTCAGTTTCAGCATCTGCGTCTGGATAACCGTGAATGCAGGCGTGCCGTTTTTGACGAGATCCCCCGGAGAGATCTTCTTTTCTTTTACTACGCCGGCAAACGGCGCGACAATCCGCGTGCGGGCGTGCTTCTGCCGGGAGATGCCGAGCGACGCCTTTGCCCGTTCGACCTCTGCTTCGGCAAGAGCCGTGCGTGTCACGATGTCGTCGAATTGCTGCTGCGTGACGAGCTGTTCCTTGAAAAGCGCTTCCTTGCGCTGATATTCAATCTGCGTGTTCTTGAGCGTCGCCACTGTCTGATTGAGTGCGGCTTCCGACCTTTTCACCTCGAACACATAGTCGATGTCATCAACCTGGGCGAGGAGGGTGCCTTTGGCAACCTTCGCACCCTCGTCGGTCTTGACGGTACGGATGATCCCATCGATTTCGCTGCTGACAAGCGCCTCTTCATAGGGGTTCAGAGTCCCGGTTGCTGCAAGATACGGGCGAAACTCCTGTTTTTCGGCCGGAGCGGCCTGTATGTTGACGATTCGCTCCTCGGTCGTCCGGGATTTTCCGTCACCGCAGGCGCTCAGCGTCAAGAGCATTATGGGGAATAACAACAAGGAACTATGCAGTCTGATTCTGTTCGTGTCGATAAAGCGCATTTGATTCCTCCGTATTACCTCTGCTGCGTCGGCAGCGCAATGGTTTTGATAAAACTTCCGGCAGAGCGTTGGATCTTGATGAGAGCGACAAAGTAGTTGTACCACGCCGAGCTGTACTGCCGCTCAGCCGACACGAGCACGTCATTTGCATCAAAAACGTCGAGACTGTTCGCAAGACCGAATTCAAACTGACGGGAGACAGCATGGTAATTATCGCGGGCAAAGGAGACCTGATCCGACAATGATTTCAGCATGCCCCGCAGGGTGATAAGATCAAGATATGCCTGCTCGACCTCAAGGGCGATGGTTTTCCTGACATCGCTCATGGTCAGTTCCGCCTGCCGGAGTTTAGCCTGAGCCTCGCCGCTTTCGGCAACCCGCAGTCCGCCCTCAAAGATCGGCAGGTTGAACCTGACACCGCCGTAGATGCTCTCCTTGTTGGTAAGTATACTGTCCGGCCGCTGATCAAGACGGGAATACACTCCCTCAACACTGACTGTCGGAAAATACGAAGAACGCACTGCATTAAGCTGGGCCTTTGAGGCGCTTACCAGCAAATCAGCCGCTTTCATCTCGGGCCGGTCGATAAATGCTCGTTCCCTCGCGCAAAAGACGCTGAGAGGTGAGCAGCCGGGAACAACCGTATCGAGCCGTTCTTCGTCCTCTTTTGTCGGTTCTTTGAGCTCATAGGATTCGGGCAGGCCGGCAAGGCGGGCGAGAAGTGCCGTTGTATAAATGTGGAGATTTTCAGTGCGAATGAGCTCGGATTGAGCTCCTGAGAGCTCGGCCTCAGCGCGGAGCACGGCAGTTTTCGTGACTTCGCCGATTCTGAGGCGGGTAGCGGCTGCGTTGCGGTACTTGGTCAGACGCTCGATGGCGGCGCGCGAAATCTCGGCAAGTTTCCTGGTGCGGAGCACATCAAAATAAGCGCCCGCAACGGTAATGAGGTAGGCTTCCTTGACTGCTTCGCTATCGAGCCTGCCGCGATCTGCCGCGAGCGATGCTGCGTTCCGCACAAAGAACTCTTTGCCTCCAAGGGAAAGGGTATAATCAACGCGCGCTCCATAGTTTCTGAGATTGTCGGGCTGCAGAATCATTGTTCCTGCTGTTTTTGCATCACTGTAATGGATGGAGCTGTAAAATGCAGAGAGTCTCGGCAGGAGCGCGGCGAGCGCCTTATCTTTCCCCCGGTCGGCGATGACGACATCCTGCTCGGAAATGCCGATACGCTCAGCTTTGCCGAGCGCGGATGCATACACGTCATTCAGCGAAAAAGCCGGAACATCTGCCGCAGCCGACGCAAAGCTGAAGGAAACAACCAGGATGAGGCTGACAACGAAGGCAATAAAGGAAAGAACCGCTAAAATCCTAAAGTTTCCCATACGCTGTCCCCTGAATGCCGTGAATGAATATCTCGACATAATCCCGGATGTAATCGTCTTCGGTTGTTCCCGTAGTGTCGCTAAAGCCGATGATATCCCGGCTGATGAAATACGAGTAGAAAATACCGAAGAATGCCTGAGCAGCGCATCGCAGATCCATGCTGCGAACAATCTCTTTCTTCTGTAGCTCCTGCAGGTATCCGGCAAGCGTTTCAAAGAGGTTCACCATGAAAGAAAAATGCATTTCCTTGACCTGTTCAGGATAGCGGGAACACTCCGAGAGAAAGATTTTCAGCAGCTCTTTCCGCTCGCGCAGGGTTGCGAGAAAGACACGGGCAACTGTATTCAGAGCTGCTTTGCAGGAAAGGTGCTGAACCTTGGGTAGTACCTCCCTGACAACAGAAAGCGAGGACCTCGTCTGGAGCAGTTCCTGCATAATGAGTTCCTTGCGGGGAAAATGGCGGAACAGGGTCAGTTCCGCGACGCCTGCTTCCGCAGCTATCTGGCGTGTTGTCGCGCCGATGTATCCCTGCTGCGAAAAGAGGGTGAGCGCTGCAGAGAGTATCCGTTCGCGGGTCGGAATCGTCTGCTCTTCTGATGTAGGTTGAGTCTTTTTCTGACGAGGCATGGAGCCCTCCAAAAATAAGTAAGTGCTTACTAACATACCAAAGTGGAAAAAAGGATGTCAAGCAGGGGAGCAAGCGCGGAAGCAAGAACGAGCATAAGGCGGGAAGTCAGGAGCAAAATTCAGCCCCGAATTGTCATTAGCCTTTGTAGTATTTCTGTCACTCCCGCGCCTGTCCTATCAAAGACGTCGGGAGTCTTTCCGGCAATTCCGTACCGAAGAAAGGATTCCGGGTGCTGAATTCTTTCTTTATCTGACGACTGTCCTGATCTCAAACTTCGGCGGGTTCATGATCGTTTTTTTGACGGCGCACTGATCCGCAACTTTCACGACTGCGCTATGATATTTTTCCGGAAACCCAGCCGGCATCTGAATCTCCAGAATAATTCTGTCCATGACCGGTTTGCCTGCCTCGTTCGGAATATACTCGACCCGCTGCAGGATTGACAGGCCTTCAGTCGGGATCTTGCGTTCCTGGCAGAAACTCAGCACAAAGATGCCGGCGCAGGTCCCGATGGATGACAGAAAGTACTCAAAAGGCGACGGTGCGCTTCCTTCACCGCCGTATTTGGCGGGCTGGTCCGTCTGAACATGCATCCCGTTGAATTCGGCATTCACTTTTTTGCCGCCGGGAAAGGATATCTTCATCTCCATATGTGCGTTCTCCTATGGTAAAGACTTTTCACGATTGTATCATGTAGGAGGGGCGGGTCGCATGCTGAAAGCTAAGCAGGCTATTTCCGGTCATGAAGGTGCGAGTCAGATTCAGGAGTCCCGATTTCTGCACCGGATCGTTCGACCGCGCGGACAAACCGTTCGACGAGCGGGGACATCACTCCGTCAGGCGTCGCCCAATAATAATCGCGCACGTGCGGTTTTCTTCCCGTTTTCAGAATGACAAGATTGCCGGCTCGCAGTTGCTGAATTGCAGACCAGGTCGAGACGAATGCCACCCCCATGCCGGCGGCGGCCATGAGCACGCGCACGATCGGGTCTGTCACTATGACTGAAATACGAATTTGGCCCGAGGAAAGCCCCAGGGCGGCAATGTGCTTATCGGTCAGCGTCCGGATGCTTGTTCCGACTTCGGGCATAACAAAAAAAGCTTTCTTGAGATCAGCGGCATTCACATGCGCCTTCCCTGCGAGTTTGTTATCAGCGGCGACAACAAAGACCATTTCATCGCGGGCAAATTTTTTTGCGCCCAGCGGCAGCTTTTGCAGCGAACCCTCGAAGAAACAGAGGTTGCAGAATTCCTGATGCATGGCCAGCACTGCCTCTTCGCTGGTGCCGAGCGTGATGGAGAACTCGACATTCGGATGCTCCAAGGAAAACTCCCTGATAATCGCGGGAAGAAACTGTGTTGCAAGCGTCGGAATTGCGGCGATAGATAACTGGCCGTGCATCTGCCCGCCGAGTTCCGACATGTCGGTCTCAATGCGGCGGTAGTCTGCGAGAAGCGTCTTAGCGTGCTGATAGAAAATCCGGCCGGCAGGCGTGAGCGTGATATCCTTGTCGTCACGATTCAGCAGTTTTACCCTGAGTTCCTTTTCAAGTGAGCGAATAATCTGGCTGATCGCGGACTGTGTGATGTGTTTAGCCTCGGCGGCCTTGGAAAAGCTCTTGAGTTCGACAACCAGGCAAAAAGCCTTTATCCGGTGATCTTCCATGCTGCATCGCCCCTGCGTTGAATTTTCGCATATTGTAGCAGACCTGATAGTCCGAAGCAATTTTTCTAATAGCATGCGAGACAAAAACGGAGAGCTCAGAGCATCAGACAGCGTTCCGTTCTGAACGGCACGAAACATATTTGCGCTGTACTGTGCTCTGTGGTATTGTCATAATTCATGGAAGCGATCGCAAACGTTATTCGACGACACGGACTGCAGGAGACTCTTGAATATGTTATCGTGCCGTTTCGGGCGGGCGACGGGAGCCGGAAACGTGCTTTTTTCCTGAAGAGATCCCACATGCGCCTGGTCTTTCCGGATCATCGCCATGAGGACTATCCGCTTGAAGACATTCTCGAAGCGACCGTCCGTGATCCGGAGAGGAGTTTGACCGAGGCGCTGGCTGCCTTATATCTTGAGCTCGGCAAGGAGCTACGCCCGTCGCTCCGGAGGAAATCTTCCGACGAGGAAATGCCGGCTGATGCACTGGAAGGCTGAAGACTGACGGAAGCGAGGAGGTGTCCGCTACGCCTGCGCGAAGAATCTGAACTTGCGGAGATACTCTACAAAAGTTTTTGCCGGCAGCGAGGCGTCCGGCAAAAATACGATATGGTAATCCAGCGACATTTTCTTTTTGCCCGTTTCAATCACCGCAACAGAGCCATCCTGAAAAGCGCGCATCGCAGATCGTTTGGAAGCGAAGCCAATGCCGATCCCGGACTGAACCATTTGGATAATAAGGATGGGATCGTCGACCGTGAGCGGTGCCTTGAAATTATCAGGCGTAGTGCCAACATATCTGAAATACGCATCGGCGCATGCTCTCAATCCCGAACCGACCGCGGGAAGAATGAACGTTTCCGCAAGCAGATCAGATGCAGAAGGCGGTGTTCTGTGGCGGAGCTGGCTCGTATCGGGCGCTATCAGAACAACTTCATCCGAAGCGATTTTTTCCGGAAAGACCGGGACTCTTGGTGTTCTTGCGTCAAAAAAACCAAGGTCCGCGCTGCCATCCGTGACATTCTGGATTACCTGCGCAGTTTTTGCGACATCAACGGTGATCGCAATATCGGGATGATGCTTGCGGAATGAGAAAAGAACTTCAGGCAGAAGAACGTTGGCGACTGTCCGCGTTGCGACCATGCTGAGATTTCCCCGGAGCTGAGACGTCAATACCGATATGTCCTCATCAATACGGCGGTAGCGCTCCAGAATTGCTTTAGCATGGGCATACAGCATGGAGCCGGCTTTCGTCGGTTTCACCATGCGGGAATCGCGGATAAGCAGCTTTACCCCCAACTCGCGTTCCAGGCTGCGAATCACATGGCTCATGGCAGACTGTGTCATGAACTTTCGGGCAGCTGCCCGGGAAAAGCTCTTCATCTCGACAACGAGACAGAAAGCTTTGAGCCTGTGGTCTTCAATCAGCATGCGGTCTCCGTGCGGCGTATTGTACGAAGCGGCATTGCTGGCTGTCAAACCGCCTTTCCCGCCCCCGGTCTCATCATGAGCAATATTCATGCTGACAGTGAATGCAATTAATTTGACCACAACCGGGCTTTCTCCATAAACTGTCTCTAAATGAGTCAGGAGGCAGATATGGCTAAAACGGGGCAGAAACTGGTCTTGGCTTCCACCACCAGCGTACAGCAGTCGGGCTTGCTGGATGAGCTGTTGCCGGCCTACGAGAAATCATCTCCCTTCAGGGTCAGCGTTGACGTTGTCGCAGTAGGCACCGGCAAGGCACTGCGCCTTGCCAAGCAGGGAGAAGCTGATCTGCTTTTTGTGCATGATCCATTCCGGGAAGAAAAATTTGTTGCTGAGGGATATGGCGTGAACCGTCGACCGGTCATGCATAATTATTTTGTCATTATAGGACCGATGGCGGACCCCGCCGGTGTCAAAAAGGCGAAGAAGGCGACGGAAGCGCTTGAGGATATTGCTGCTGCCGGGTCTCCTTTTATTTCGCGCGGAGACGATTCCGGAACGAACATCAAGGAGCTTGATCTCTGGGAGGATGCCGGTATTAACCCGAAAGGCAAGGGTTGGTATTTCGAGAGCGGGACAAAAATGGGCGACACCCTGCTTTTGGCCGACAGCAAGAGCGCCTATGCGCTCAGTGACATGGGAACCTTTTTGGCCTATGAGAAACGCATCAAGCTCAAGGCATTGTTTTCCGAAGACCCGTTTCTGCGCAATCAGTACAGCGTCATGGCGGTCAATCCTGACAGATTTCCTCATGTGAGATATCGCGAGGCAATGGACTTTATCGGGTTTGTTACCTCACCAGAGGGGCAGCGCCTTATTCGGAACTATAAAAAGCACGGTGTCTGTCTGTTCAATCCCGACGCAGTTCCGGTTGCCGCGAACGTAAAAAAATAGGCAGGAGGTATTTCCGTGACCGCAACGATAATGCGAAGCACAATTGCAGTTCTTTTTTTGGTCGTTATTTGCATACTGCCTGCGGGTGCTGCCGAGAAGTGCGATGCTGTCTACGGGAGTGGCAATAATGTTTTTTCGCTTGCCACCGGCAGTCCCGGCGAGTTGGGCATGCTGAAGGTCATTGGTGAGGCTTTTGCACAGACAGCTGATGCACGGATGTGCTGGCTGAAGGCCGGTTCGGGAGATTCAATGCGTATGCTCAAGGAAAAGAAGGTGGACATGATCATGGTCCATGCTCCTGATGCCGAGAAGAAAGCTGTTGCAGACGGCTGGGCCACAAAACGTTACCTCATTGGCTCAAATGAGTTCTTTATTGTTGGTCCAGCGGATGATTCTGCGAAAATCGCCGATGCGAAAAGTGCTTCGGAAGCGTACCAGCTCATAGCAGCAGCCAAGGCGCTCTTTCTGTCGAGGGGAGATAATTCCGGCACACACAAGAAGGAGCTCGATATCTGGAAGCGCACAGGCGTCCAGCCGTCCGGATCCTGGTATGTAATTTCAAAAGGATTCATGACGGCCGTGCTGAGAAAAGCGAACAATGAGAAAGGTTATTTTATGACCGACAGCAGCACATGGACAGCCGAGCGGAAGAATGTTCCGGCACTGAAGATACTCTTTCGCGGCGATCAGATGCTGATCAATACCTACCACACGCTTGTACAGCCGCCGCAGGCAACGCAGGGGGCTGACACTGCTGCGAAGTTCGCTGACTATGTGATCTCCGGGGCAGGCCAGCGACTGATCCGTGATTTCGGAAAGGATCAGCATGGCGAAGGGTTGTATAACGATGCGGCATACGCTCAACAATACGACAAATAACAGGGAGGAAAAAGGACAATGAAAAAAATTATCGGAATAATAATTGCACTTGCATTGATGTCGCCAGGTTTGGCTGCTGCCGCGGAGATTCTCTGTGCCTCGACAACGAGCACCGAGAACTCGGGACTCTTCGGGTATATTCTGCCAATGTTCGAGAAGAAAACCGGCATCAAGGTCAAGGTTGTGGCCCGCGGTACCGGAGCGGCTATCGAGACCGGCAAGCGCGGCGATGCGGATGTCGTCTTTGTGCATGCCAAGGAGCAGGAGCTTGAAGCGGTCAAGGCAGGCTTTTTTGTGAATCGCCACGATGTCATGTACAACGATTTCGTGGTTATCGGGCCGAAGAGCGATCCGGCGATGATCAAAGGAATCAAATCCGCCGCTGAGGCACTGAAGAAAATATCCGCTTCTGGATCATCCTTTGTCTCCCGCGGCGACAAGTCCGGCACGCATACCAAGGAACTTGCGCTCTGGAAGATTGCTGCCATCGAACCGAAAGGGCAGAAGTGGTATCTTGAAGTCGGACAGGGCATGGAGAAGACCCAGCGCATTGCCAACGAAAAGCAGGCATATACCCTCACCGATCGCGGCACCTGGCTCGCGACGAAAGACAAGGACAAGCTCGACATGGTTGTCGTTCTGGAAGGCGACGAGGTGCTTTTCAATCAATACGGCGTCATGGCGGTAAATCCTGAGAAGCACAAGCATGTAAAATATGCGGAAGCAAAGCAGTTTATTGACTGGATTGTATCAAAGGAAGGCCAGACTGCCATCGGAGCATTCAAGGACAAGACCGGCAATCCGCTCTTCATCCCGAACGCAAAAAGCAATTAGGAGTGTGCCGGAAGAATAGTGTCAAAACATGAATCCTACTCCTTTTTTCTGAGATATGGATTATATCTACGAAGGTTTCAGAAACGCTTTCCAGCTCATCAGGACGCTCGACCGCGAACTTCTGGCGATAATTCTCCTCTCGCTGGGAGTCTCGCTCAGCGCGCTCCTTGTGGCATCAGTGGTTGCCGTACCGCTCGGGGTCCGGCTCGGCCTTCGCCGCTTTCCCTTGCGCGGGCTCGTGCTCAGCATCGTCAATACCTGTGTCGGACTGCCGCCGGTGGTCGTCGGACTCTTCGTTTTCCTGTTTCTTTCCCGAAGCGGACCGTTCGGCACGCTCGGACTTCTGTACACGCCTACCGCCATGGTGGTGGCGCAGATAATCCTTGCATTTCCGATTGTCGTGTCATTCGTTCAGGCCGCGGTAGCGAGCGTCGACCCCCAGGTCCGTCTGACCGCGCTGACGCTCGGTGCGACCGACACTCAGGCCAACCGTGTCGTGGTGAGAGAAGCGAGGACCGGTATTATCGCCGCGCTGGTGGCCGGATACGGCAGACTCGCCGCCGAGGTCGGAGCGATACTCATCGTCGGCGGAAATATTGCGGGTTCGACAAGAGTCATGACAACGACGATCGCCATGGAAGCCGACAAGGGGAACTTTGAGCTGGCCATTGCTCTGGGCATTGTCCTGCTGACGATATCGCTCATCATCAACGGGGTGCTGTCGGTTCTTCAGCAGCAGGGGATGAGGAGGTCTGCATGAGTCTTGCAGTTCTGCTCGACGGCGTGGCGCGTACCTATGGAGGAGAGACGGTTCTCGGCCCCTTCACCCACGCATTTGAAGCCGGTACGACGACGGTCATCATGGGACCGAACGGCAGCGGCAAATCCACACTGCTCAGGCTCTGTGCGCTGCTCGAGGCTCCGGATGCGGGAAGCATACGCTATTATGACCGGGACGCTGAAGTCCCGCAGGATTTGTTGCTCCGCCGGCGGGTGACGCTCGTATTTCCGAAGACGACCGTCTTCAGGGGAACTGTTTTCAGTAACGTCGCATACGGCCCGCGGATTCGCGGCAACTCACCGGACGATCTGTCCGGACAGGTCGAAGAGGCGCTAATCTCTGTCGGACTTGTCCATAAGATCCGGCAGGACGCGCGGACCCTGTCGAGCGGCGAGGCCCAGAGGCTCGGCATCGCCCGCGCGCTGGCGCTCAGACCCGAACTGCTTCTTCTGGATGAGCCGACAGCTTCGGTCGATGAAGAGCATACGACTTTTCTCGAAGAACTGATTGTCGGTCTCGGCAGACAGGTGCGTACGACAGTCATCATGACGACGCATGACCGCCATCAGGCCGAAAAACTCGACGGCCGGATTCTTTTCATGAAGCGGGGAGTTATTTTTCCGTCCTCCTGACCTTGGCGAATTTCCGCTCTCTGATCTATACTTTCAGCATGGAAAAGAAATGTGAAATATGCAGTGCATCAGAATCGCCTGAGAATCTGCTTTTTTCAATCCGCATTGCTGAGCAGGCTGACGATGGGATGCCGTCAGTAGTGTCCCGTCTCTTTTGCGAAGTCTGCCTTGGCTATGGCGCGGAAATGTACGAAAGTTACATGGACACCAAAATGGCACCGAAGTCTGTTTCGGGCGGCGGCTGCAAAAAAAGCCACTAAAAGTTCTCAACGCAAAATACCATGCCGGTTTTTGTCGTGCATGAGCATCATGCCAGCCAGCTTCATTTCGACTTCAGGCTCGAAATGGATGGAGTTCTGGTTTCGTGGGCCGTGCCCAAGGGGCCGTCCCTGAATCCTGCCGACAAGCGTCTCGCCATTCATGTTGAAGATCACGCACTTGCCTATGCCTCATTCGAAGGCGTTATCCCCGAAAATCATTATGGTGCCGGAACCGTCTATATCTGGGACAACGGCTATTATGATCTGGTGGGAGGCACCCCGAGCGAGGGGCGCGTCGAATTTGTCCTGCACGGGAAAAAACTGAACGGTGCTTTTGTCCTTGTCCGCATGAAAGGCAAGAGAAAGGAATGGCTGCTTGTTAAAATGAAAGACAGGCATGCCGATTCTTCATTCGTGATGAATCCGCTTCACGCCAGATAGCTTCGGTTAATCCTATATACAGCATAGCCATATCTTTATTGCTTCCTAATCATCTTATATGCTATATAAACGGTAGTAATAGTTTGCCTGTTCATTATGTCTATCCGAAGGGAGGTGGGAGTTCCAAGCCGAACCGCCGTACTTGATTCAGTTATGAAAGGAGGGTGTAATGAGGTTTTTCAAGATTTGCATTATTCTTGCACTCGTCGGCTTTGCCCTGACTGCCTTTGCAGCAGGTCCGGCCGTGAAAAACGTGAAAAAGGCGAAGACGATCGCCGATCTCGTCAAGATGTATGACTCCACCTCGTGCAAAGACTGCCACGCAGAAATCTATGAGGAGTGGGAGAAGTCTCTCCATGCACGTTCCATTTTCGGCCCGGCCGACCTCGGCAGGACCGCTGCTACCTTCAGGACTACTATTGAAAACGGTTTAAAGGAATGGCCGGCTTCAGGGGTGAAGAAGCCCGAAGATGTCAGAGTTGAACACCTGATGGGCTGCATGTCATGTCATCTGCCCCAGCTTGCCGAAGCTGAGGACAGCGTTGCCCAAGAGATTATTAAGAACGTGTATGCGTTTAAGGAAACTGATGACGCAGCTGCAAAGACGCTCCAGTCACTGAACATCAACTGTCTCGTCTGTCATCAGCGCAATGCTATTGTCCACAAGTGGACTGACGGCTACCCGGAAAAGAACGTTGTATACGGGTTCAAGAATGGAGAGCATCCGACTCCGGACTTTCCGAAGATGAAGCAGAGCAAAATCATGGGTGAGGCGATTCTCTGCGGTCAGTGCCACGGACAGGGACCGAACTTTGACCAGGACAATCCGACACAGTGCGCAACCCTGTATGGTTCTTACAACTTTGCCTATATTCCTGAAGGCGAGCGTGAGACCTGTCAGGATTGCCACATGAAGAAGTCGAAGCTTGGCCATAACATGCAGAGTTATCGCTCCCCTGAAATGGCAAAAATGGCTATCGACATGCATGTGTATGCCGAAGGCTATCAGTGGCGCGATATCGCAACGACGACGCCGGCTGCGACCGTTATCGTCGAACTGAAAAACAAGGCCGGACATGCGATTCCGGACGGCTGACCCACGCCGAACCGGGTGGTCCTGTATGTGACCACGAAAACGCCTGACGGAAAGATCATCAATCAGCAGGAAAAAACTTACATGCCGATTCCGCAGCAGTTCGGACGCGGAGACAAGATGGGAAGAGGACCGTATGAAAAGAGCGGTCTTCTGAAAGACACCAGCCTGCCGCCGCTCAGAACAGTGAAGGAGACCTTCTATGTTCCGCTGTACAAAGAGAGCAAGGTGGACGGCAAGCTTGCCCGCCCCATCATCAGCAATGACGTAACGGTTGAGGTCGAACTCTGGTACCTGCCGTACGGCAAGAAAGAGGATGAGGGCAACTCACAGATGTGGCAGAAGGTCACCAAGAAGCTGAGCATTGCAAAGGGTGGCAAGTAGATAGTAAAAAGCTGTTCGACGCTCCAAGGGCTGGGCCGGAAGGCTCAGCCCTTTCTTATTTGATCAGTTTTTTCCGCATCAGCCGGAAAGGCCACGGAATGACAAGAACAAGAGCGGCCGTTATCCAGAGCACATCAGCAAATACACCGCCAGTTTGTCCGTTCGCCAGAGCACGGCATGCAGTCACGAGATGATGCAGCGGCGAAAAAAGTGCGATTTTTTCAACAAAAGGCGGCAGGCCGGTGAGCGGAAAAAAAATGCCTGAAAAGAGAAACAGCGGGGTCATAAAGAGCGTATAAAAATAGTTGAACGACTCAATGCCCGGCACGACGGCTGCCACAATCATCGAAAGCGAGGCAAAGAGGAGCCCGGACAGAAAAAGCACCGGGATAGCAAACAGTATAAGAGCAGAAGGCAGCAGTCCGAACAGTGCCAGCACAAGCATGATGATCGAACCATAGAATGCGCTTTTGAGCGCGCCCCAGATGAGTTCGGCAGCCACCAGTTCATATAAAGAAACCGGCGTTGCCAGTATCGCATCAAAGGTCTTCTGAAAAAACATCCGCACATATGTTCCATAGGTGCATTCATAGACAGCTCCAAAAGTTGCTGAAGACGCGATAATGCCCGGCGCGATAAAGTTCAGGTACGGCATGCCGTCTATCTGCTGAACGAAAGCGCCGAGGCCGATGCCGAATGCTGCAAGATACAATATCGGCTCCGCAAAATTCAGCGCAATGCTCGATAAGTATAATTTGGTATATACCGTCATATGACGGCGGAGAACGCTGCTGATGTGACTAGCCTTCAAGTCTCCTCCCGGTCAGCTTCAGATATACATCCTCCAGATTCCCGCCATAGGTGATCATGAGCGTCCGGGGGGTGTCGATGGCAACGATTCGCCCCCGGTCCATAATCGCAACGCGATCGCAGAGGCGCTCTGCTTCTTCAATATAGTGAGTCGTCAGCAGCAAGGTTGTGCTATTGAACTTGAGCTCGTTCATCCTGTCCCAGACCGAGTGCCGGCTTGCAGGGTCCAGCCCGGTTGTCGGCTCATCAAGCATAATTATTTCAGGATTATTCATGAGCGCCCGTACCAGCATCAGGCGGCGCTTCATGCCGCCTGAAAGATCCTTGATTGGTGTTCGCTTTCTCTCGCTCAGCTCGATGAACTTCAGGAGCTCAACTGCCCGCAGCTTAGCCTCACGCTTGCCGATTCCGAAATAGCCGGCATAGACAATCAGATTTTCGATGATATTCAGATCCGGGTCGAGGTTGTCCTCCTGCGGCATTACCCCGAGTCGCGCCTTGATTTCGCTCGGTTTTTCACAGACAGACATATCAAAAACATGCAGGTCTCCAGACGAGGGCGGCAAGAAGCACGAAATCATTTTCATTGTCGTGGTCTTGCCCGCGCCATTTGGGCCGAGAAAGCCGAAACATTCGCCCTGCGTTATCGCAAAATCGATTCCGTTTACCGCGAAAAAGTCCCCGTATTTCTTGGTCAAAGCATGCGCCGTGATGACGTCCATATGCCCTTAGTATACCGCATGCCGGAGAGCCAGGACTTTTGCGGGATAACGGCCAATTTGCTATAGTGAGAGAAAAGCCGCAATAGCATCTGCGCTGAAAGGAAGGTCTCCATGATTCATGTACTTGCATCGATCCGGGTTAAAGCCGCAAGCCGGAATGCGTTTATTGATGTTTTCAAGGCAAATGTGGCGAACGTGAGAGCTGAGAAGGGCTGCATTGAGTATGTTCCTGCAACAGATGCTCAGACCGATATCTCCGTGCAGCATCGTAATGCCGATATCGTGACAATAATCGAGAAATGGCAAAGCGTTGAGTCCCTGAAGGATCACCTCGAAGCTCCACACATGATTGCATATAAGGACGCGGTCAAGGATATGGTGGAAAGCGTTGATGTAAAAATACTGCGTGAAGTTTAAGGGGGCACTTCCTCAACATTATGAAGCGGAAGCCCCTGAATCGCCGGATACGTCTTCAGCTCATTAGCGCCATGATTCTGCTGATTGGCCTGAGCTGTGCCGACACTGATTTATCTGACGTCTGAAAATGCCTCTGACAGTATTATGGACGTTGCTGCAGATTCCAGGATGTGCCGGCATAATCTGGAACTCTACGGCGGAAAATTCAACCCAAAATTGTCATTACCGAGCACGTTTTAGAGGGGTTTTTGCATGACACTCTGAACAACCTTGCAGGGAAAACAGTTGGGCTTTTACGGGCAGACAGCGGTTTTTATCGAACTTCCATTCTGGAGCATCTTGAGAACATGCCCCGTCCGATTCCCTATATCATAGCGGTGCGACTTCACGCTCCGGCGCAGAGAATGCTTGTTGCAGCGCATCGTCAGTGGTTTCACGTAGGAGACGGCATAGAAGCGGCATCCGTTCCCTATGCTGCTGGAGGCTGGAACAAAGAACGCAGAATGGTCATGGTGCGGCAGCAGATTATCTGGCGGCCCAAGGCAACCGGCAAGACGTAGAGAGCAAAGATTACCGGTACGGTTGCTTTGTCAGCAGCCTTGAGCTTCCGGCTCATCTTGCCTGGAAACTCTATCGGATGCGGGCAGATGCGGAGAACCGCATCAAAGAACTCAAGTATGACTTTGGTGCTGACAGTTTCAACATGCAGAGCTTCAGTGCCACAGAGGGCACAATGAGCTGTGTCATGCTTGCCTATACCCTGATGAGCCTGTTCCGACATGTGGTGGTATGCAGCAAGACGTACCCAACCCTGAAAACCCTGCGCTGCAGGATTTTTGCCAC
>DATIKF010000311.1:0-25210 GCA_035477855.1 Dissulfurispiraceae bacterium
TAAGCGAAAGCCAATCGGTGCTACTCAACCAACTCGGCCTTGACCTTCAAGAGAGTTAGGTAGCAACTCTCTAAGCGCATTCCCCCTTGGTATTACAGACTGTTGCGTCCTTCGGCGATCCGTATTGGCGAAAGTCGGGTCAGAGTCAGAAGTCAGAAGAACTGCTTTTTTTCTCCTGAATTCTGCATTCGGAGTTCTGTATTCTGCCGTTAGGCCACTGCTTCCTGCTCAAGAATGCCGAACTCAACCATCAGGGTTTCGAGTTCATCCATGGTGAGCGGCGTCGGAATGACAAGATCCTTATTCTCTGCGATCTTCTTAGCAAGACTCCTGTACTCGTCCGCTTGCGGATGCTGCGGTGAGTATTCGATGACAGTCATTCTGCGAAGCTCCGCACGCTGCACCTCGTTGTCTCTCGGGATGAAGTGAATCATCTTGGTGCCAAGCTTCTTTGCAAACTCGCTGATCAATTCATGCTCTTTGTCAGTCCTTCTGGAGTTACAGATAAGGCCGCCAAGTCGCACACCACCGCTCTGCGCATATTTCAAGACACCGCGCGAAATGTTGTTTGCTGCGTACATCGCCATCATTTCGCCTGACGTCACAATGTAGATTTCCTTTGCCTTGCCTTCACGGATCGCCATGGCGAAACCGCCGCAGACAACGTCGCCGAGAACATCGTAAAAGACATAGTCGAGATCCGGCGCATATGCGCCGTTCTCTTCCAGAAAGTTAATGGCGGTAATAACGCCGCGACCCGCACAACCGACGCCAGGCTCAGGACCACCCGACTCTGCACAACGAATCCCCTTAAACCCGGTCAGCAGCACCTCGTGCAGTTCGAGGTCTTCAACCGTGCCGCGCTCGTGTGCCAGATCCATGACAGTTGTCTGCGCCTTCTGATTGAGAATAAGTCTGGTTGAGTCTGCTTTCGGGTCGCACCCGACGATCATTGCCTTGAAGCCTGCCTCAGCGAGTCCGCTTACGAGGTTCTGCGTTGTAGTAGACTTCCCGATTCCACCTTTCCCGTAAATTGCTATCTGTCTCATGGTCTCCTACTCGTGGTGACTGAAGTAATTTTTTGTATAAAGCAATGCCTGTGCCAACCTTCAAGGAAAACGCTAAAACCATTTGCCAGAGCCATTTTTCGAGCATATCAAGAATCGCATCGCTTATCAATGCAATTGCCGCATAACATCTTTTTTGTAAGTTATTTAACTTTTTTGTCTCGTTTCTCGACAAAGGCGAGGCAAGAAACAAAAAGACCCGATCCGGCTGCTTCCGGGTCAGGCCTTTTTTTTGCGATTATTGCAACTGTTTAGCGCTGTGATCGCTTATGGCGGATAATTTCGATCACGCTTGGAAGTACCGAGAGAATGATAATGATGACGATAACAAGCGAAAGATTTTGCTTTACGACCGGAATGTTGCCAAAGTAGTAACCGCCGAGGACAAACGAGAGTACCCATGCAAAACATCCGGCCACATTATAGAACATGAACTTGCCGTAGTGCATGCGTCCGATGCCGGCGACAAACGGTGCAAAGGTGCGGATGATAGGCATAAAACGGGCTATGACGATTGTTTTGCCGCCATGCTTCTCATAAAACTGATGTGTGCGGTCAAGGTATTCTTTCTTCAGAAAGCGCACCCTCTCAGAAAAAACCTTTGGCCCCAGCATGGCGCCAACCTGATAGTTGACGATATTGCCGAGAATCGCGGCGACGCTCAGCACGCCGATAAGGGTGGCGAGGTCAAATGCTCCGGTCGCGGCAAATGCACCGCAGACAAACAGCAGCGAATCCCCCGGCAGAAACGGAGCTACCACAAGACCGGTCTCGCTAAAGACAATCAAAAACAGAATTGCATATGTCCAGATCCCATAGGCCTGTATGAACATCTGCAGGTAACGGTCAAAATGAAGAATAAAGTCGACAACTTCAGCCGGAGAGATCATTCGCCGCGAATAAAGGAATTCATCAGCGTGTATCCGCGCTCAAAAACAACGCTGTCTTCCCGGTCTGCAATGCGCTCGTCATAGGTGCGGTCCGCCTGGTTCAGCGGCTTCCGGCTGTCAAAGATGACAAACGGCACCGGTTCGCTGGTGTGCGTCCGGGCAAAAATCGGTGTCGCATGGTCAGGCATGAGCAGAACACGGTACTCAAAGAAACGCTCTTTCAGCCCCTTCAGCACCGGACCGACAACTTTGGCATCAAGATCTTCAATCGCCTGCAGCTTGTAGTGCACATTGCCGGAGTGACCGGCCTCGTCAGGCGCTTCGACATGGATGTAGACGTAATCCACACGCTCAAGCGCATCAAGGGCATACTGTGCCTTGCCCGCATAATTGGTATCAATCCAGCCGGTAACGCCCGGCACCTTCAGAATCTCAAGCCCGGCATAAATTCCAAGACCTTTGGTCAGATCAACTGCGGAAACAAGCGCTCCGCTGATGCCATATTGCTCCTTATAGCTCGGCAGTGCAGGACATTTCCCTTGTCCCCAGAGCCAGATGCTTGTTGCAGGGCGCTTCCCCTCGGCAATACGTCTTATATTGACAGGATGTTGAGCGAGTATCGCAACGGAACGATCCATCAGATCGCGGACAAAATCGCTCCCCTTGCCGGACGGAAGATACTCTGCCACCTTCTTCTCAAGGATGTCGTGCGGTGCCGTGCAGACCGGTGCGGTGCTGCCGTTGTGCCAGACAAGAAGATGGCGATAGCTGACGCCGGGATACAGATCGAACGCGTCGCTTTTGAGCTCATGCGCCAGTGTTGTGATGACGGCGCCGGCTTCCTCAGTCGTGATATGGCCGCTGCTGTAATCCTCCATTGTCACACTCGCATCAGATTCGGTTCTGAGCGTTACGAGGTTGCAGCGATAGGCAACATCCGTATTGCTCATGGCAACACCGATGCTTGCGGCTTCAAGCGGCGCCCGACCGGTGTAGTAGCGCGCAGGGTCGTACCCCATGATACTCAGGTTTGCAACATCCGAGCCGGGATGAAATCCCTGGGGGATGGTGTGAGAAATACCGATGATTCCCTGCTGCGCAAGGCGATCCATGTTCGGCGTGTGCGCCTTCTGCAATGGAGTCAGCCCGCCCAGTTCCGCAATCGGGCGGTCTGCCATGCCGTCGCCGATAATCACAACATATTTCATAGAACCTTCTCGATCACCTGCTGAATTGCTGGAAACGCGGCCTTGACCTTGACCGCCTCGCCGACTATCCTGAACGCAGTATCCGGGTCTTTCAGCCCGTTGCCGGTAAGCGTACAGACTACCCGCTCACCCGGCTTGAAATAGCCGGCTTTCCATTTTTTGATGACGCCGGCCAGTGATGCTGCTGATGCCGGCTCGCAGAAAACGCCTTCATATTTTGCGACATGTTTATAGGCAAAGAGAATTTCTTCATCCGTCACCATGTCAATCAAACCGCCGGACTCATCGCGTGCAGCCTCTGCATGCTTCCAGCTTGCCGGGTTGCCGATGCGGATTGCTGTGGCAATAGTCTCGGGCTTTTCGACCGGATGGCCGAGAACAATAGGCGCCGCACCCGCTGCCTGAAAGCCGATCATCTTCGGCAGATTTTTGATAAGTCCGGCCTGCTGATACTCGTTATAGCCCTTCCAGTAGGCAGTAATATTGCCGGCATTGCCGACCGGCAATGCATGGTACGTCGGGGCATCGCCGAGGTTATCACAGATTTCATAGGCTGCAGACTTTTGGCCTTCAATGCGGAACGGATTGATCGAGTTCACAAGCGTTATCGGATATTTTGCAACAACTTCCTTCACCATGCGCAGCGCCTCGTCGAAGTTGCCTTCAAGCTGCAAAACCAGAGCGCCGTGAACCAGTGCCTGGGCGAGTTTTCCCATCGCAATCTTGCCTTCAGGAATCACGACAATGCAGGTGATGCCGGCACGGGAGGCATACGCCGCTGCAGAAGCCGAGGTGTTGCCGGTGGATGCGCAGATGACCGCGCGCGAACCTTCTTCGACCGCCTTTGAGAGCGCCATGGTCATGCCGCGATCCTTGAACGATCCTGTCGGATTCGCGCCGTCGAATTTCAGCCAGATATCAAGGTCCACGCCGAGAACCTTCTGAATATTCCGGGCCTGAATCAGCGGAGTATTGCCTTCACACAGACTGATGACCGGAGTGCCCTCGGTTATGGGAAAAAAACGGCGGTACTTCTCGATGATGCCCCGCCAGACACAACCGGTATTCTTGGATGCTTCTGTTTGCATAAACACTCCGTTCGTTCCGATTTCAGGATAAAGATACAGATAATGAGCAGGCGTGCCTTTAAGAATGACGCATCAGCAGGCTATGCTTCAAAAATCTCCCCTTCAATATACTCTACTTCAACCCCCTGTGACCGCAGCGTCTCAATGCTTTGCAGCAGGCGGCTCTCCTCGCCTTCCAGTTCGAGAATCATTTCGCCGACGGTGTCAGTGACACGAGCACGCCTGATGTTCGGCATGACATCAAACCGTTTCGCAATAGTAAAAAGAATGGGATCCTTGACCAGATACGGAGGGAACACAAGCTTGACCCGCTTTTTCACAGCGCCTCCTTACCATGCGGCTTGATCGCGACAGCCCTGCCGGCATCCGCCGCCGGCGATGGCCGGGAGGATGACCACTTCATCCCCGTCCCGCACCTCGGTGCGCTCGCCCTGAAGGAACCTGATGTCTTCGTCATTGACGTATACGTTGAGAAATGACCGTATTCTGCCGTTATCAAGGATGCGCTCGGCAATGCCGGGACACTGCTGCTCAAGCGACGCCAGCGCCTCTGATAGAGTTCCCGTCCCGACTTCAATCGCCTCACGTCCGGCGGTATATACCTGAAACGGCGACGGAATGCGTATTATAACTGCCATATCAGTCCGACCGCTTTTGATTCGGAACGCATGCGCTCAATCCCCTGAGATAGCAGAATATTTTACCCAAAAGCTGTCGTAAAAAGAAAACGGCTTGCCTTCCATGGTCTCCAGTATTCAATGAACTTGCCATTGTTGCTTACCCGGACAACAAAAGAAGACTGTCTGATGTTTCCCTTCTCATTGAACTTGACGGGGCCAAGCGCGCTTGCAAACTACGCCGCATGCAGCTTTTCGGCAACAGCCTTGCCGCCGGAGCTGCTTGCGGCCTTGGCTGCATCAGGCAGAACATTGACCGCCACACTAAGTTGCTGCATCCAGGCCTCCTCTACGCGTCCTTCACAGAGCAGTGCAAGCCGTGATTGCAGATGAACAGCACGGAACAGGCGCAAAGGCTTGACAATACAATGCTAGCGTATATTAATACTATGCGATACGCCTCGAAAAAAGCTACTCGCCCGGAACGGCAACTCTCACAGAAGATTGCCCTTACCCTCCCTGCTGGAAATATATCCTGATTCCCCGTTGACTTCCTTCAGATAGTTAGAGTATAAACATAGACATGGCTATACTTGGTGCTTCCGCACTCGGGAACCTGTTGCTGAAAGAGAAACTGCTCACGGAAGAACAACTTCTTGAGGCACTCAAGGAACAGAAGATAAAGGGCAAGCGCCTGAGTTCTGTTCTCATTAAGCTTGGATATGTTTCGGAAGATTCCCTGACCGCTATTCTGAGCCGGCAATATAATATTCCTTCGGTCAAGCTCCCGCAGCAAAAAATTGACCTCAGTCTTCTGAAGACCATTTCTTATGACACGGCAAAGCGTTACCAGATCATGCCAGTTGCAAAACAGGGAGATACGGTCGTCATTGCCATGGCGGATCCGTCTGATACATTCGCCGTTGACCACGTAAAGTTTCTTACCGGGCTGAAGGTCAGTGTCGTCATTGCTTCAGAATCAGACATCGAGGGTGTCGTCGAATCATATTACAAAGGGAAATCTCTTCAAAAGCCGCTCAACGGGGACTCCCCTCTCCCTCCGCCATCAGCCGATACCATAAGCATGCTCAAGAAAGAAAAAAGCTTCGTCTCGGATCCGGACTTTGACCCGGCACAGGAAGCGAACGATCAATTTGCAGCCGATCATTTGATGGATGACCTTGATGAGGTCGTCGGCAGCGCTCTTGATGAGGTTACTGTTGTTGATGAGAAGTCGCGCAAGGAAGAAGATGCGATGCGTGCAGGTGACGCACCTATCGTCAAGCTTGCGAATAATATTTTTTATGAGGCGATCAGGGCACGGGCCAGTGACATTCATATAGAACCTTCAGAGCAGTTGCTGCAGGTGAGGTATCGCGTAGACGGCGTTCTGCACTCGTATATGAAACTTCCCGCGAAAATCAAGAATGCACTGACATCGCGCATCAAGATTCTGTCGCACCTCGATATTTCGGAGCGCCGCCTGCCTCAGGACGGACGCTTTAAGCTGAAATTCGGCAAGGGCCGCGAGATAGACTTCCGCGTCTCAACACTCCCTACTATATTCGGCGAAAAAGTCGTTATGAGGATTCTCGACAAGGCAAACCTGAAGCTTGATCTGAATGCGATTGGCATGGAACCTGATGGGCTTCAGAGTTTTCTTGAGGCTCTCGAAAAGCCGTACGGGATGATTCTCGTTACCGGCCCGACAGGGAGCGGTAAAACGACAACGCTCTATTCGGCGCTGAACCGCCTGAACCGGCCGGGAATTAACATAATGACGGCAGAAGACCCGGTCGAATATAACTTTTTCGGCATCAACCAGGTGCAGGTCCGTGAAGAGATTGGTCTTTCCTTTGCCGCATCGCTCCGCTCATTTCTTCGGCAGGATCCGGACATTATCATGGTCGGCGAAATCCGGGACTTTGAAACTGCCGAAATCGCCGTGAAGGCTGCACTCACCGGACACCTCGTGTTGAGCACACTCCACACCAACGATGCTCCAGGTGCGGTCACACGCCTTGTAAACATGGGCATTGAACCGTTTCTTATCTCGTCTTCGCTGGTCTTGGTTATCGCCCAGCGACTGGCGCGGCGCATCTGTCCGGACTGCAGGCGCGAACAGAAGATCTCACCCGAGACGCTTCTCAAGCTCGGATTCTCGGAAGACATGCTTGAGCAAGCCAAATGCTATGTCGGAGAAGGCTGTCCCTCCTGCGCCAATACCGGCTTCCGCGGGCGACTGGCGATTTACGAGGTTATGCCCATTAAAGAAGAGCTCAAAGATCTCATCCTTCAGGGAGCATCAGCACATGAGGTAAAGCGCGAGGCCATAAGAATAGGCATGCTGACCCTCCGTCAGAGCGGCATTCGCAAGGTGCTGGAAGGACATACGTCCGTCGACGAACTCGTGCGCGTCACATTTGAAGACTGACCGTCTTCGACGCCTTTTTTTCGCAGCTTTCCGCAGATGCCATTTCGTTGACAAAGATTCCGCATTGTTGTAGTATGTTCAAATTATCTGCTTTATTTACAAACAACGCGTCATTGGGGGGCATTCATGGCAACAAGCGAAACGCTTGAAGCAATAATAAAACAAAAAAAAACACAGCAAGCTATCCACAGACGCTTTTTTATTATCTACCTGATTTTCGGAACCTTGGTCTCTGCGACGTTCATTGCGGGAACTTTTGTTGCCATTTACGATATGTTCGGCGAACTGGAAGAGTTCAGGAAAATGGATCTGTCGACCACGCTGCTGAATCTTCTTCCCGCTCTCGTTGTTACCCTTCTCTCATGGACTGTTTTGGGGCTTTCCCTGTATGCCTGGTTTAAAAAACGCATATCCGCCCCCTTGGCGGTAATTGAAGCAGGCATCGAAGAAATCAAGAGGGGGAACTATTCGGCTCGCATCACCATCGCAAGCCGCGACGAATTTTATGATATTGCCCAGGCGTTCAATGAAACAATGGACAAGCTGGCCGCACTGATTCAGACTGAGGATGAGCGGCTTAAAATGCAGGAAAACATGATGACCTTCCTCGAAATTCTCTCAGCTGCATCCGAAGGTGATCTCACCAAGAAAGCTGAAGTTACCCCTGACGTCTTCGGCTCCCTTGCTGACGCATTCAACCTTATGGCAGAGGGTCTTGCAGCGCTCATCGAAGAGGTCCAAAAGTCTGCAAAAGACGCAAATGAGAAGAGCGTGGCGCTCGTAAAAATTACCGACAAGCTTGCATCAGGTGCAGGCCAGCAGGAAAATGAAATCCGAAGCGCATCGGTATTTGTTCAGGACTCCGCCAGGTCGGCACTCATGATTGCCGAAAAGACGACCCTCGCACGTCAAATTTCCGAAAATGCTACCGGAGCTGCAGAAAAAGGCGGCAAGATAGTTAACGACTCTATGAACGGCATGCAGGTCATCAGAAGCACCGTGCAGGCAATCAACAAGCGAATGAAGGCTTTGGCCGAAAAACTCATGGAAATCGGCACCATCTCCCAGCTCATCTCTGAAATTGCAAACAGAACGAATCTCCTTGCTCTCAACGCTTCCATTGAAGCGGCGCGGGCGGGCGATCAGGGCAAAGGTTTCGTCGTTATTGCAGAAGAAATTCGCAACCTTTCAGAGCGTTCATCAAAATCAACCAAGCAGATCGCTGAAATCATCAGTGCCATTCAGGGTGAAGCAGCAGGCGTCACCAAGCATCTTGAAGAGGAGACCAACCTTGTTGAAATGGAAACAAAGATGGCAGCCGATACAGGCTTGATCTTCAATGAAATCAACGGCATTATTCGAAAGATTGAAAGCCTCACCTCCGAGATTAACTCTTCTACCGACGAACAGCGCGAGCTGACCGGTAAAGTGGCGGTCTCAATGGATGAGGTTCAGCGCGTTTCCCGCGAAGTCCGGAGCGTTGTTCAGGAACTGACCGGCATCGCCGACACCCTCTCGGTCACCGCACAGTCACTCGCAAAATCGACAACAAAGTTCAAGTTCTGATTCGCATTTTGGTTGAACGACAAGAGAGGATGCGGGGGCTGCCGCATCCTCTCTTGTCGTTTTTGCATTGCATTGCCGGTCATTATTTCGTCGTCGGCTCTGCAGCCGCTGCCCTGAAATCAGGCTTGTCGTATAACGTAACGTGCAATGACATCGGACAACGCGTTCTCGTCAAATGGCTTGACCAGAAAATCGTCTGCGCCGGTATCCAGCGCCATCTGGCGATGCTTCTTCGTTCCGCGCGAGGTCAGAACGATAATAGGGGTGTCACGCAGATACTCGATGCTGCGGACGCGCCGGATAAGTTCGTACCCGTGCATGACCGGCATTTCAAGGTCTGTAATAACCAGATCTGCTTTATCCCCATGCAGAATGTTCAGTGCATCATGGCCGTTGGAAGCTGCAAGCGCTCTATACCCGTGACTTTCGACAAAATTCGCAACATACTTGCGGACACTGAGTGAGTCATCGACAATCAGAATCGTCGGTGATAAGTCTTCACCAAGCTTTTCAGCAATGTCGAACTGAGGACGGAGGTCGGCTTCAAAGAGCGTCACCGGGTTGATTACGAAGCGAACCTTGCCGTCTGCAGATATCGTCATGCCGGAATAAATTGAAAGTCCGTCAAGGAAATGATTCAGCGGTTTGATAATTGTCTCTTCCTGGCCAATTATCGTATCGACGATAATGCCGACCTTTTTGTCGGAGATGTTGCAGATAATAACGAACTTGTTCAGGAGGTCCTCAATGCGGCTGCTTCCAAAAAAGTCCGCTATGCTCTTTACCAGAATACGCCGGCCACGATAGTTTATTGAGCCATGCCCGGATTCAAGTCCGTCCATGATGTCGAGCTGCGTCACTTCTGCCATCAGCGTGACAGGGATGGCAAATTCGGCATTGTGGCTCCTGAAAACAACAACATTCGAAATGGCCAGCGTTGTCGGAACATAAAGCTTAAAAACTGTAAACCGATCTTTCTCGGAATCAACCTCAACAACACCGCTCAGAGCGGAGACCTGGCTGCGAACCGCATTCATGCCGATACCGCGGCCTGACGTCATATCTACGTCATCGCGGGTAGAAAATCCTGCATGAAAGATAAGGCCGAACAGTTCTTCCTTCGTAACATCATCGTTCTCACGGATCATGCCGCGCTTGATCGCCTTTTGCCGGAGTCGGTCAACGTCAATTCCCCGGCCGTCGTCGCGGACCTGAATGACAATTACATTTCCTTCCTGAGTCGCAGAAAAGGCAATTTCGCCCTGCTCCGGCTTGCCCAGTTCGCGTCTTGCCTCTGCATCCTCAATACCATGCGCAATCGCATTGCGCACGATATGCATCAGCGGGTCAAACAGCCGCTCAAAGACTACGCGGTCAATCTTGGTATCGCCGCCCTGAATCTTGAGTTCAACCCGCTTGCCATGCGCCTTGGCCATGTCCTTGACCGCCTTGTTAAAGCGCTGGAACAGACGACCGACCGGAATCATGCGGGTTTCGGAGATATCGGACCGCAGCAGGCGGATATCCTGGTCCATGGCCCGGACATCCTGGATATAGTTCTCATAAAGACTGGAGAGTTGTTTCAGCCCTTCGTGAATATCGTTTGTAATTTCCTGCAGCTTCCGCGAAAAGATGTTGCTCTCATCATACCTGTCAAACTCAAGCTCGCCGAACCCGGTAAAAAATATGTCCGCATGCTTTTCAGCGCCCTGCGGTGAATAGGAATAGGCATATCGCTCGGAAAAATCGCCGACTTCCTTCAGCAGCCTGTTGCCGGCAAAGGTGATTTCCTCAATAATATCCTGCGCCTCACGTGAACGCTGCACCAGATAGTTTTTCTTGATAGTAACTTCACCGATGAGGTTAAGCATCGTCTCGATCTTCTGAATATCAATACGGATGAAGTTGCCGTAGTAGAGTTCTCCATCATCAGGGGCTTTTCTACGATCGAAGCGCTCAGAGGCTGTTGCCTGGACAGGCGAAACCAACCTGCGAAGCGCAGAGGCAGTCTCAGGGACGGCAACGTCGGCAGCAGGCTCCTCAGGCGCAGAAACCCGCTCGCGGGTGAGAAACTCATCTGCCTGCTTCACAAAACCGTCAACAATATCTTCAGGTTCGGCTTTGCCTTTGCCGAGCCCGCCGACAATACTGCCAATGGCTTCAAACATGGAAGTGACCAGTTCGATAGCTGACGAAGAAAGCGCTATTTCACGCTCCTTAATCGCCTCAAGAATATCCTCCATGCGATGAGCAATTGCACTGGTAACATTCAGTTTGACGATAGCGGCAGACCCCTTGAGGGTGTGGGCTGCGCGGAAAACATCCTCAATCGCAGCTTCACAATCCGCTCCGGGGTCAAGTTCTGCGATCCCCTTATGCAGCGACGCAAGATGTTCCTCTGCCTCAAGGAGAAAGTACTCGAGCAGCTCCTGTTCACGCATGACAGCGTTTAACCTGCCCCTTTAATCCGGTAGGTCTCAAAAAAGGATTTTAAATCGATAAGATCGTCGACGGCAATTCCAGAATCAAACGTCACAAAAAAAGGCGACGACTCCGAAAGAAAACCGATGTTCTCGTTTTCCACATCAACGACCAGAAGCTTTGCATTCTGATATGACGGCTTTTCAATCGGATAAATCTTTGCCAGGTCAACAGCAGGAATGATCCTTCCCCGGAGCGGCAGCGCGCCGTATATATAGTCGGGCGCCCCGGGGATTGGAAATATGCGGGTAATTTCGACCACTTCGCGCACGGCATCAGACTGAATAAGGAATTCCCGCTCACTCACATTGAATACGCAGTACGTTTTTTCGCCTGATGATTTTGATTCGGAGTTGTCTTTCATCGGCTCAGGCATTTGTTCACAGCAAAAAGTAAATCCGTTGCTTCACAGGGCTTTGTCAGATAGATGTCCGCGCCCTGCTTCCCTCCCCAAAGACGATCGCTCTCCTGATTCTTGGAGGTCAGAAGAATAATCGGCATGTTCTTCAACCGCTCGTCGCGTTTGATTTCGCGGCAGAGTTGAAATCCGTTTTTCTTCGGCATCACTACATCAAGAATGTACAAATCAAACGGCTCGCTCTTTATGTATCGCTCTGCCTCTTCCCCATCATGCGCAACTGTCAGATGATGGCCCTTTGCGCTCAGCACCGATTGAAGAAAATGGACATCAGTCGTGCTGTCTTCCGCTATAAGAATCTTTGCCATGAGGCTTCCTTTCTATCCGATATCCTTGAGCACACCCAGCTTCATCAGCGAATACACCGCACGCCGCGTAGCAGCATTTCCGCCGGCAGATTCCACAACCACAGCAGCCGTCTTCTGTCCGTCAACCGCACTGAGAACAGCGCGCTCCGCCTCGCCAAGCGGCATCAGCCCGAGAACGGATTGGTCGACAGCACGCAGAAGCCGGGCCAGATCGTCAACACGATCGGCGACACTCTCCGGAGAAACTTTTGCGAGGGCGGCATGAAGCAGTTCCAGGCTGCCAAGCCGCAAAGGAATCTCAAGCACCGCATCCTGCAGCGGCCCCTGCTCGACCGAGAAAGCTCCTGATGATGCTTCGATAATATCGGCAACAGTATCGATAAGCAGAGCTTTCATAAACATCGCGTCTCTGCCGGTCTTCTGTGCAATGCTTTTCCTTGCACCGTTGAACATGCTCACGGCAGCACCGGCGGCTTTCCCTCGATCAAAGAACAGTTCAGCACTCATCGCGGGCAGGAAAGCAAACAACTTGCCGCTTATCCGGCAGGTCTCTATGATACGGACGACCTCGCAGATATCGCAGACCGCAAAGTCGCCCGACAGAACGACAGCGCTGTCACGCACGACGCCGTTTTGTTTCAAAATGTTATCGACGCTCTTCTGGACGATAAACGGCAGAGTCGTCTCAAGATAGCACGAAATCCCCTCAACAGACATAACAGCCTGCCCCGACTCTGCCGCGGCCTCTTCACGCTCAACCCATGCCGGCGCACCATTGATCTCAGCGCATGCCGTTGCGGAGACGACAGAGGGTCCGGCGACTGCATAGATATCTGCCGGGACAAGCTGCTCATCAACCGACAGTTCTTCAGCATACGCGGCTACCTGGTCGTACGGCACTGCCTCAAGGCTTTCCGTCGCATGCCCTGTCTCCATCTCAACAACCGCATCAGGCTCCACAGAAGGCAGTGCAAACACCGGCTGTTCAGCCTCCGGTTCAAAGGCATACGCAAACGGCGAACTCACCGCGGCAGGTGCGGACTCCTCCATCGGCGGCGCCGCGGGATGTTCGACAGTAAATGCAGACGCGTCAAACGTCGTCGGGATATCAAAATCCTGCGGAGGCTCAAACCCACGAGGAGCAGACGCCACAGGCTGTTCAGCCTCCGGTTCAAAGGCATACGCAAACGGCGAACTCACCGCGGCAGGTGCGGACTCCTCCATCGGCGGCGCCGCGGGATGTTCTACATCAAAAGAGAACGGAATTTCAACAAAAGGCTGTTCGACAGAAGGCTGAGGAGTCTCAAGCATGGCGGCATGTTTTGCCTCTGCGCTTTTGCCAAGCACTATCGAATTGACCTTGTCGACAAGCGCTTCAGACTTGAACGGTTTGATGAAATAATCCGACACAGCAAAACGCTCAGAGAATTTGCGGCCAACATCATCGCCCTTCGCGGTGATGAGAATAATCGGAATGTCCTTCAGCATCTGGTTCTCGCGTATAAGCTGGCAAAATTGATATCCGCTCATGCGCGGCATGATAAAGTCGACAAGAATGAGGGAGGGATGAATCTCTTCGGCAAGGCGGAGCCCATCTTCGCCGTTTTCAGCAGTGACCACCTGGTAACCATCATCAACAAGCGCCATCTCTGCCAATTTCCTGACGATAGGACTATCATCGATGACCAGCACTTTTCCTTTGCTCATCCTCATCTCCTCGGTTTCCGTCTGACAGCCCGCAGCACTGCTGCTTTATACCATAGCCAAGTCTGCGCTATGATCTACGTTACGATTGCACAAATATAGCACTGAAGAAAAGCCGGTGTCAATGAAAATCAATAAAAATGGGGGTTACCAGAAGGTCAGCGGACGAATATCATGCAGGGACACAAGAAAACGATTGACCGCCTGGGAAACCGGCCCGTCAGAAAGCGCTGCAGCTACCGCAACTCCTGAAGCCCCGGCCTGCAAAACGCTGCTACATGTCCCGGCGGTAATCCCGCCAATTGCAATAATCGGAATCGGCACCAGCCTTCTGATTTCAGCAAGGGCTTCCGGTCCCTTCGGCGTGCCCGCATTCTTTGTTTTCGTCGGGAACACCGGCCCGAATCCTATGTAGTCTGCTCCACCTGCCGCGGCAGCAAGAGCTTCGTCACGGCTATGCGTAGAAATGCCTATTACCTTGTCGCCTGCAATGCGACGCGCTGCGGCAATCGGCAGGTCATCCTGGCCGAGATGCAGACCGTCTGCATCCACGGCGACTGCGATATCCGCATAATCGTTCACTATAAAAAATGCCCCGCATTCCCGCGTAAGTGTTCTGATGCGCAGCGCATTGCGATACAGAGTGCGCCGCGAACTCATCTTGTCGCGATACTGAACCCATGAAATACCGGCGGAGAGGAACTGCAGAAGCTGCTCCTCTCCGCCGGCAAAATCAGTCAAAAAACAGAGTGGAAAGACCTGACGGTTCACCTGCATCAGCGCTGCTTTACTTCCCGCCCTGCTTTCCGTTTTGCACGTCCGCGCTCTTTTCAGGGTTCAGCACCCGCTCAACAAAAGCCGTATTGAAGGTGCCCTTCTGAAAATCAGGGTGATTGAATATCTTCACGAAAAAGGGAATCGTCGTCTTGATGCCTTCAATCGCGAATTCATCCAGAGCACGTTTCATGCGTGCAATAGCTTCATCGCGCGTCTTCGCATGGACAATCAGCTTCGCAATCATGGAGTCGTAAAAAGGCGGAACCGTCCAGCCGGCGTAGGCGCAGGTATCAACGCGGACGCCCGGTCCTCCCGGCTGATTGAAGATGACAATCCTGCCCGGACACGGGACAAAGCGTTCAGGGTCCTCAGCATTAATACGCACTTCTATGGCGTGGCCGTTCGGTTTCACCTGATTCTGCCGGAGTGAAAGCGGCAGGCCCGCAGCAATACGGATCTGCTCCTTGATCAAATCAACCCCGTAAACCTCTTCGGTGACAGGATGCTCTACCTGAATGCGGGTGTTGACTTCCATAAAATAGATGTTCTGTTCGTCGTCAACAATAAACTCGATGGTGCCGGCATTCCGGTATTTCAGCGCCTTGGCAGCCTTGATTGCGTATTCACCAATCCGCTTGCGGAACTTCTCGGTCGCAATCGGCGACGGCGACTCCTCTATAAGCTTCTGGTGCCGGCGTTGCACCGTGCAGTCACGCTCGCCGAGATGAATGACATCGCCCTTTGCGTCCGCAAGAATCTGCACTTCCACATGCCGGATTGAAGGGAGGTATTTTTCAACATAGAGCTCTCCGTTTCCGAATGCGGCAAGCGCCTCGCGCTGCGCCATCATGAAGGCCTGAGAAAGCTCCTGTTCTTCGCGGACAATCCGCATGCCTCTGCCGCCGCCGCCTGCAGATGCCTTGATAATAGCAGGGAAGCCGATTTTTTTTGCGACCCTTACCGCCGCTTCCTCAATGCTCACCGGACCGTCGCTTCCGGGAACGACCGGAATACCCTTCCGCTTCATCAACTGGCGGGCTTTCGCCTTATCTCCGCCGACCCTGATCGTCTCAGCAGAAGGCCCGATGAAGGTAATGCCTGATGTCGCGCATGCCTCTGCAAAGTGTGTGTTTTCGGACAGAAAACCGTAGCCGGGATGAATCGCCTCTGCATCGGCAATATCCGCAGCGCTGATAATCGCCGGAATATTCAGATAACTCAGCGCAGCCGCAGAGGGTCCTATGCAGATAGCCTCATCAGCAAGTTTCACATGCAGCGCATCTTTTTCGACATCAGAATAGACAACGGCAGCCTTGATGCCGAGCTCATGACATGCACGGATAATACGAACTGCAATCTCGCCGCGGTTCGCAATCAGTATTTTTTTGAAGAGTCCCATAGTGCTATGCCGGCTCCACCAGGAAGATCGGCTGACCGTATTGAACAGAATTGCTGTTCTCAACAAGAATCTTTGCAACGACACCGTCTACATCACTCTCAATCTCGTTCATGAGCTTCATCGCCTCGATGATGCAGAGAATCTGTCCCTTCTTCACGCGGCTGCCCACTTCGACAAACGGAGATGCGTCCGGTGCGGCCGAGAGATAGAACGTGCCGACGATGGGAGCGGTGACGGTGGTATAATGACGTGTCGGCGCTTTATCCTCGGCTGCCGGCTGCGCGGCTTCCTCCTTCGGCGCCGTGACAACAACATGCGGCATCTCCGCATGGCCGTAATGCTTTTCGCGTTTAATCTTGAGTTTGATTCCCTCTTTTTCTATCTGAACTTCTGTGATGTCCGTCTCCTTCAGAAGCCCCATGAGCTCTTTTATCTCGTCAAGTTCCATTTGTTCCTCCCTGTAAATATCATACCGGACGCCGTGTCACAGGCGTTTCCCGAGAAGAGCGCTACTTCACTTTTTCGATATAATCGTCCGTCCGTGTGTCGATCTTCAGAACGTCGCCAATCTGGATATGAAACGGCACTCTGACGGCGAGCCCGGTTTCCATCTTCGCCGGCTTGGTCGAACCCGAAGCAGTATCGCCGCGGAATGATGGTTCGGTTTCGGCAACCGCAAGTTCGACAAACATCGGGGCTTCTATGGTCATCGGTTCGCCTCGGTAGGTAAGCATCGACACCACCATGTTGTCCTTGATGTATTTTTTTGCAGTTCCAATCTGCTCAGCGGTCAGCGGAATCTGCTCAAATGACTCCATGTCCATGAAGTAGCTGAGGCTGTCCTGCTCATAGAGATACTGCATCTGGCGCTGCTCGAGCGCCGGCTGGTCAAACTTGTCACCGGAGCGGAATGTATCTTCCAGTACCGCTCCTGTCCGCATGCTCTTCATTCTGGTGCGGACAACCGCCCCCCCGCGGCCGACCTTGGAGTGCTGGAAATCGACGATTTCGAAGGGCTCCCCCTTGTATTCGATCTTTGCGCCTTTTCTGAAATCAGCTGTTGAAATCACTCAACCCCTCCTTCTGCTTCCCTGCCGAGATTCGTTAGAATCGAGACAGACCCGTCTCTCACCAGAATAACATCTTCAATGCGGACGCCCCCGAGGCCGGGGACGTAGATGCCGGGTTCAATGGTAAAGAGCATGCCATCACGCACCCGTTCGCCCCTTGTCCATGATACATAAGGATATTCGTGAACATCAAGCCCTATTCCATGTCCGAGACTATGACCGAAGTGATCGCCATACCCCGCTTTCCTGATATGGGCTCGGGCAACCGCATCGATCTCCTGAGTCTTTTCCCCGACCTTTACCGCTCTGATCGCTTTCTCGCGGGCATGGTTGACAATGCTGTATATTTCACGCTTCTTCGGATCAGCTTCACCAGGAACCAGCACCGTCCTGGTCATGTCGGAATAATACCCGTCCGCCTCACCGCCCCAGTCAACAATGACAAGGTCTCCCGCCGCTATTTTCCGCTCCGTAGGCCTGGCATGCGGCATCGACGAATTCAGCCCCGAGGCGACAATGATTTCAAACGCAGCGTGCCTGCACCCCTGCTTTCTGAGCGCTTCGTCGAGACGACGTGCAATCTCGACCTCACGGACACCCGCCCGGATCCATGGTCGCACAGCCCGGTACGCATCCTCTGCCCGGACAACGGCACGCTGAATTGTCGCTGTCTCATCGGCATCCTTGACAGCCCGCAGCTTTTCGACGGCATCTTTCAGCGGCACCGGCACTGCCCCGCAGGATTGAAGCCGGTCAAAGACCGCGTAGCTCACCGAAAATTCAAAGCCAAGTTTCCGTATGTCCAGTTTTTTGATCAGCGTGCGGATCAGGACTATCCGCTTCCCCCGCTCCATGATTATCTCTGCAGCGCCGACTTCCTGTGCCGCCTGTTCATGGTAACGGAAATCGGTCGCAAATATGGTCTGCTTCGGGGCAACAAGAAGGAATCCGGATGACCCGGTAAATCCGCTCAGATAGCGGACATTTTTCATATTCGTAACCAGCAGGGCATCGAGCCCTCTTGCCTTGAGGATTTTCCGGACGCGCCCGATGCGGCCCGGTGACATAGACTGGAGAGGGGTCATGCCCTGCGTGCAATTATGGAATCGATGATAGCAGAGGCAACCGCCTCTTTGTGGCTCAGCGGCAGGTACTCTTTCTGGCAGGTAGCATCCGCGTTGCGGGTGATGATAGTGACAACATTGGTGTCGGTCTCAAATCCTGCCCCCTCCCGGAGGACGTCGTTGAAAACTATCATGTCAGCACCTTTGGAGATGAGCTTCCGTTCGGCACGGTCAATCCGTGCGCCGGTTTCCGCCGCAAACCCCACCATAAACGGACGCCGGGGAAGCGCACCAACCGCCGCAAGAATATCGGGCGTTTTATCCAGCCTCAGCGTCGCGATATCCGCCTTGTCCGCCTTTTCGCTCCGTTGCTCAGCAACACAAAAATCAGACACGGCGGCAGTCATGACAGCAATGCTTACGGTGTCAATCCGCTCCATCACCGCTGAATACATTTCTGAGGTGGTTTCGACCCGGACAACGTCAACCCCCTCCGGAACCGGAATTGCTGTGGGCCCGGTGACGAGAGTTACGAGAGCGCCGCGACGCCGGGCGACCCTTGCCAACGCATAACCCATCTTGCCGGAAGACCTGTTTGAGAGGAATCTGACCGGGTCTATCGGTTCACGCGTCGGCCCGGCAGTAATCAGAACATGCTCGCCGGAAAGGTCTTTGGGCGTTACCACGGTAATGACTGCTTCGATAATGGCGTCCACATCCGCCATCTTGCCGACGCCTTCCTCGCCGCACGCAAGCGTTCCGCGCTGAGGTTCCACCAGAAATGTCCCCTGCGCAAGAAGCGATGCAAGGTTCTTTTTGACAACCGGATTTTCGTACATGCGCCAGTTCATGGCAGGTGCAAGAACAAACCCGCCCCGGAATACCAGAAATGATGTGCTGAGCAGATCGTCCGCAATGCCGTTGGCAAACTTTCCGATGCTGTTTGCCGTGGCAGGCGCCACCACGAAAACATCAGCCTGTGCGGGGCCGTCGATATGAGAGAACGGCTCCTCAAACATGTCGGCAGCCACCGGAGTTCCGCATGCAAGAGAGACTGAGAGCGGTGTGATGAAGTTTTTGGATTTTTCAGTCATGATTGCCTTTACCGTTGCACCCGCATCGCGCAGACGGCGGATCAGGTCGACCGCCTTGTACGCAGCGACACTGCCGGTAATGCCAACAAGAATGGTCTTGCCCTTCAGCATGTGGTTATCGGGAGAGAGGTGTCGGAATGTGTTTCACTGCAATCAGGAACAACGAGTCTATACAGACTCATCGCCCTCGTCAGCATCGGTGTCGTTGAAGAGCTCTTCAAGCGCACGTTCGGATGCACCTTCGCGCTCATGGAGATACACTTTCAGGTCTTTTTCAAGCTCAGAGAGATCTGCAATACTGCTCTTGCGCTTCTCCTCGATCAGCTTCTTGAAGTCGATGCGGCCCGCTTTCTCAAGCGCAACGGCAGCTTCATCGCCAATCATGAATTTGATATCACCCTTTACGGTCTCAATGAGAGCCGTCGTTGTCACCTTCTTTGCCTTCTTCGGAACCTTTGGATCCGCGCCGACTGACAGCTCCCGGGCCCGCTGTGCGCCGATAACCGCAAGACGGTACTTGCTCTCTATCTTTTTTTTGTCGTATTCCACCGGCAACGAAATAATATCCATTTACTGCTCCTCCTTCAAAAAACTGGCGGCCGCCCAGTCATGGTCAAACCGCTCGACCCGGACCCGTTCGGCACGCACTACAGACAGCAGCGCCTCAAGAGCCTCGTCCAAAATGTCGTTTATTATAACATAATTATAATCGCTGTACCCCCGAATCTCGTCCCGGGCCTTCAGCAGCCGCCGGACTATGACTTCCGGCGCGTCGCTCATGCGGCCTTCCAGCCGCTGTTTCAGTACCTCCATGGACGGCGGCAGGATAAAAATATGCACACTGTCCGGAAAGTGCTGCCGTATCTGTCGCGCTCCCTGCACGTCGATATCAAGGATGACATCCGCTCCGGAGTTGAGTATCTCCAGAATCCTGAGCTTCGACGTCCCGTAATAGTTGCCGTGCACCTCAGCCCACTCAACAAACGTTCCCGCTCCGATCATCTCCCGGAACTGTTCCGCCGATATGAATGAATAATGCACACCATCCGCCTCTTCCTGCCGGGCACCGCGTGTGGTAAAGGAAACTGACATCTTCACATCAGGCATGGCCTGCAGCAGTTTCTGGCAGAGCGTTGTCTTGCCCGCGCCCGACGGCGCCGAAATTACGATGAGATTCCCTGTCCGTTTCCGCATCACTGCCCCCGTGTTTCAGCCTGAATCCATACTGTGCTGCAATCTGCTGTGTTTCCTTAATCGAACCCTGCCATTATTGTATGTTCAGCGACTGCTCACGCAACCTGCCGACTGCATTTTTCATCTCAATCGTGAGCGAGATGACCCCGATCTCATCCGCCTTCGACCCGATAGTATTCACTTCACGATGCATCTCCTGCAGCAGAAAGTCGAGCCGGCGTCCGATAGCGCTGTCTCCCGCGCTCAACGCATTGCGCAGCTGATCGATATGGCTTCTGAGCCGGGCAATTTCCTCCGCGATATCGCTCCGCTGGGCAATGAGCGCCACTTCCTGAGCCAGTCTGGCTTCATCCAGCTCAGTGCTTCCCAACAGTTCAGCAACCTTTACAGTCATCTTCTCGCGCAGCCGTGCAACAACTCCGTCAGCAATCGAACAGAGCGACATGTAATCGGCTTCAAATCCGTCCAGTATCCGGCATAGTTCAGCAGCCATAGCAGCCCCTTCGGTCTCACGCATCGTCCGGAGACGATGAATAGCCGCCGCAAGCGCCCCAAAGAGCGCTTCGGAGTCATGCGAGGGTTCGGACTGCAATATCAAATCCCGATACCCCGAAAAGAATTCAATGCCGATCTGCCCCGGCAGCGAAAGTTCCTGCTGGAGTCTTCCGAACGCATCATGCATGCTCTTCGCCAGTTCGCGGTTTACCGTCACTGCCGGCTGCCGCTGCTCCGTCAGGGAAATCATGACATCAACCTTGCCCCGCTGAAACGCCTCGCGAATGCGGCTGCGGATTTCAACCTCATACTGCATGAGAAGCGACGGCATGCGCACTCCGATATCGAGCCCTTTCTGGTTGACCGAACGTATCTCGACCTTATATCCCTCCTGTTCGGTAGCCCCGTAGCCGGTCATGCTCTGAATCATGCTGTCACCCCTCTCAATTTTACCGTCTTGCGGCGCGACGATACGCCCTTGATTATCTCGACATCACTCCTGCAAACCGCGAAATGATCCGCCAGTACTTCTATCAACTGCGCGTTGGCCTCGCCGTCAACTGGAGGCGCCGTCAGCTTGACCGCGAGACAGTCGCCGGACGCCCCGACAACGCCCTTTTTTGACGAGCACGTCGTGACCTTCACCTCGATAATGATGCCGTCACTCACTTCCCGGCAGGGGATATCCATTGCGCCGCGCCCAGAATGTATAATATACGCCACCGAGAACCCATGTGACAACCACCAGCGCTATTCCGCCGAATACATCCACTACATAGTGATACCGGCAGTAGACCGTCGCAGCAACCAGCAGCAACACGGGCACCGCAAAAATCCGGAAGAGCCGCCGGTCGAAGCGCCACGCCAGCAGCAGCGCCGTCAGTGCAATCCCCGTGTGGCCGCTCGGAAATGCATCACGCTTTACCCCCTCCAGCCAGTTCAGTGCCGACTGAATAGAATGGGTGACAACGCTGCCGGGAAGGTCTGCCGTCTGCAGATGCTCCATTGCATAACGCGGCCCCAGTGCCGGAAACAGCAGGTAGCCGATATACGACAGATAGAAACAGAGCAGAATCATGAAGACAAAAAACTGGAACTCCGCATGCTTCCCCTGCCGCCAGAGCGACACCCCGATAGAGATCGGGAGAAAATAATACATGGTGTAGGCAATCTGGAGGATATCCGTCAGCAGCGGATGCATGACAGTTTCAAGCGACACCGTCGGGTGGACACCAAATATCCGATAATCAAGCCGGATGAGGAGATGGTCGATGTCCTGCGGATTGACATGGTGGACAACAAGCCCGAGGCTATCGAATATCACCAGAATCGATACGACCGGAAAGACGATGTCGCGGATAATCTGCAGCGCTCTGCTCCATTGACTTATCCGGACGAGAATGAACTGAAACACGATGAGCGACGCGTAGATGAGCAGAAGCGTGTTCGCCGCCGGAATCTGTTCGCGAAAGAAGAGCGTCAGGCAGAGCAGAAACGAGGCAAAGCCGATGTTAATGCTGTCGGCAGGCCTGAAGATATTCTTTGAGGCGATCGGATTCATGGATTATCGTCTGTCGTCATTCGTGTACTTTCAAGGCTGCTGTCGCAGCGCTTCCATTCCTTAAAAGCATCTCACAGTTTCCTGAGCGCCCGCTGCACAGCCCGGTCTTTTTTTGAGAGCCGGCGCGGATTCCCGGAACGGGCACTATCATAGCCTTCATATTCATCATCCTGCCCCGGCATTGCCGATTCTTCGTCAGATCCGCACGATTCCTGATCAAATGGCACTGCCGATGAGCGCTCAAGAATTGCCTCAAACCGGGAGGATGAAACCGGCACGGCGTCGTGCGACCATGCGTATTGCTCAATCGCCCGGTCGGAGCTTATCACAATCCATTCACGCCGCTCCTGCGCAATGATGCGCCTGATTGCATCGTCGGCAGATTCTCCCCTGCCCGTATAAATGACCGTGATGCCGCCGCGCATGTCCCTGCTTCCGCGGAGCAGACCCCCCTTGTGGCCGTCGAACACGAGCGTAACATTATGCCCTTTCGCCCGATGATAGGCGAACAGCCTTTCGCAGAGACCCTCGCGCGCCTTTTCGAGATTTCGATGACCGGTGCCGATCAGGTTATAACCGTCAATGATGATCGATGCGATGGCAGACCCTCCGAACAAGCTCCGATGCCGCAAAGTGCGATTTTCATTCTGACGCGGCATTCCTGAAATGCACCACACGTTGAGAAACCAGCATCAGAAACACAGCCTCGCGGCTTACTTTTTCTTTATCCCGCCCCCCCCCGCATCCTGCTGTCGCGTTCAGGCCCGGTTGCAGGGCCGCTCGCCGATGCGACGCCACGCCTCTTCGTCAATCTCGTCAAGATATTCATGAATCGGGAAGACCTGCCCGCACAACGCGCAGGCTAAAAGCACGCGGGCTCAGCCGATTACCAGCCGAAGCGACGCCTGACAGGAGCGGCACTTCATGCGGCAGTCTCCTTTCCCTCATCGGCAGAGCGGGCAATCTGTAGCGCGGGCATATCGGTTTACTATACCATAGTGAAATGAAGCACTTCGGCGGCATTGCGTGGGATGTTTCATGGCGGGACGCCGAACAGTGGAACGCGGCCATTCAGGCATTATCTGACGTCTTCCGCACCGATGCTCCTGAACGTGCCGCCGCCCGGCTGGCGGCGGAGCGTGTGCGAGAGTTGATCAATGCAGTCGATCCGTTTATCCAGGAGCAGACTGCCGTTGTCTGCCCGCACTGTACGGGCGTCTGCTGCATCGACCGGCACGGCTCTTTTGACCTTCACGATCTCGTATATGCCTTCTGTCTGAAACTGCCGATACCCCGCTATGAGCGCTGCCGGAACGAGACCGACCCCTGCCAGTTTCTTGACGCGACCGGCTGCCGGCTGCCGCGCCACGAACGCCCCTTCCGCTGCACCTGGCACTTCTGCGAGGCGCTGATAGCGCACATGCAGACACTTCCTGCAAAACAGGTGCGTGACTTCAATGCAGCGTTTCAGGAGTTGCAGAGAGTGCGCCATGAAATGCTTGGGCACCTGCGGCAAAGCGCTTCAGACCAAAATTCATAGGTTATTTTGACACAAAAAAAGAGCGGAGCGGGAGACAGCTCCCGCTCCGCTCGCGCTATGCATCTTGCTGAAAGGTTATTTCTGGAAACGCTTCCGGAAAAGCGCAAGCCCTGCAATACCCGCCGCCATCAGCATATAGGTTGACGGCTCAGGAATGGCACCGACGTCAGGCGGACGAACAGAACCAAAGCCATCCAGGTATGCATAACCACCGTGCCCGCCCCAGCCGCAGTCCGACGCTAAAAGGGTCAGCAGGAGCTCATTGCCCTTATATGCGGATGTGTCGAGAGAGACAATTTCCCAGTTCCTATACCACCATTGGGCAAACTCATCATTGGGGCCACCAATAATACCTTTTTTCCAAGAGCTGTCCAGACCATATACCTGATACGCCTTCGAATATAAAATCGTATTCGTTGTAACATTCGTCAGGGTGATCGAAAAATGAGGTGCAGCTTCTGCTGGATGTACATTACTTGGTTCTTCAAGAACAGCCGCGAAAGCAAAATAAATTGCATCTTCGTTCCACGTTACTTTCTGCGAAAGCGTCGAGAAAACAGCCCCATAATCCTCGTCATTTATGCGCGCTGAATAGGTTCCATATCCCGGAAGAACTTTTTGCAGGTTGTTGTCGCTCAAAGTATCTGTTCCTGCTGTCATGATTGCAGACGAGCCTTGATCTCCATAATAATCATAGTCTGACCCCCCCCACCAATATCCGCCATCCTTTGTCCATCCGTTAAAAGTACCGTCTTCGAAACCGCCGTTCACGAAGCCTGCCCACGCCGGCACAGCAAAGAGCAACATCACGACACATGCCAAACTCAACAACCTTTTCATATAAAACCTCCTTATTTTAATTATACATACCCACCGTTTTCATAACAAAAACGAAACTTATCAAATGAAATTGCAATTACAGTGCCAAACAAACTTACATTGATTTATTTGGATAATTTTAGCGCAGATCGCATTAGTGCCGCATTATTTGTAAACAAATCCGACAAAAGACTTTACACTTTCCCAGATCAGAAAGGTGGAAATGCCGTTATCCGGCTTCCCGTTAGACGCATTGTCATTAAGCCCGGAATTGTCATTAGCAGGCTGCTGAAAAAGTCCCTCTGCGGCTCAGCAGGGTCAATTTCGGGGGATGTTCTGACATGGATTGACCCGAGTTTTTCGATTCTTGAGCCTCTGAGAGAGTCGTTTTTGGCAGTGCATTTTGCATCAAGAGT
>DATIKF010000312.1:0-3483 GCA_035477855.1 Dissulfurispiraceae bacterium
GATCGACATTATCGACGATCGCGATAGTTTCGACGATCCGACACCCGGCCAGCCAGCCACGGCTGGGCAGCCGGCCTTGATCGCGCCGCTTAAAACGCAGAAAAGCGGCGGGCAGGCCGCTGGAAATATCGGCAAAGAGAAGCAACAAGCACCCGAGTTTTGATCACAATCAAGCCGCTGGCATCCAGCAGCCGGGGGAACGCCTACCTTTTACGAGCGAGCAGTGGGGGTCCGCTGCTCCTCGAAGCGGGCCTGCCCTTCAAAGAGCTCCGGCGCAGGATCTGGCAAGAACAAATAACGATCGCTGATCTATCTGGATGCCTGATCAGCCACGAGCACGGGGACCACGGCAGGGGAGCGGCAGACCTGGCTGCCGCTGGTGTAGATCTCTATGCGTCGGCAGGCACGCACGGGATGTTGAAACTAAACACCCACCGGGCGCATACGATCGCAGCAAGGCAGCAATGCCAGATCGGGCCATGGGCCGTTTTGCCCTTCGAGGCGATCCATGACGCTGCCGAACCGCTCGGGTTTTTGATCGCCCACGGAGCGGAGAAGCTGGTGTACGCGACCGACACCGCCTACCTGCCGGTCGCGTTTAAGGGATTAACGGCGATCATGCTCGAGTGCAACTACAGCGCAGATCTGCTAAGCGAGACCAGAGGGCGCCACCCGCAGATCAAGATCCGAGTGATCAGGCATCACCTCGGACTGGACCAGGTAAAAAAATTCCTGCGGGCAAACGACCTGAAAGCAGTGAGAGAGATCTGGCTGATCCATCTTAGTGCTGAGCACAGCGACGCGGCCAGGTTTAAGAACGAGATCCAAGCCCTGACCGGCAAGCCGGTCTATATCGCAGGCGAGAGGGGATAAACCCGGGAGTTTGGCACCACGAAAGAGGCAAAAGAAGAAAATGAAAAAACACAGGATCAAGTGCTGGCCCGAGTTTTTCGGAGCGATCGCGGATGGATCAAAAAAATTCGAGCTGCGCAAGGACGACAGGGACTACCGGGTGGGCGACGAGATCACCCTTTGTGAGTGGTGCCCAGCAGAAAAACAACCCACCCAGAGACTTCTGGATCTCAAAATAACGTATATTCTGGCCGGGCACGCAGGCCTGGCGCCGGGATACGTGATCTTGAGCATAGCAAAAAAGAAGGAAAAGGGTGTAGAAGGGGCGAAAATAATTGAAAACGCAATTAAACAAGGAAAGGGGAACCACGGGATGGAAAACACCACACCCAGCCAGGAACGCTGGCTAAAGGCGAGCCAGGTAGCACGGATGCTCAACCTGCATAAAAAAACCCTAAGCCGCTACATGCACCAGGGGATAATCCCGGCGAAGAAGATCGGGCACCACTGGCGGATCCCGGAATCCGGGCTCCGGGACTACCTCAACGAAAAATAATCAGGCAGAGAAAGGAGGAAGGGAGGCACGCACATGCCGAACCGCATTATAAAAGAATCGATCTGCACCAGCTGCGAGATCGACGCCCTGACCCCGGAGCAAGAGATCACCTTCTACCGGATTATGGTCAACTGCGACGACTACGGGCGGATGGAGGCAGACCCAACACTGCTCCGGGCCAGGCTATACCCGCGCCGGATTGACAAGACAAACGACCGACAGGTTGATGCTTGGCTATCGGCACTGACCAGACCCGGACCGGACGGGCGGGGTCTGGTCACGATCTACAGCGTCAACGGCAAGCGATACCTGCAGATCACCAAGTGGGACGACCACCAGCAGATCCGGGCCAAAAGAAGCAAGCACCCGGCACCGCACGACGGCACCACGATCGCACATGATAGCACTTGTGATCAACTGCCACCAAAACCAACCGAGACACCAGGGGCAGACGAAATCGCCCTCGCGCAGGAGCTGCAGAAGATGATCCTGCGCAACAACGCCAAAGCCAAGACGCCGAGCGATCTCACCGGCTGGGCAGCAGAGATCGGGCGCATGATCCGGATTGACAACCGGAGCTGCGAAGAAATCGCGGCAATAATTAAATTCAGCCAGACCGACCCCTTCTGGCGCATGAATGTCTTGAGCGCAAAAAAATTGCGTGAGAAATACGACCAGCTATTTTTAAAGAGCAAAGGCCAGCCCGGCAGCAACGAGCCGCAGGCCTGGGGCAACATTCGCGGATGGCTGCAGGAACAAGAAGCCACAGAAGGGGGGCAGGGGAGGTGACCAAAACAGAGTTTGCGGAGGCAATGGCGCTGTTGAGCGCCGCGATCGACAAGCCGATCAGCAAGACCACGCTCGCCGCCTGGTTTGAGTTTTTAAAAGATCTGCCAGGCAACACGGTCGCCGCGGCAGTTTACACGATTATCGCCACGGACGAGTACCCGACACTACCGTCGATCGGCAAAATCAGAAAAACAGCGATCACCCTGAACACAACCCGGCGGCTGACCGCTGGGGAAGCCTGGGGGACCACGATCGCCGCGATCAAGAACTACGGCCACTGCCGAGAAAGGGAAGCACTGGAATCCATGCCGGAAGAGGCCGCAGAGACCGCCCGCCTGATGGGCTGGCAGCAGATCTGCCACGCCGAAAACACCGAAGTGGTCCGGGGACAGTATTTGCGCCTATACGAGGCCCAGGCAGCCCGGAGGGCGGAAGAACACCTCTTGCCACCACAGGCCCGGCGGCTGCTCGAACAGGCAGCACCGATGCTGATCACCGGCGACCGAGACGGGGCAGACAAGGAGGTAGGAAAATGATGAATAAACTGGCACATTTTACGGATGAGGAAGTAAAAGAGTTGCAAAAAGTGGTGTATTCCATTGGAATTCAGACAGGCTACGGGTTGGCGAGGAAAGAAGCTATTAAATTACTGAAAAACGTGATTCCGGTATTGGGGCTCCTGGGGGAAGGTAGAGCGACCGTTAAAGAGGTTATGGAAGAGATAAAAAAATATTTAGACGTAACACATTGTCCACCACATGAAATGGAGCGGGCCAGGAGACTTGGAAAAGACCACATGCCACTGCGCCGGAACACAGAGAAAAAGAATGGGAAGACACAATAAAAGATTTTTTAAAAGAGATCGGTAAAGAAATACAAAAGAAAACAGAACAGAAGAAAGGGTGCTGAAAAATGGTTAATAAATTGGCGCATCTCACAGACGAGGAGATCGAAGAGCTAGAAAAAATGCTATATTCAATGGGATTTAAAAAAGGTTTTGAGCTTGCGAAGGAGAGGGCTCTAAAAATATTAATCGGGGAAAATCCAAAGGAGGCTGAAAAATGACGGAAAGGACCTGGCACTACATGCAAGACACGGAAGAACCGCCAGTTACCGTTAAAACCGTGACATTCCAAGGGCGAGACCAGGCAAAAGTATTACAGCATATAGTGATCGGCGCAGCAGAGATGCTGTATGATCTGGGCGAAACGCTGGTCGAGGTCACGATCTCGATCAAGAGGGTTTAGCCCATGCGGCAAAACAAGTACCTGAACGTCAAACACGAG
>DATIKF010000313.1:0-3974 GCA_035477855.1 Dissulfurispiraceae bacterium
CGAGTGCTTCGCGATACCTGGCCAAATCTGTTCTCCTGACTCAGTCTTTACGGGAGCTCCGCGTATGCAAAATGCCTGCAATACTTACTGTCATGCAGTTTTTGCGTATTGACATGCATCCTGACCGGCGATAGAATTTACTCAAGTATAGGGAGAGCAATGCCCGTTCTCCGGCGCAGCCATAGGAACAGCAGGGCAATAGGGCGCTGGTGTCAGATGTGGTGAGCATGCCCTTATTCATAAGGGGGAAGCCTGAAGCATCTGCCGGGTGCCTTCAGTGAAAAAAAGCTATGGCAAACCGGGAACGGGCGTTGTTTTTCATTGGCGAAGCCTTAGAGTCAGTTCATCCAGCAGCAGTTTCGCATCGGAAGGATTTTTAAGGCGGATTACGCCGATGATATAGCGTCCGGACTGCCGCACTGCCACGCCGCCGTAAAGCGGATCCGTCGCGGTGAGAGCAATGCTTTCAGCAGTTTCGTTTACCAAAGCCTCCGCGCCGGACTCTTTCAGATGTGCACGGAACTGGCCGAAAGCCTTGCCGGCAACGGCAGGCGACTCTTCAGGCACAAGAAAAACCTGTGCCTGCTCGCCGTTCAGTGTTGCGTCCGCCATAAACCCACGACGGAAAAAGGCATAGCCAAGAAGGCTCTTGGCGATATAGCGTTCACTTTTCGGCGTGATGGCTACAACCTTGAAAACGTCCAGTTCTTTCGGTTGACTCAGATTCTGCGGAAGCTTTTTCGACAAGGCATGGGCACAGGCAAGAAAGACGTTTTCATCAATGCCTGGCGCGCCGGAAGCCTGAAGCCGCACATAATAGCGGTCCTGATACATCAGCATCTGCGACGGCGAAAGCACGGCATCGGCCCCTGCTTTCACTGAATCATCATCCGACCGGCGGTAATTTGCATACATGCCGAAAGCATTAATCAACGAACCCATTTTATAAACATCCATCACCAGTGAAACAGCAGGGTTTTTCACGCTCGCATACCGGGCTGTAGCGAGCACCTCAAAGCCATAAGGGAAATAGAGTTCGGCCTCGCCGTTGATGTAATCGAACAGATTGTCTTTTGTGTAGATGACAGGCTTGTCTTCCATGAGCCAGCCGTCAGCACACGCTTGTGCCGGAAGCAGTTGTTCCATTGTCGGATCAGCGGCGAATGCAGGAAGGGACAGACAGAGCATGCAGACCAAAGCTGATGCGATTGCTGATACCATGCCGGTTTGTCCCATTCTGATCTTCCTCATGTCGTTACGCCAGAATGATTCTGGCGCGCTCCATCTTTGCTGCAATATCGAGTCCGTTCACGCATTGCGCTGTGCAGGCCGGACAGCTCGTGCAGACAGCCGCCGAGGCTGAAAGCGGCACTTCGCGGTACGTTGCACGGGCAAGTTCCCCGCTCCTGTAGCCCTCTGCATACATGAGCGAACGGTTGATGGTGCTTATCTCAACGCCATAGGGGCAGGCACTCTCGCATTTTCCGCAGAACGAACAGTAGTAGGGAGCGATTGCCGCATTGTACCGTTTGAGAATGCGTTCATCACGGGCTGTGAACTTCATGTCCATCACCGCAATGTCTTCTTTCAGCTGCGTCATGTCTTTCATGCCGGGAATTGCCGTTGCGATGTGCTGGTTCTGCAGCGCCCACTTGAGCGCTGCCTGGTGAGGACTGATGTTGCCCATTGCCGATGTGGTATAGCCGCCCTGCTGGGTTTTCATGGCGATAATGCCCACCCCCGCCCTGGCAGCACGCTCGATGGCATCGGTCACATCTTTGCCGCTCTTGAAATTGTAGGCAACAAGCGCGGTATCGAAGAAGCGGTCCTTGTCATCGACCACGGCATTCACCACCTCGGCCACATTCTTGTGGGTCGTTACGCCGAAGAAGCGCACCTTGCCCTGCTCTCTCAGCTTCAGAAGGGCTTCTTTTGTCTCGGCGATGAAAATACGCTCTTTGCCTTCAAGATTATGCAATTGAATGACATCAATGTGATCGGTCCCAAGTTTGGAAAGACTTGTTTCAACGTCCTTGATAATGTCAGCCTTCGATGTGGATGCAGGCTGGGTTTTCGTCGCAATATACACTTTGTCGCGTCGTCCTTTGATCGCCTGTCCGACGATCTCCTCATTTCTGCCACCCATATAGCGCCGGGCTGTATCGACGTAGTTCACGCCGTTGTCGATCGCAAGCCTGATGACCTCCGCCTCCGGTGTGAGCATTGCGCCGAAGCTGACGACCGTAACCTTCAGTCCGGTTCTGCCAAGGGTGCGGTAAACCGGTTTGGGAAAAATGAACGGTTGAGACGCGAGTTGCTGCACGGTTTCAGCAAGCGCATCTTTGGCGATCAAGACTGAAGCTGTGCCCGCAATGCCGACCTTGAGAAATTCCCTGCGATTCATTTCCTGCGCGTTTTGCATGGCGTCCTCCTTGCGGTGTGTGGCAACCATCTTTAAAATTCAAGACAGATACAGCGATTCAGGAGTGAATAACCCAACGAGAAGTCCTTACTGGAATTATAGCGGAAAAGGCCGGAATATTATTCAAGCGAGATGCAGCGATCTTCTTTCGTGCAGGCGGATCGGGGTCGTTTTTGAACCGTTATAAAAAAAATTGCCTGAACTTTTATCACTACTCCGACACATAACTTGATATAATCCGCCACTAGTGTCCGACACGTTTCATAGCAAAATCAGTTGGTTGCCGTTATCATGATCATTTTGGTCAGGCACCATATCCGTAAGGAGTTGAAGAACTGGCGTTTTTTCGAATGGCGTCACGCTCAGGATCTGTAACATCGAATGCAAAGAGAGATCGAGTTTCAGGCGTTTCTTGACAATGGCTACCAGCACGTAGGTGGCCACGGCGATCCATACTTGTGTCTTGACGGCATTCTCGGAAGTGCCGAAGAACCGCTTGATACGCAAGTGTTGCCTGATCCGTTTGAAGAAGAGTTCCACTTGCCAGCGGCTCTTGTAGAGGGCGCAGATGGTCAACGCTGGAAGCGTGGTATTGTTGGTGAGGAAAACCAAGCGCCTGCCGTCTGGATCCGTATAGCGGATACGTCGAAGCTTTTCGGGGTAGGCTTGTTGGGAATAGAAAACCACAAGCTCGACCAACTGATCGCACATCAGGCCGGTGCTTCGATCTGCCGGACTGGAGTAGATGCGCCGGAACTTGGAGTTGGATTTGGCTCTGGTGACAAAGAAGCTGCCTGCTTGATGCAAGCGGTAGAGCCGCTCGAAATCGAGATATCCACGGTCCATCACATAGAAGGCTCCCGGTTCCGAGACCAGCAAATCCAGGACGTTGACATCGTGCATCTTGCCGTCGCTGATATGAATGAAAGTTGGAATGGAACCTCGCAAATCCAGAAGGGTATGCAGTTTCACCGCAGCCTTGGTCGTGCGAAACTCGGCCCAAGGAAACAACTTCAGACACAGGCCCACGGTGGTGGAATCCAAAGCATAGACTGTTTCGGCAAGTTCGACGGCCAGAACTTCGTTGGCATAAAGCCTTCGGGCAATGCGGATAAGAGCTTGTGCAAATTCGAAATAGATTCTCCAGTCTCGGGTTTCGTTGGCGTCGGCTATCGCACTGCGACTGACCTTGCCGCAAATGCCCAGATGATAAAGCTTTGCGGACTGGGAACGCAGGCAGGCTTCGATGTCCCGAAGACTCTCCCTGTAAGTCAGCTGGGCAAAAGCCATGCATAGAAACTGGTCCAAACAGCTGAAGCTTCGTACGTTGAAGTCGCCGCGATGTTTCTCTACCGTGCGACGGAAACAATTCCAAGGCGCGAATTCCATTACTTGCGCGAACACGAGTTTGCCAGCGAACATGACCACCTCCCGGATACACACGGAAAGCCTGGCCAAAACTCGCAGGTTCGTTCAAGTCGTTAACACCTATAAAAGCTATGGAAACCGCTCCATTGTTAGGTTTCAAGTAAATAACCTCGAAATCTGTCGG
>DATIKF010000314.1:0-70475 GCA_035477855.1 Dissulfurispiraceae bacterium
CCAAAACGCTCAAAGCCTGGCAGGACGTGCAACAGAGCGGATTTGTTCGGCGAAGTAGGCGCTTACATGGAGGTAAGTGCCGGGCGAATACCTCGGAGGATGGCTGGATGCCGTCCGAGAATGAGCGGCGTTGCACGTCCTGTCGGGCTAATGACAATTCCCGGTTGAAATATATCGTGATAGACTGTCAAGCATCCACGCCGCGCCAACATGCCTCCCCTCTTAAGATAAGCGGGGCTGGGGGAGTTATGAGCCTTTCGGCCGGGGGTCGTAAAAAAAACCCGGGCGGGTCCGAAGACCCGCCCGCTTTGGTTGCTGCTGTTCAGCTACGCGAAATTAGAAGCTAAGCTGTACGCCGTGACGCACTGCGTATGCATCGTCAGCCTTTTGGCCGCCGCGCACTGCATCGTCCCAGAACTTGCCTGCGAACAGGTAGCCTGCCTCGACGAAGTAGGTGAGGTTCTTGTCGAGCTTGTACTTGATGTTGGCGTCAACCTCAACGCCGATGTTCTTGCTGGTGGTTGGAACGCCGCCGCCGAAGGTAAGAAGGTCGCCGTAGTATGCCTTGGCAGCCCTGAGGTACCAGATGCTCAGGTCGGCATAAACTTCCTTGGTCAGGTCTGCGGAAGCCTTCGCAGTGAGGTACCAGGTGTTCTGAAGGCCGCCGTTAACTTTGCCGGCTGCGTTCGGGGTCCACCGCTCATACACCCAAGTGTAGTGGAGTGCGACGTCCTGCGACGTGGCGAAGGTCTTGTAGTTGGTGCTGGTTGCGTCATCACCGCTGCCATAGCCGAAGCCTACGCCGATCTTTACCGGATCGAAGGTGTAATCAGCATCAAGCTTCACTGCATAACCCTTCATCTTTACATCAGCTGCGCCAGGCCTGTCGTCAACCTTGCCGGTCTGAATGGCGAGGTCAGCCGCGAGGCCGAAACCGGAAATGTTCGTCTTGGCGTTTACGCCGAAGTTCCAGAGATGAAGGTCGTAGTTTACTGTCGGCGGAAAAGAGTTCTGCGCGTCGACATAGGTTACGTCGAAGCCGATTGTGCTCTTCTTGTCGACTGCATACGAGCCGATAACACCATAAGCGGTCGTGTCGTCTGATTTCCAACTATCACCTTCACGCAACTGCAGGGTATGGAATATGAGGGAGAGGCTCTTCACCGGCTCAACGCCCACGAGGATGGCGTCGTCACCCATGTAGGTGTGCGAATAGAAGAGGCCGTTGGACACTCTGATCGGCATGTGACCGGCCTTGATGAACGCCGGAACGCCGAGCAGGCCGCTGCCCTTGTGCTGAAGCCACGCCTCAAGAATCCGAATTTCCGGCTTGCTCTCGCCCGCGAGTATCGGGTTGTTGGGTCCATAGGTGCCTCCCAAGGTGCCTCTGGCAGCACTAGTAGTGCTAGCAGCGCCCCAGGTGTAGGTGTCAGAGGTAGCCGAGCCGGACTCCAAAAGGATGCGGCCCATCGTGTTCGGGGTGACCTGGGCGGTTACGCCGAGACGCACTCTGCTGTCATAGAAAGAATTGTCGCCGTCGAGTCTGACGTCGCTGTTGAAATCACCAACGTTGCTGAACATGCGGCCGCGGACGCGGATGTCGCCGTCAATGGTAACGCGGGTGCCGCCCTTTGCGATTGCTGCGGTGGTGTCTGCCGGGATGTCTGCCGGTACTGCAAACGCCATGGCAGCGCAACCCAGAACAAGCATGATGCTGAGAAGAATAGAAGTATACTTTTTCACTTCCTAACCCTCCGGTTAGTTCAGTTTGACCCGCCGAGGGCGGGTTGTAAAGCCAGGTACCAGTCTGCCTCTCACAAGGTGATGACAGACCCTGAAAAATAAAACTCCTGCTCCTCCTTTCCTTCAAAAGCACGGATAGTCTACCCATCCGCAATCTGCCCTGTCAAGGTGAAAAATGACCGACGGGCTGTTTGATATATGCAATATATATGCCATATTAATTATCAACAGGTTTGCGTGACCAGATCCGATTATCCCGGAATCGTCATGAGAGAACAGGCTGGCATTGCAACTCTTTGCTTTGTTGCTTTTATTTTCATTCCGGCGCTTGTCCTGTCAAGGATGTCCGGAATCCTTCCGGTGCGAAAACTACAGGAACATTACAAATGCTCATGACAAATTGGGGATTATTCTGTCCTTCAGAAACATCACCTGTGGCTGATGGAACACAGAATTCCGGATTCTATCTTCTTCCGACCGCTTTGTTTTCTGTCATTCCGGCTCGTCCGGAATCGTTCCCTTTCTCTCCCCGCAACGGCCACGGCGGAAAGGACTCCGAACAAGTCGGAGTGACAAAGGGGACGGGGGAGTTATGAACCTTGAGGCTTACGTTGCTGAAGGCATGAGCTTTTCGCCTGCCGAACTTCCGTTCTTGCACCTTCCGCTCTTCCTGTCTCCTATCTTCTTCCTACCGAGCAATAGGTGAACCCGAGCGCCCGCACCTTCTCCGGCTCATATATGTTGCGGAAGTCGAAAAAGACCGGCGCGGTCAGCAGCGACCTGACGCGCTGCAGGTCGAGGTTGCGGAACTGGTTCCATTCCGTTACGATAACGACTGCATCGGCCCCGGAGCAGGCCGAGTACGTATCTTCACAATACGCCACGTCCGGCAAAACCGTTTTTGCATTGTCCATTGCGACCGGGTCATACGCCCTGATGTTCGCACCGGCTTCGCGCAGGGCCGCGATGATGCCGAGTGCCGGAGCCTCGCGGATGTCGTCGGTGTTCGGCTTGAACGAGAGGCCGAGCACTGCCAGCGTCTTGCCGGAGAGGTCGGCTCCCATCACCCCGAACACCTTTTCCGCCATCGACGCTATCTGGCGATCATTCGCCGCAACGGCGGCCTCAACGATGCCGAGCCGCACATTGCGCGCTGAAGCGATCTGCAAAAGCGCCCTGGTGTCTTTGGGAAAGCAGGAACCGCCGAACCCGGCGCCTGCGTGCAAAAATTTCCCGCCGATGCGGCCGTCCAGCCCCATGCCTTTCGCCACGACCTTCACGTCTGCCCCCACCTCTTCGCAGAGGCGTGAAAGCTCGTTGACAAAGGATATTTTTACGGCGAGAAACGAGTTCGACGCATATTTGATAAGCTCGGCCGTCTCTATGTCCGTGACGACAACCGGGGTTTCGATGAGATAGAGCGGCCGGTACAGGTCTTTCAGTATCGCTACGGCCTGCTGGCTCCGCGCGCCGATGACAACCCGGTTGGGCCGCATGAAGTCCTCGATTGCCGCGCCTTCGCGGAGAAACTCCGGGTTCGATACGATGTCGAAGTCAGTCGCTTCGGCGCGGTGCTCCGCGATGATAGCACGCACCCGCGCGCCGGTGCCGACCGGAACGGTGCTTTTGGTGACGATGACCTTGTAGCTCGTGAGGTGGCCGGCAATCTCGCGTGCCACGGCCTCGACATAGCTTAAATCGGCAGAGCCGTCGCCGCGCGGCGGGGTGCCGACCGCGATAAAAACAACAAGCGCGTCCGCCACCGCTGGGCCGAGACCGGTCGTGAATGAGAGGCGCCCCTGTTTTACGTTGCGGGCGACAAGCTCCTCAAGCCCCGGCTCGTAAAAGGGAATTCTGCCGCTCTGCAGCAGGGCTATCTTCGATTCGTCCCGGTCCACGCAGGTTACGCTGACGCCGAACTCGGAGAAACAGGCGCCGGTAACCAGCCCGACATAGCCGGTGCCGATGATTGCTATATGCATAGTAACCTCCAAAAAACAAGCATTGAGTATGCAGGATTCAGGAGACAGGGACTGCCCCTTGCATCCTGACTGCTACGATACTATACCAAAGTCTGCCTGACACGAGAAAATCTCTTTATTAACGGAATAACCTTGCGTATACTATCTTCACGGCATGGCACACACAGAGAAAAAACTGAAGTACGACCTTGCGATTGCGAAGTACAGCAAGTTGATCCGCGAGCAACCGGACGACTATCGCTCGTATAACAACCGGGGCATCGCGTATCAGAAGACGGGGCAGCACGACCTCGCCATCAGAAATTATACAAAGGCACTCGAAATACGGCCCGACTTCTTTCTTGCCTACATCAACCGGGGCAACGCATACCAGGAAATCGGCGACCTCGAAGCGGCTCTCTGCGATTACAATAAAGCAGTCGAGATCAAACCGGAAAACGACATGGCATACAACAACCGGGGATTTCATTTCATCCTGATGGGACGGCTCGCCGAGGCAGAGCGGGACATCAGACAATCCTTGGAATTGAACCCGGACAATGTTTATACGCACAACAGCATGTGCGAACTTTACGCGGCGCTCGGTCAGCCGGAGGAAGCGTGCCGGTGGCTCAGGGAAGCGCTCAAAAAAGGCTACACCAACTGGCACTACATTAAAACATCGAGGACCTATGCCAATATCCGCGGCTTCCCGCTCTTTCAGCAGTTAATCGAAGGGAAGTAACGACCAGGAGACAGAAGGAAGAAGTCAGAATAGAGGAGCAAGAAGAATATTCTTTTTTGCTGCTGTCTCCTGCATGCTCAATTCCCGCCCCGCCGGGGCGGCTCAGCAGATTCGTCAGAGACTGCTCGCCACTATGGTTTTGCCGTCGTCGCCGACAAGATGGCAGACTGTTCTGATGTCACGGGCGGCAAAACGCATGTCAATCTTTCTCTTGACCGAACGGCAGAGCCTTCTGAGCACATCAAAACGTTTTGCGTAATAGAGCCAGGGAAAGAGATCGGCAGCAGGCGCTTCCCTGAAGGGCTGCATCTCCTCGGGCTTCACGCCCGCATCTATCAACACAAGAAGAATATCCGGCCGACGCAAAGCGGTTTTGCCGGTCGCAAGATGCAGCAACGCTTCCCAGCCCACTGTCACATGCAGCCTGAACTCACGGCAGGTTCGATCTTCCTCGCATGCCTGCATGAGCGCAGCGAGCTCCGGAAACGACGCGGGCCCTTCAGTCAATGTAATGTAAGCTCCGTCGGCGAGACGATACAGATCCTGATGCAGGCGCGCTGCGTCGGCGCCGGAGCAGACAGCTACTTCCCGGTGCCTTATGACAAGTTCAGCAAGAGGTTCATGCGGCATGGGAAATATTGTAGCGCGGAAGGCGTGAAGATGGAAAGTCAGCGGGAAGATGAAAGAAGAGAGAAGACAGAAGGAAGAAGGCAGACTCCTGTATTCTATCTCCTGCCTTCCGGATTCTGTTTCTCATTTCGGAACTATCTCTGCAAAAACCGCGCGGACTTCTTCCAGCAGCGCCGCATGAACAGGCGGAGCACCTGCAACGATATTTCCGGTATACAGATAGTCGGTCCCGCCGCCGAAGTCGGTGATGACGCCTCCCGCCTCCCGGATAAGAATGCTGCCGGCAGCGGCATCCCAGGTCTTCAGGCCGATTTCGAAAAAACCTTCGCACCGCCCGCAGGCGACATAGGCGAGGTCCAGCGCTGCCGCACCTGCCCGCCTGAGGTCACTCACCTGAAGAAAGATGCGGCGAAAGGCCTGAAGATACGGATCTATCAACTCGCGCTGCTTGAACGGAAATCCGGTCGCAATCAGGGCATCGGCAAGAAGAACGTTTTCCGGAACCGCGATGCGGGAGCCGTTCAGATATGCACCCCCGCCCCGAAGCGCAGTGAAGCACTCCTGCTTGCGCGGATCGTATACGACGCCGGCAATAATCCGGCCACGGTGCTGAAGGGCGATTGATACGCCGAACACCGGAATTGAGTGGATGTAGTTGGTTGTGCCGTCAAGCGGATCGATAATCCAGCGATACCCGTCGTCGTCTTCTTCATGCAGTGACTCTTCTGCGAGAATGCGGTGGTCGGGAAAGCGGCTCCGGATAGTGTCGATGATGAGCTGTTCTGATGCACGATCAACAGCGGTCACATAATCTGCTGCCTCTTTGTTGTCAATCTCCGAGCGTTTTAACGTGCCGAGATGCCGCAGAATCAGCTCTCCGGCACGCTCGGCGGCTGAGACAGCAACAGCGAGAAAGTCTTTTTTTTCGTCATTGATCATCATTAACTATACCATCACAAAGGCTGGGAAAAAGAAGAGCGGAAGGCTATGAGGCGAATATCCTGCTTCTGCTTCTGCTTCTGCTTCTTCCTTCATCCCTTCCTGAGCACTGCCATCGACTCTATATGGAAAGTGTGCGGGAAAAAGTCGATGAGGCGGAGAGAGACAAGGTCATACCCGCCGCAGAGTTTGCGCAGATCGCGCGCCAGCGTTGCCGGGTTGCAGGACACATAGACAATGCGCTCCGGCGCACAGCGAAGCACCGTATCGACGACCCGGGTTGAGAGCCCGGGGCGGGGAGGATCGAGCAGCACCGCGTGAAAGCGCCCCTCCGGTTCATAGTGCTCAGCCCGCATTTCGACAAAACGGACATTTGATATCTGATTGCGTTCACAGTTCATGCGACCGTGGGCGATGGAGCGGGGATGAGCTTCTACCGCCACAACTTCCTGAGCGTGAGCGGCCAGCGGCAGAGAGAAATTCCCCGCACCCGCATACAGGTCAAGTACCCGCATTCCCGAATGCAGCGACAGCGCTTCGCAGGCAGATGCAACGACCCGCTCATTCAGCCGCCAGTGGCCCTGAAAAAATGAGTCGACTGCTGCGTGGTAGACAAGACCACCGAGTAAAAAATCGACTCCCGAATCGCCGGCCGACGCGACAACCCCGCGTGCGCTGAGAACAATGCATCCGGAGATGCCGGTTTTCTGCAGAATCTGCTGAAGCAGCTCCGCATCCGGCAGTACGCCGGGGCGGGCAGGAAAAAGAGCAGCCGTCTTTGCGTTGTTGCTGATGAGAGTGATGCCGTTCAATTTCGCGAAGAACTCCGCATATGCGGAAACTGACGACAGCGTTCTCATGGCTGCATATGCTGTATTGATGCCGGCGCAGACAACAGGACAATGCCCGACATCAACCACACTGCGGGAGGATTTGCGATAGAAGCCTGTTCTGCTGCCGTCTGTTTTGAACTGGGCCCGATGGCGATATGCCCAGGGAGACTCATCGGCAATCGGTTCGGAGAGAGTGCAGGAGAGTTTTCCGAGACGCCGGAGCGTATCGAGCAGAACATCCTCTTTCAGCGAGATCTGCCGCTCATATCTGATGTGCTGCAACTGGCAGCCGCCGCACTCGCCGAAGTGCGGGCAGACCGGCTCCTCACGGTCCGGAGACGGCTCAACGACCGTAACGGTTTCGGCCTTTGCGTAGTCCTTTTTCTTTTCCGTTATGCGGGCGGCGACGAGTTCGCCCGGGAGAGCTCCTTCGACAAATATAACCCTGTTGTCATGCCGGGCAATGACCGAGCCTCCGTATGCAGGTTTTTCCGCCCGCAACAAAACAGAGCGGAAACCGGTCTGAAAGCGATTGCTTTCCGCCTTCTTCGTTCTGTCTTCCCGCTCCTGTCCCGGTCCGCTCTTCCTCTCAGGCTTTCTTTTCAAGAATCTGCCTGATGGTCGCCTTCAGCTGCGTCAGGTCGGAGGATTTCACAACGTATGCATCGGAAACCCAGACCGAGAAATCGTCCCGATAGTCGTATGCCGTCAGCATGATGATGGGGATTTCAGGCGTTTTCTGCTTGATCTGCCGCAGCACCTGAATGCCGTCCATCTCGGGCATCATGATGTCGAGGGTGACAATGTCCGGCTCTTCGTACTCATAAATATCGAGCGCCTCCCTCCCCGAGTTTGCCGTCACAACCGTGTAGCCCTCATCCTCGAGTTCTGCCTTGTAGAGCTTCAGAATGTTCTTCTCGTCATCGACAACCATTATCTTCATAATCATACCTCCTTTATGGGCAGATGGATGACAAAGTTCGCGCCCGTTCCCGGGGAACTGTGCACATCAATAGTACCTTTGTGTTCATCAATAATACGTTTCGCAATAGAGAGTCCGAGGCCGGTTCCCATTGTCCTTGTAGTAAAAAAAGGATCAAAGATCCGGTGCATATCCTCTTTCCTTATGCCGCTGCCGGAATCCTCCACCTCGATGACGACTTCCTGCCGCTCCTCGGTCGTGCGCTGCTCCGCCGGCGGCATTCCGGATGAGCGGTAAGCACGAAGCGTAATCGTGCCGTCTTCCGCTGCCTGATTCGCATTCGCAACAAGATTCAGCAGCGCTTCCCTGATGCGGTCATAGTTCGCAAAGACGGAAATCTGATCATTCAGGTCAAGAAGGAGCCTGTTCCTGCGCTCATGAAGCACGGGTTCCATGAATGTCACAACATCGCTCATCAAATCATTGATGAGAAAATCTTTCTTTTCAAGCCGCGCTGTCCTGACAAATCCGAGGATGCCGCTCAGAATCGTTTCGAGCCGCTTTACCTCCTCGACAATGATTCGCGCCTGCTCCCTCTGCTCCCGGTTCAGCCGCTTTTCGAGCCGGCCCGCAAAGCCGCCGATCGAAAGCAGCGGATTCCTGATTTCATGCGCCACTTTTGCCGCCATTTCACCGAGGGCGGCCATGCGTTCGACCGAAACGACCTTCTCACGCAGCTGCTTCAGCTCCGAGATGTCACGCGCAATATGAACCGTGCCGACGAGCGATCGCGTCTGGTCGAAAATGGGGGAACTCGAGATCAGAAACACTCCGCCGAGGTGCGGATCTTCAAGCTCTCCCATATGCGGTCCGCTCGTCTGTATCGTCTTCCGGTGCGGACAGCTTTCCCACGGCATATTCATTCCATGAAATATCCAGAAGCATTTCTGCCCGACAATCGATGCCTCAGGGAGTCCGATCTTCTCGACTACCGCCCTGTTCACTTTCCTGATTACGTAATCGCGATCGACAAAATAGACCAGATCGGAAATCGACTCAAAAATATTCTCAAGTTCCTGTTCAGCCCTCGCAACATGTTCGAACAGGCGGGCGTTTTCAATGGCCGATGCGGTCTGGTCCGTAAAGCCACGCAGAAACTCCAGGTCCTCATCGGATATCGGCTTCTGGGAATAGAGGTTGTCGACCCAGAGTACGCCGATGACCTTGTCGCGCGAAATAAGCGGCACGACCGCATATGCGGTCGTGCCGAGCTGCTGAATCAGCACCGCGTCGGACAGCGGCTCAAAGCGGACATCATGGACATTGAACGCCTTTTTTTGCTGAACAGATGCAGCGAGAATTGTCTCTGCGTCCAGGGGAATCTCAACCCCGCAACAGAGACGATCCATGAATGAGTCCTTGCGGAGGGGGCCTTCGTGGATTTCGTTCAGAATTTCCGAAAGCGTTTTATGCTCCAGAGAAAGGCGCGACCATATTTCCCACGCCTCTTCATGAGATGCCGGGCCGACTCCCATTGCGCCGCGAATAACCCCCTGTTCCTCGTCAACGAGGAACAGCACAGCCCGGTTAAATCCGAGCCCGTCGCTTACCGTTACCGCCGCGAGTACCATGCGAAGAATCCGGTCAAGCTTAAGAGTGCCGCGCATGGCGGAGCTGATGAAAAAAAGCCTCTGGAGCTGGTTGTTTGTCCTCAGAAGCTTTTTTTCTGTGCGTTTTTTTTCGGTAATGTCGCGGGCGATGCGGCTGATTCCGATCACGCTTCCCGCGGCATTCTTTATGGGCGACAGCGTAAGGCTCGCGTCGATCATCACGCCCTGTTTCGTAATCCTGACCGTCTCGATATCGCGCACGGTTTCACCGCGCTGAATCTGCTCCGCATATCCGCGTTCAATGTCCTCCAGAAAATGCGGAATGATCGGCAGCGGACCGCCGACGACTTCACGCTCTGAATACCCGAAGATGCGCTCAGCCCCGGAGTTCCAGGATATCACGCGCCCGTCGAGATCGGTCGTGACAATGGCATCCGCGCTGTTGAAAATCAATCCCTGAAGATAGTCTTTCAGCTCCTCAATCTGCTGCCGGGCCGCCGTCGCCTCCCGCTCCTGCCGGACCATGCGCTCATAAGAAAGAGATCGCTCAATGATAATTGCTGCAACGGAGGCAAATCCCTCGATGCTCTCGCTGTCGGATGACGAGAACGGCAGAATCTGTCCTTCATCGGAAACCCGGTTGAACAGGCTGAAGGTTCCCCTCACGCTTCCGCCGAGCATCAACGGCACACAAATCGCCGTATCGACGTTCTTCGTTGTCGGGGTAATGCCGAGAGCGTTGTTCTGAAAGTCATAGAGCAGCGTCTGCGCGTGCTCGGCAGCCCAGCCGCAAATGCCATCTCCCATGAGAATCGTCTCCTGCACGGCATTCTCTCCCCCGCCATGAAAGCCGTACATGGCTTTCATGCGCAGGACGCCGTCTTCCTTCAGCCTGAGTACGCACCCCTGGGCGCGGAATGCCTGCGCAGCAGTCTCGACTATTTTCTGGAGAAGCGGTTCAGAATCGGTCACCGCAAGGATTTCACGGGTCAGATTCACCATGACCGAAAGGCGCCAGGACTGGTCCTCTGCTTTATCAAGGTTGCTCATCACTGCCTGCCGCCCTGATAGAGATCAAGATACTGCTGCGCAGAGCGCGTCCATGAAAAATCCTCATCCATGGCTGAACGCACCATCTTTCTCCATGAGCTTTTGTTCTGAAGCGCCGCAAGAGCTTCCCGAACAGATCCTAAAAGCGCGGCGGCCGCCGGTTCATCGAAAAGAAAACCGGTCCTCCCGTGGTCAATCGTATCGGCAAGGCCGCCGGTCCTGCGTGCAACGGGGATAGTTCCGTACCGCATCGCTATCATCTGTCCAAGTCCGCACGGCTCATAGCGCGACGGCATTAAAAAGAGATCAGATGCAGCATAGACATGGTGTGCATGAGCGTCGGCGAATCCGATGGTCAAATGCATATGTCCGGGGAACCGATCATGCAGGGCTGAAAGCGCATTGTGCAGTCGTGCGTCTCCCTTGCCGACAATGATGATGTTGGCTCCGAGCTGTATCATCTCCGGAATCGCTTCTGTAATCAGATCGACTCCTTTCTGATCCGCAAGCCTCCCGACAAAACCAATGAGCGGACGGGACAGGCCGTCCGACAGTTTCCATTCCCTGACAAGCGTTCGCCGACACCACGCCTTGCCGGCCAGGTGCGTGCTCGAATAGTGGCTCGGCAGATACGGATCGGCATAAGGAGTCCACTCGGCATAGTCAATGCCGTTCAGAATGCCGCACAGACTTCCGCGTCGCGCCGAAAGAGCGCCTTCAAGACCGAAGCCGTGCTCGGGAGTGAGGATTTCCGCCGCATAGGTCGGGCTGACGGTCGTGATTGCATCAGCGCCGACTATTCCTGCTTTCAGCAGATTGAGCTGCCCGTAAAACTCGAGTCCATGCAGGGTGAAATGCTCCCATCCCAGGCCGGTTAAAGCCATTGTGTCCGGCGGGAAGATCCCCTGATAACCGAGATTGTGAATCGTGAACACTGAGCGGGTCTTTGCAAATACCGGCGCGCCGCGCCAGAGCGTCTTCAGATAATACGGTATGAGCCCGGTCTGCCAGTCGTTGCAGTGAATTGCATCAAATGCGTATCCGAGCCGGCTGATTGCTTCCGGCACCGCTTTGGAGAAAAAGATGAAGCGCTGCGCATTGTCGGCATATGCCGCATCTGCTGTTCCATACAGTTCTTCACGATCAAAAAAAGCATCGTTGGCAATAAAAAAAACACGACCGCTCTGCCCGGCCGGACGACGCCCTGCCTTCGAATCGAATGGCATTTTATCAAGAGCAAAAAGTCGGAAGGCAACCTCTTCTCCGTCCAGCTGTATCGAAAAAGGCGTGTCAACCTCTGTCAGATATTTGCCGTACTGAACCTGGACGCTGTGATAGAGCGGCAGAAAAAGAACAACGTCGTTGCCCATCTGCCGGAATGTACGAAACAATGTTCCGGCAACGTCGGCAAGGCCTCCCGTTTTTGCAAACGGGACCGCCTCTGAACTGACGATTGCTATTTTCATATCTTTGCGTCACGCATGAATTTTGCCGCTTCTTCAGGCGCGGTCGGATTGATGTAAAATCCCGATCCCCACTCAAAACCAGCCATGCGGGTGAGCTTCGGCACTATCTCAAGATGCCAGTGGTAATAGTCATTGTTTTCATCCTTGAACGGCGACGTATGCAGAACAAAGTTATAGGGTGGCGTGTCGAGTACACGGTCAAGCTGACGCAGAATACGCTGAAGCATCTCGGCAAGGCTGCTGAAACTCTTGTCAGGCGGTATAAACGCCGATTCATGCCGCTTCGGCAGAATCCAGGTCTCAAACGGTTCACGCGGGGCAAACGGGGCTATTGCAACATAGCGATCATTTTCATACACAATCCGCTTTCCGCTCTCTAGTTCCTGATTCACGATATCGCAGAACAGGCACCGCTCTTTGGTGTCATAATATTTCTTTGCATTTGCCATCTCTTCGCGCACCACATTCGGCACAATCGGGAGCGCAATCAACTGGCTGTGGCTGTGCTCCAGCGAGGACCCGGCGACCTCTCCTTCGTTTTTGAAAGCGAGCACATACTTGAGGCGGGGATCTTTTTTGAGATCATTCAGGCGGAAGTAGAACGCCCACAGCACATCTTCAACCGCGCGGGGCTGCATGGTTGCGAGCGACTGCTCATGATCCGGAGTCTCGATAATGACCTCATGCGCACCGACGCCGTTCATCCTGTCGAAGATGCCTTCGCCCATCTTGTTCAGCTCCCCCTGGATATGGAGCGCAGGAAACTTGTTCGGAACAACACGCAATGTCCAGCCGGGCGTATTTGGCGGGGTACTTGCAGGCCGAAACGCGATAATTTCAGGCGTTGTCGTATGTTCGTTGCCGGGGCAGAACGGGCAGAAGCCGCCCGACTTGCGCTTCTGGGAGGGAGAGATAAAATCGGTGGGGCGTTTGCCCCGTTCAACAGATATGATGACCCACCGGCCGGAGACCGGATCTTTACGCAGTTCAGGCATAGGACCTCCAGAAAATCCAAGAGGTGTGCGGCAATCGCAAACTCCCTGAACTTCCAAGTATTTTCAGGTATAATTATAACATCATGAAACCCATTTTTCATGCGGCTCCGGTAAATTCGCCCTTTGAAGACCCTTCTGTATACGTCCGCATCATGCATGAGCGGAGGGCTCTGCTGTTTGACTGCGGCGACATCCGCCGCCTTGATGCCGGGCATGTCGTGGATATAACCGATGTGTTTGTGACGCACATGCACATCGATCATTTTGTCGGATTCGACACTCTCATGCGGACGCTTCTCTATCGTAAGCAGCCCCTGCGGGTTTACGGCCCTGCCGGAATCATCGCCTGCATTGAAGGAAAACTGAAGGGGTATACATGGAACCTTATCCGCGACTATCCGCTCACCATCAATGTATCTGAAGTTGCAGGCGACATGCTGAGGCACTCCCGTTTTGCCGCCCCTGAAGGGTTTGTCCGCATCGACGGTGAGCCGGAGTTTTTTGACGGCACGCTTCTTCGCGAGCCGCTGCTGAGTGTCTCTGCCCTCCGGCTCTCCCATCAGGTTCCGTCGCTGGGGTATCAGCTGAAAGAGGCTTTTCATATCAACATCCGCAAAGAAGGCATCGAGGCGCTCGGACTTGCGGTCGGGCCATGGCTCTCCGGGCTGAAGAACAGCATCAGAGCGGCGGCGGCCGAAACCGGCTCCCCGGAAGCCGCTCTTGCGCAGGTTGCGCACGCAGGCATTCTGGCTGAAGGGCGTTTTCTGAAGGAGGACGAAATTCTCCGGATTGTCCTCATCAGCCGGGGGCAGAAAATGTCCTACATTATGGATACATCGCCGACAGAAGAAAACATCTCTGCCATTGTCGAATTTGTTCAGGGCTCGGACGATCTTTTCTGCGAGGCCTACTTTCTCCAGGGCGATGCCGTCCGCGCCCGAGAGCGCCATCATCTCACTGCCGCTCTCGCAGGCCGCATAGCATGCGAAGCAGAAGTTGCACGCCTCTCGGTTCTTCATTTTTCGCCGAAATATCGTGATGCCGTTGAGCGGATTTATCTGGAGGCAGGCTGTGCAGTGCCTCCTTCGCTATGCAAGGACGGTGCTCTTGGTTTACAATGAAGACATGAGCATACAGCGACCTCTTATCCTGGTCACAAACGACGACGGCGTGCATTCCCCCGGCATTCTTGCGCTCTTTCGCGCCATGCAGCAGATTGGCGATGCCGTTGTTGTCGCGCCCGACCGCGAACGCAGCGCGGTAAGCCATGCGCTGACGCTGCACCGTCCGCTGAAGGTCGAGACGGTCGGAGAGAATATTTTCAGCGTCAACGGAACCCCGACTGATTGCGTCGCGCTCGCAATTCAGAAGATTCTGCCGGGACGGCCTCATCTCGTCGCATCTGGTATTAATAAAGGAGCGAATCTCGGCGACGATGTCACTTATTCGGGAACGGTATCGGCCGCAATCGAAGGAACAATTCTCAACATTCCCTCATTCGCAATTTCGCTGTGCGGCGATCGTCCGTTTCATTTTGACACGGCCATGCCTTTTGCGATTGAAGTCGCCCGATATATTCTTGAAACATCACTTCCGTATGACACACTTTTGAATGTAAACGTGCCGAACCTGCCGGCAGGCAGTGTAAAGGAAATCCGGATAACCAGACAGGGCAAACGGGTGTATGACGATGCGATTCAGGACATTTGCTCTCCCTGGGGAGACAAGCATTACTGGATTGGCGGTGGAAAGCCCTACTGGGAGCAGGGAGAGGATATGGATATGCAGGCCGTGCTCGACGGCCATGTTTCGGTAACACCCATTCACCTTGACCTGACCAACTACGATGCTCTGAAAATGCTGAAAAACAGCGTGTTAAACAAAAGCAAAAAGTAGTATGTTGCAAAGAACAAGCAAACTTATCGGCTTTTTAAGGATGCAGTGCATGCGAATTGTGCAGGCAGATTCTCCTGCTGTTTTTGACTTCCCGCTTCTCCTTTGCGGTCATGATGGATGACGCCAGCCTTCGTAAGCTGATGGTTGAGCGCCAGCTGGTGGCGCGGGGAATCAGTGACCCGGGGGTTCTGGAAGCAATGCGCGCCGTTCCCCGGCACCGCTTTATGCCTGAATACTCCCGCAAAAATGCCTACGACGATATGGCCCTGCCGATTGGTCAGAATCAGACCATCTCCCAGCCCTATATGGTAGCAATCATGACGGAACTGCTTCAGCTCTCCGGCTCTGAGCGTGTGCTTGAGATAGGCACCGGGTCCGGATACCAGGCCGCAGTACTGGCACATCTTGCGCGGGAGGTCGTAACCGTAGAGCGCATGCCCGAGCTTGCCGGCACCGCGCAGGCTGTACTCCGGGATCTCGGATATGAAAACGTCATCTGCATTCTGTCGGATGGAACACTCGGTGCTCCGGATCATGCCCCGTTTGATCGCATACTGGTAACGGCCGGAAGTCCTGATGTGCCGATTCCCCTCATCGATCAGCTGGCTGAAGGAGGCATTCTTGTTGCGCCGATTGGCGACCGCGCTTCCCAACAACTTGTCCAGCTCATAAAAAGCGGCGACGCCTTTTATAAAAATTACAAAACCCATTGTATTTTCGTGCCATTAATCGGACGTTACGGCTGGCATTATTAGCTTGACACGCAAAAAAAAACCGTGCTAATGTGAGGAGATTTGGGGCGGGAGTGATCTCCCCTTTTTTCGTTCCGGCAACCGATCCTTACCGCTTCAAAAATTCGGGAAGGAGAGTCGAGGCAAAGACATGGCTTTAGCAACGTTTAAGGGAGGAATCCATCCTCCGGACAAAAAAGAGCTTTCCAAGCAGCGTTCGATTATCCCGGCAAAAGCACCGAAGCGAGTTGTTATTCCCTTAAGCCAGCACATCGGCGCTCCCTGCAAACCGGCGGTCACCGTTGGGCAGGAAGTGAAAAAGGGGGAAGTGATCGGCAGCCCTGAAGGGTTTGTCTCCGCGCCGGTGCATGCATCAGTAGCCGGAAAGGTGACGGGCATCATTGAGTGCCCGTCTGCGACAGGCCGGATGGTTCAGGCAATCGTTATCGAAAACAACGACACCGAAGAATGGACCGTTCTCAAAGACAACCCGGATTATCTTTCACTGTCGGCCGAGGAGCTCCGCGCGAAAGTGAAAGATGCGGGCATTGTCGGCATGGGCGGTGCGGCATTTCCGACGCATGTCAAACTCTCGCCTCCGAAAGAGAAACCGATTGATGTCGTTATTCTGAACGGCGCAGAGTGTGAGCCATACCTGACCGCTGACTACCGCCTGATGGTTGAGAAGCCGCAGGAAGTGGTTGGGGGGATCAAGACAATCATGAAGATAGTCGGCATCAACAAAGGGTTTATCGGCATTGAAGCAAACAAACCGGATGCCGTCGAAATTATGACAAAGGCAGTTGCCGACGAGCCGAATATTTCGATTGTCACCTGCAAGGTCATGTACCCGCAGGGCGCCGAGAAGATGCTGATTAAGGCATGCGTTGATCGCGAAGTCCCGGCGCGCGGACTGCCGATGGATTGCGGCGTCGTCTGTCAGAACATCGGAACAGCAGTCGCAATTTATGAGGCTGCCCGCTTCGGCAAGCCGCTTATCGAGCGTGTCGTCACCGTAACCGGCGAAGGGATCAATGAGCCGAAAAACCTGATGGTAAAAATCGGCACGCTGATTTCCGATATTGTTGCTGAGTGCGGCGGACTCAGGGAAGACACCACCAAGGTCATCTCAGGAGGCCCGATGATGGGCTTTGCCCTCTTTACGCTTGATATGCCGGTCACGAAGGGAACATCAGGCATACTGGCACTTCCGGAGTCCGAAGCGCCGCATGTCGACAAATTCGGCCCGTGCATCCGCTGCGGCCGCTGCATTGAGGTCTGCCCGATGGGTCTGATACCGTCGATGCTCAGCGTGACTGCTGAAAAGGGCTTTTATGATGATGCCAAGGCATATAACCTTTATGACTGCTTTGAGTGCGGCACCTGTACCTATGTCTGCCCGTCGAAGCGGCCGATCGTGCATCTGGTCCGGCTCGCAAAATCCCAGGTCAAGCCGTAGGAGGCTGACGAGAAGAGATGTTCGGTCGCATGCGCCGGATCATCGGTTGGGCAGACTGATGAGAATCAGATCATTCACTTGAGGAAAGTAAGAATATAAGGAGTTCTCAATGGACACTGTACGTACCCCCAAGGAGCAGCAGCTCATCATTTCTGCAAGTCCTCACATCCGCTCGGATGAGTCGACCAGCAGAATCATGTGGACCGTCTCGGCTGCCCTGCTGCCTGCAACAATCATGGCTGCATACGAGTTCGGCCCGTATGCAGTCTTCCTGATTGCGCTGACGGTCGTTTCAGCAGTCGGATTCGAGTATCTGTATCAGCGGGGCATGAACAAGAAAGTCACCGTCACTGACGGCAGCGCTGTGCTGACCGGACTTCTGCTTGGTCTGAACCTGCCGCCGACCGTTCCGTTTTATATCCCGCTCGTCGGTGCGGCTGTTGCTATCGTTCTGACAAAGCAGCTGTTCGGCGGCCTCGGCTTCAATGTCTTCAACCCGGCACTCATCGGACGCGCATTTTTACTCATTTCATTTCCGAAGTTGATGACCATCTATGTGGAGCCGGCCGCGCAGTTCGTAAAAATGGATGCCAAGACAACGGCGACTCCGCTCACGATTCTCAAACTGGAAGGCATCGGCGGACTGATGGAAGTGTACGGCGACCAGTTTGCCATGTACTCCGAGTTTCTCATCGGCAACCGTGCCGGCTCGATCGGCGAAACTTCTTCAATTGCCATCCTGATCGGCGGACTCTTCCTGATGTTCCGCGGGTATATCAGCTGGCATATCCCGGTGTCGTTCCTCGGCTCTGCTGCAGTCGTTGCCTGGATATTCGGCGGCGAGGGATTCTTCACCGGCGACCCGATTCTTCACCTTCTCGGCGGCGGGCTCATGCTCGGCGCCTTCTTCATGGCTACTGACTATGTAACGTCTCCTTCAGTCAAAAAGGGACAGCTTGTTTTCGGGGTCGGCTGCGGCCTCCTCACCATGCTCATTCGACTGAAGGGCGGATATCCGGAAGGCGTCATGTTCGCCATCCTTATTATGAACTGTTTTACTCCGGTGATTGACCGCAGCTTCAAGTCCGAGGTCTTCGGCGCGGTAAAGATGAAGAAGGAGGCGGTGAAACAATGACTACCAAGGACATTCTCAAAATTGTTCTGAATCTCGTCGTCATTTATCTGATAGGCGGTGCAATTCTTTCGATTGTACACGCAAAAACTTCACCGGTCCGATTCCATAACAATGAAGCCGCCGAACAAAAGGCTCTGAAGCTTCTCATCCCCGATGCCGACAGGATCGACAAAATGGGCGACTGGATTATTCATGACAGGCAGGGGAAATACTGGAAAGCAGTGAAAGGGGACGAGACAATCGGGTATATCATCCTCTCATACGGCAAGGGATACTCAAGTTACATCAAGACGCTCATCGCTGTTGACATGGACTTCAGGGTAATAAAGATCGAGATTCTTTCTCACAAGGAGACCCCGGGACTCGGAGACGAAATACTTGTTCCGGCATGGAAAGACCAGTTTAAGGGGAAAGAGTACGATCGCATCAAGCTCGTCAAGGGCGATACCAAAGAGTATATTCAGTCAATTACCGGCGTGACGATTTCGGCCCGCGCGGTGACTGACGACGCGGTCAAGAAAGGCGTGAAGTTCCTGATAGATACGGTAAAAGAAGGAGGTGCGCCTCATGTCAGCAGCCACTGAAGAACAGGTCAGTTACTGGGAATTAATCAGAAACGGCATTCTCAAGGAGAACACCATTTTCAGGCTCGCACTGAGCCTCTGCCCTGCCATTGCCGTCACCAATAATCTGAAAAACGGCTTCTTTATGGGGGTTGCCGTTGTCGTGGTCCAGGTGATGGTGAACCTCACGATTTCGGCAATGCGGAATTTCATTCATCCGCGCATCCGCCTGCCCATCTTCATGCTCGTCATCTCGGGATGGGTAACGATTGTCAACCTCGTCATGGATGCCGCCGTTCCTGATGTTTACAAGGATGTGGGATTGTATATTCAGCTCATCGTTGCGTTCGCATCCATTTTGGCAAGAGCTGAAATGTTCGCGAGCAAGAATACCGTCGTTCCGTCGGTCTTCGACGGCATCGGCATGGGGACCGGTTTCTTTATCGCCCTCATGATCATCAGCTTCTTCCGTGAGGTTGTCGGCAAGGGGCAGGTCTGGGGAATTCCGATCATTGATGCAAAGCCGCTGCTTATCCTGATTCTGCCTGCGGGCGGATTCTTTGCAGTCGGTATCCTGATGGCTGCCTTCAACTGGATGTACGCGAAGTACTTCAGTTCGGGCGGACAGTCGCACTAAGGGGGAAAATCAATGGATTTCGGAAAGCTTTTTGAACTGGTCGTTTCATCTTCACTGGTGAACAATTACGTGTTCACCATGTTTCTCGGCCTCTGCATCTTCTTCGGCGTCACCAAGAAGATGGAAACCGCCATCGGCATGAGCATCACGTTTACGACCGTCATGATGATCAGCGCGGCACTGAGCTGGATAGTCTATAAGTTCATCATGGTGCCGCTGAACATCGAGTTCCTGCTGATTATCGTCTTTATCGGTATCGTCGCAGGTCTTGTCCAGGGCTCCGACACGGTCATGAGAAAGGTAACTCCCGATCTTTACAACAAGCTCGGTATCTATCTTGCCCTGATTTCGACCAACTGCATTATTCTTGCCGTTCCCTTGCAGAGCGTCGGCAACAAATACAATTTCATCGAGACCATCGCCTTCGCGTTCGGGTCCGGCCTCGGGTTTTCGCTTGCCATGATTATCATGGCAAGCATTCGCGAAAAGCTCGAGCTTGCTGATGTTCCGGTCCCGTTCAGAGGACTGCCGATGGCGTTTGTAATCACCGGCCTGATCGCCCTTGCCTTTACCGGCTTCTCGGGCCTGATTACGCTGTAGGGCATATGGGAGGAATATCTATGCACGATATATATCAACTTATAGCTGAATTCACCGGAGTACTGCAGCAGATAGCTGACATCTCGCGGCATCTGCTGCCGCAGGCCGGCGTCGGCGGCGAGATCGAGGCCAAACCGTTCATTGACCTCGGGCCGCTTATGAAATGGACGCTGATCTTCCTTTTTGGAATGAGTACGGTTTTCGGGTTTGTGCTCGCGTTTGCTGCAAAGAAATTTGCGGTCAAGGTTGACCCGCGCGTTGAGCAGGTTTTAGGAACGCTTGCTCATGCCCACTGTGGTGCCTGCGGTTACGCCGGGTGTGAGCAGTATGCCGTAGCTGTCGTCAACGACCCGAAAGTTTCCCCAAGCCTCTGCACCCCGGCCGGCGAGAAAGCAGCCGCAAAAATTGCGGTGATTACCGGGAAAAAAGCGGAGATTCTCATCCCCATGTTCGCACGGGTCATGTGCCAGGGGAACGTGGACCTCTCAAAAAACCGTTACAAATACGAAGGTGTCATAGACTGCCGTGCTGCCATCATTGCCGGCGGCGGCGACAAGTCCTGTGTTTATGGCTGTCTAGGGTATGGCACCTGCGAGAAAGTCTGTCCGTTCGGTGCCATTACGATGAGCACGCTGAATTTACCGATCATCGATGAGCACAAGTGCACTGGTTGTAGGAAGTGTGAATCAGTCTGTCCCAAAAAGGTTATTGAGGTGCTGCCAGGCTCCAAAAAGGTTCTCGTAGCCTGCCACTCCAAAGACAAGGGACCTGACACCAGAAAAAACTGCCAGGTTGGCTGTATCTCCTGCGGTATCTGTGTAAAAATCTGTCCGTTTGAAGCTCCGAAGGTCGATAATAACCTCTCGGTTATCAACGTTGAAAAGTGCAGGGTCTGCGGTCTCTGCGTGACAAAATGCCCAACCAAGGCAATTGCTGACTTCATGCCGTCCCGTTCAAAGGCCGCCATTGCTGCCGAGAAGTGCATCGGCTGTTCCATCTGCGCAAAGGTCTGCCCGGTCAATGCGTCAGCCGGGGAAGCGAAGAAACCGCACGCGATTGACCAGGTAAAGTGTGTCGGCTGCGGCATCTGCACCGCCAAATGCCCGGTGCAAGCCATAAGCGGAACGTTCAATGCCCAGGAAGTCTTTGCTGCTGCGGCATTGAAAAAAGCGAGGGCTGCGGAGAAGGCGGCGGAAGCCAAAACGAACGCGTAAATAGCTTGACATTCGGGTCAGGATCGGGCGACAATTGTCCACTATGTGTCTTCGTCGTCAGATCCTGGCCTTTCTCTTTGTCATTGCCCCCATACTGGTATGCTCACCTGCGCAAGCTACCGGTTCGACACAGGCTGCTGCGGCAGACGGACCTGCTGAGACTCTCGTAGCCAGGGCGCCTGAAGCTGCGCTTGTTCCTGAAGCATCCGTATTCTCCGGGCACTCTGTGCTGAAAGAGGAATCTGCTCCTGAAAAGCCGCCTGCCTCTTCGCTTGCTGACAGTCCGCCTCAGGAGCTTTTCACCAAGTCTTCACCGCGCCCAATAGAAGCGCAGACTGCCGAGGAAAGTACCCACCCCCTCAATCAAATTTCCTCCGTATCAGCAGCAACGGACCACTCTCTGAGCATTGAAAACAGTTCGCTTGAGGTTCCTCCGCCTCTGGGCATCAGTTTTTCTTCGAATGCAACAGCTTCACGAGCGGTTGAGCGCAACATCGCACTCTTCTCGGAACGCATCAAAAACAGTTTTACCATGTGGCTTGAGCGCTCAGGCAAATATGTCGACATCATGAAGGAAGTTCTCAATGAACGCAATGTCCCCGAGGAACTGGTCTTCCTGCCCTTTGTAGAAAGCGGATTTAACGTAAACGCTTACTCCCGGGCTCGGGCTGTCGGTCCGTGGCAGTTTATCGAGGGCACAGCAAAGCGATACGGGCTGACTGTCGACTGGTGGCGGGACGAGCGGAAAGACCCGGTCAAATCGACACGGGCTGCTGCGAACTATCTGCGTGATTTGCATAAGATGTTCGGTTCATGGAATCTTGCTCTCGCTGCATATAATGCCGGCGAGGGACGCATATCAAGGGCTTTGCGCAGGTCCGACGCCGACGATTACTGGGATTTGCTCCATACGAAACAGATTCACCCTGAAACCAAGGAGTATGTTCCGCGCTACATCGCTGCAGCGCTGATAGCCTCAGAGCCCGAAAAGTTCGGGTTCAGGGACATTTCCTATCATGATCCGCTGGACTATGATGAAGTGACGCTGCATGGCCCTGTTGATATCGACGTTATCGCACAATGCGCTGAAAGCGACGTTGCTGCCATCAGGGAGCTGAATCCCGAGCTCCGCCGCTGGAGTACGCCTCCGAATATGTCATCATATACCATTCGCATTCCTTCTGACAGCAGAAGCATATTTGTCGACAATCTTGATCGCATTGCCGCAAAGGATCGCTTCAGCTACGATACCTATAAAGTAAAAAAGAAGGAAACTCTGAAGGGTATCGCCAAAAAGCTGAACGTTCCGGCAGGAACACTTGCTGCTCTCAATAATATGGGCGGCATTGAGACCGTAAAGGCCGGCGAGACCGTAAAGGCCGGCGAGACCATCAAGGTTCCGCCGAAGGACAAATTCAGAGCCGATCTTGACGACCGCATGTCGGCAAAAAAGGCAGCGCAGGTTGCTGCCAGAAATACCAGTAAAGGCAAGCAAGAGACGAAGAGCAGGCAGGTCGATAAGAAGCCGAAATCCCAGGGGAAAAAGGTTAAAACCAAGAAGGCTTAGCTTGGTGTTGGAGCCTCAAGCTCTCTGCACCCTTGCAGACAGCTTTTTTTCCAACTGCTCATTGGTGAGATTGAAGGATAATCTTAAAATCGTCATTAGAAAACAGACCGGCATCGTAACTCTTTGCTTTGTTGCTTTTTTTGTTATTCCGGCGCTTGTCCTGCAAAGGGCACTGACAGTTTGTCAAGGCCCTTTGCCATGTCAGCCAAAAAGGCGCAAGTTAATTGCCGCTTCTCGCTTTTGCCTCAGCAAAAACCGGCGATTTCGGGAACTGCGTTACAATCGCCTGAAATTTTGCACTTGCCTCCTCCGCCTTGCCCTGAGCAGCCAGTATCTTACCGCTTTCAAGCAGGGCCATATCCTGCAGCGGAGCACCCTTCATTAGTGCAAGCTTGTTCAGTGCAGCCAGGGCTTTTTCATTATCGCCCTTTTTGAGGTATGTCATGCCCAGCTTGAATAGTCCGAGTGCGGAAAACCTCTGGTCAGACGATTCGCTGACCTCCTGAAATGCCTTGACGGCGTTATCCATATCTCCGATTTCATAGCTGCAGAGCCCCATATAGAATTTGAAATCCGGACGCTTCTGTTCGGCATATGCCCTGGAAAATGCCTCATAAGCTTTTCGGTAGCGGTCAGCAGGCTGTAAACCGTCAACGGCGGGATCTCCATCGAGAAGTTTGTAGCCCTCAAGCTCAAATGCTGCAGCTTTGGATTTCGCTGCATTAAAATAAACAACGCCGCCGACAATAACGGCGAGAACAAGACAGACTGCTATCCCAATCCTGACCAGCATCCTCTGACGCTCCTGAAGCCGGTCCCGCAACTGATGAACTGTTTCCTGATACTGCTCTTCCTCACTCTTTTTCTCAATAACCTTCTTAATTGCCTTCGGCATCTACGCCCTCCCCAAAGCCTTTTCAACGAGTTTGCGAGCATGCAATAAAACAGCTTCGATTGATGCAGCGTCCACGCCGGAACCAGCCAGAATCTGCCGCGCAAACTCAGTGCTGATAAAGTCCGAAGGAGCATGCGCATCAGAGTTTATCGTTATCGGCACGCCGACTGCGAGCGCCTTTTTCGCTACATGTCCATTGCTGAGGCAGTGCCCTTTGCGTGCACTAATCTCAAGCGTGACTCCGCGGTCCCTCGCAAGCAGAAGGTCCTCATCTGAAATCAATCCTGGATGAGCGAGGATGTCGATGCCCGCCTCGATTGCTGCGCGGTTGGTACCCTCTGCAACTGGCTCTACAAGGGTTTCCCCATGAACAACAACAATCTGTGCTCCCAGTGAGCGCGCTTCTTTCGCCAGCTCCGCTATCTGTGAGGGCGGCACATGGGTCAGCTCAGCTCCCGCCAGCACCGTAATCGGAACGACATCGCGGAGAGCTCTGACCGCCTTGACAATACGCGGGATGATAAGGTCGATGTTCGATTGATCCATGTGATCCGTAAGTGCAATCGCCTGATAACCGGCTGCAAAAGCCCGCCGGACGAGTTCTGCCGGGATCAGCTCTCCGTCACTGAAAATGGTATGCGTGTGCAGGTCAATCATAGGCTCCTCTGCCGGTGTTTTCGAATGCTCAGACTGTTAAGAATACATGATAAATCAATGAAATGTAAACTATTAGGGGGGGCAGCTCCTCCCTACTCAGGCTGCTCCTGCAGCGACTGCCGGGGCTTCTTCCGCACCGGAATTGCCGGGGGTGAAAAATCTTCTGCATAGTCCCGCTTCAGCACGTCGACGATGTCAGGTATGATCGGATCGAGCACATAGTACCATTTTGTGCGGCCATCAGTCCGGCACTCCACTGCGCCGGACTGCCTGAGCAGCGCCAGATGCTGGGAAACATTCGACTGGTTGACCTCGAGAAACTCAACAAGGTCAGTAACGCACTGAGGACCGCGCATAAGTTCATACAGAATGCGCATTCTCACCGGATGCGCGATGATGCGAAGCAATTCTATTCTTTTTCCTGTTGAACGTATCATCTGAATAAAAAATATTAATACTTTTGCATAAATAAGTCAATATAATATATTGCAATTGTAATTTATTAATAATTTAAATATTAGAATTTATTCATATGCAAAACAAAGGTCATTTTTTTGCTATACTGTCTGAGTGCGTCCAAATGTAGTCATTGATTTTCATACCCATGCGTTCCCTGACCACATAGCGGCACGGGCCGTGCCGGCTCTTGCCAAGGAAGGCAACGTAACCGCTCACTTGAACGGGACAACAAGAGATTTAATTGCGTCAATGGACAGAGCCGGGATTGATGTCAGCGTCGTCTGCTCAATCGCCACTCGTCCGTCGCAATTTGAAAGCATTCTTGCGTGGTCCCGGGACGTTCGCTCCTCGCGCATCATTCCCTTGCCTTCCGTACATCCTGAAAATGCAGATCTGCCTGAAAAAGTACGCCGTATTTGCGATGAGGGCTTTGCGGGTATCAAGATGCACGCGTATTACCAGGATTTTTTCCTCGATGAAGAAAGACTGTTCCCGCTTTATGAAGAGCTCCAGCAGCGGAACCTCTTTATAGTGATGCACACCGGATTTGATATTGCATTCCCAAGGATACGAAGAGCCGATCCTGAACGCATTCTCCGTGTGGTAGAACGTTTCCCGCAACTGAAACTGGTCACAACCCATCTCGGCGCGTGGGACGACTGGCAAAACGTTGAAAAGCTGCTCGCCGGGAAGCTGATTTACATGGACATATCCTTCACGTCTTCCTGTCTTGATGATGACCGCATAAAAGCTATCATGATAAGCCACCCTGAAAATTACATTCTATATGGTTCCGATTCGCCTTGGCGAGATCAGTCAGAGAGCATTGAACACCTCCGTTCTCTTCAGCTCCCTGAGCATCTGGAAGCAAAAGTTCTCGGGGAGAATGCTGCCCGGCTGCTTGGAACTATCTGACGCCTCATGCGAGTGCGTGACTTCATTCTCTGCTATAATGAATCGAATCTTTCATGTGAGGGGGCACCTGCATGCAGTCTTCGAAGACTACTCTTGACGACATTCTGACCCACCCGGTCTTTGTCGGCGTCAGTGATGCAGAGTCCGCAAAAATAGCCGAAACAGGCGTTGTACACACCCTTGCTGCAGGCGATTCCTTTCTGACACTATTTTCCACCCTTTCGTTCTTCCTCATTCTGTCCGGCTCGCTCTCTCTTCGTTTTGACCGAAACAAGCTTCCTGCAGAGATTCTGATGCCTGCCGGCAACTGGATCGGCGAGTGTCAGGCTAGCGAAGACTTGATAGCAAGGCTCTCTTTTCTCCGTCCGATTCGCACAAAGCTCGACATCAGGGCGATTGAGCCGACAATCCTTTTTGTCATCCCTGAGCAGAAGCTGAGGAACTTCGCGTTTCAGGATCAGGTGCGGCTCATCAAAAACCTTGACCGCTCATCACATCAACTTCTCGAAACCCTTATCCTTGAGGGCATCGAGCTGGAGAGCCGGGCAAAACGACTGACCGGATACATTACCGGCCACGTCCGGCAGAAAGACGCAGAGTATGCAAAGTCGGAAATTATACAGTCTATTGTGCAGAAATACCCGCGCCTGCCGCTCTACGCAACGAAGCTCGTAACAGCGATCCAGGGGGAGCATACCTCGGCAAATGAAATCGTCGAGGCAGCCAAGCTGGATCCTTCGCTTGCAGGCCTTATTCTGCGTGTTGCCAATTCATCCTATTATAATCTGCCCCAGAAGGTCACCGACTTTCAGCACGCCGTGCTGCTCCTCGGCTTCAACCAGATTTATCATATGCTGATGGATGCCGGCATTCAGAGCATCATGCCCAAGACGAATGATTTTCACAAGGTGCGGTTCGATTCTGTTCTGCTTTCATTTATCGCCTTTGAGCTCGCGATGGCTTCAAATGCACTGAAGCCGGTTGCCGCTTCGACCGTCGGGCTGCTGCAATGTGTCGGCCAAAGCGTACTTCTTCTATTGAAAAAACAGCACCCCACGTCAGCCATTCTTTTTGATGGGCTCGATCATGGCAAGCTGGGCTCCCTGCTCCTCCAGACATGGAACATCCCCGACGCAATCTGCAAAACAATCGAACATCAGTCAGTGCCGGAATTTGCCGCTCCTGAGACGCTGCCTCATGAGTACCGCACCGGTGTCGCTGTTCTGTTTGTTGCGCGTCTTTGCTACCAATATCTTGAAGGCGCTGATGATCAGGATCTGCATACCATCTTTCTCGCCGACTATCAGAAACATCTCGGCCTTGCGCCGCTTCCGGTAAAAGCAACTCTGCAAAAGTATGTAAAGCCTGGCATCATAAAAAAAATTCAGACATTCCCCGATAATGTGAAGAAATTTCTTGCGGCTGTGGAATCGCGCTGGGCCTGACCTGCGGCGATCAGCCGCCTGTGGCACAATCAACCGCTATGTCATTGGCACGTCCTTCACAGATTCTGGCAAAAAGCATTCTGGATTTTTTCCGTGATGGCGGAATCATGCTTGCCGGTGCGCTCTCGTATTTTTTCATGATGACGGTTGTCCCGTTCTCGCTCTTTCTGATTGCGCTTGTCGGATATGCCCTCGGAGCCCGTGAAGATGTTCTGAAATTTCTGCTCGCCAAACTTTCGGGCTTCTTCCCGAACGTGACGCATGAGATTACGGATGAACTGAAAAAACTGATCTCTTACAAAAAAGCCCTTGGCGTCTTCAGCATTGCTCTCTATGGCTTTCTCTCATTTCAGCTCTTTATGGTCCTGCAGAATGCTCTCGCCGTTGTGTTCAAAATCAGGAAGCGCCGCCCTTTTATCCTGTCATTTCTTATGGCGCTGCTCATGGTTACGTTGATCATGCTGCTGTTGCTTGTCTCATTCGGCGCAACGACGTTGATTTTGATGCTGAATACACTGCGGTCTTTCTTCCCTGATCTCAAAATCGGCACAATAACCCGCTTGCTGATCAGCTATGTTGTCCCTTTTTTCCTCGTATTTATTGCTGCCGGCAGTCTTTATAAGCTTCTGCCGCACCGGAAAATCAGGATTTCCCATGCTGCTGCCGGAGCCCTTTTCACAACGCTGTTTCTCGAACTGGCAAAGCATCTTTTTGCCTCTTATGTCAGTGACATTGCAAGATTCGGAACGCTCTACGGACCGCTCTCCGCAATGGTCATGTTTCTGCTCTGGATTTTTTATTCCTGGTGCATATTCCTCATCGGAGCCGAGGTTGTGCATAACTGTGAAGTCACCGAAGCCGCCCCAAAGCGGGACAGAAAATCAGTGAAAAAGCAACTGAAAAGACTTTTCAAAAAAAATAAGCCGTGACGACTCCTGCTCGTCACGGCTGGACATCTCCGTCTCAGCTATCGTTTTCCGAATACCCGCTCAAAAATATAGTCAACATGCTGCAGATAATGTGCAAGCTGAAAGATGTTTCTGACTTCATCTTCCTGCAGACTATTCATCACATCAGGATCGGCAAGAAGAAGTTCAAGAAACGCTTTTTTTGTACGCCAGCTTTCCATTGCGTTTCTCTGCACCACAAGATAAGCATCTTCACGTGTCATTCCTTTCTGGATTAACGCGAGCATAACCCGCTGGGAATTGAAAAGGCCGGAACTCAGCTCCATATTCTCCCTCATGCGCTCAGGATAGACATGCAGGTTCTGCAGAATTCCCTTCAGCCTGTTCAGCATATAGTCGACGAGAATTGTGCTGTCCGGGATGATGACCCGCTCAACTGAGGAATGGGAAATATCGCGTTCGTGCCAGAGCGGCATGTTTTCCATCGCAGCAAGAGCGTTGGAGCGGACAACGCGAGCCAGCCCTGACAGGTTCTCGCATCCGACAGGATTCCGTTTATGCGGCATTGCTGAAGATCCCTTCTGGCCGGCAGCAAACGGCTCTTCAGCTTCGCGCACTTCAGTGCGCTGGAGGTGGCGGATCTCGACCGAAATCTTCTCAACGAGTCCTGCAATCAACGCGAGCGTCGTCATATATTCTGCGTGGCGGTCACGCTGAATAACCTGAGTGGCGACAGGCTCCGGCGCAAGCCCCAGCTTTTCGCAGACGATTTCCTCAAGACGCGGCGGAATGTTCGAGAATGTTCCGACCGCTCCCGACACCTTGCCGACATTGATACCCTCTCTCGCGCGCTGCATGCGAACAAGCGAACGCTCAGACTCTGCATACCAGAGGCAAAACTTCAGGCCGAAAGTCATCGGCTCCGCATGAACCCCATGACTGCGGCCGATGCACGGCACATGTTTGTAAGCGGCTGCCTGCGAACGAAGCACCGACATCAGCTCCTGCAGATCGGCAATAATGCGGTCGGCAGCCTCTCGCATGAGCAGCGAAAGCGCCGTATCCACGACATCGGATGAGGTGAGCCCTTTGTGAACAAACCGCGATTCAGGGCCGACGAATTCTGAAACCGACGTAAGGAAAGCGATGACATCGTGCCTGACTTCGCGTTCGATTTCGTCAATTCGGTCGATATTGAACGAAGCTTTCTGTTTGATTGCCGCAAGCGCATCGGCAGGAATTTCCCCGAGTTCATGCCAGGCCTCGCATACAGCGATTTCAACATCAAGCCACTTCCGGAAGCGATTGTGAGGCTCCCAAAGCTGCCCCATTTCATTGCGCGTATACCGCGGAATCATACAACCTCCTCATACAACAGAGAATTAGAAAAAAAACAACCGGTCAACATATATCGAGCCTGAACGGATACGACCGATACCGACAAGATTGCCATGGTCATCCTGCAATCGAACAAGCTCGTGTTCAGAAACCGGTCTGCTCATCTCAGCGTCTTCAATCCGAACCGGATTGCCGTGACGTATCCTTATCAATCCCTGCCCTGCAAAGCAGGCCGCCGGCAGATGGCCGAGCGCAGTATTCAGCGGAAGCTTTGCCTCCGGCCGTTCGGGCAGCTCCTGCAGCCGCGCACACTGCTCCAGAAGAAATAGACCGATACGCACGCGGGAGAGTTCGGTCATATGCGCCCCGACGCCAAGCCGCCTGCCGATGTCATGACAGAGCGAACGGATATAGGTTCCTTTTGAACAGGACACTCTCACGCGGACAAACGGCAAGTCGATTGCGAGTACATCCAATGCGTGAACGGTCACCGCTCGCGGATCCCTGTGCACTTCTATCCCCCGCCTGGCAAGCTGATACAACGGCTCTCCTTTTCGTTTCAGGGCGGAATACATCGGAGGAACCTGCTCAATCTGTCCCCGAAATGCGGGAATGCAGGCATGAACCATCTCAGCGGCAATGGCGCCGGCATCGCGGACCTCGACAACCCTGCCCTCGGCGTCATATGTGTCGGTTGCCTCGCCAAGCTTCAGCGTTGCGACATATTCCTTGTCGAGATCGGAAAAGAGACCCGCAGCTTTTGTTGCTTCGCCAATGCAGACAAGCAAAACTCCGGTTGCCATGGGATCAAGCGTTCCGGCATGTCCCGCCTTTTTTACCTTGAGCGCTCTCTTTGTTCTGACAACCGCATCGTGGGAAGAGATGCCGGCGTCCTTATCCAGGCAGACTACAACACTCATAGAAACTTCAGGACACCAATTCCCTTCAGTTCAAAAAAAAGCGTAAAGCTGAAGTCCGACGGCACTCCCGCGCCGGCCGGACGCTTCGTAACCTGGGAACTCACCGCCCAGCATTGCTGAATATAGGATGCTGTCAGCGAAACGTCGCGCAGTTTCGGTTTTGCCTTTGTATCATAGGACGCTATCGCATTGAATAGCCAGTGTTTGAAATACTGCGTGCTGATCCCGAATGTATAGTACATAAGGTTGCTCGCCTTTGAGTAGCGCTCACCGACTGACAGGCTCGTGCGTTCGAGGAATTCGACGCTCAACTGGCTGTTCACCGCCTGCGTTTCGCCATTGGTGAAGCTGTGATCAACGTCGACTGCTACGACATATCCCTTTGCGTTATATCTCGCCTCAAGCCGGGTCGGCTTCAGATAGCTGCGCCCGGCCACAGGATTTACCTCGTATGGCTGGGAAAGCCTCAGTGCAAGAATGGAATCGCGAAACCGGAAATAATTCATGAGAGAGAAGCGGAATTCGGATATCCGGTCGTACAGTTCGGCTGAATCAAGCAGAGGAAGCGTCGTGGACTGAGGAACAAAATTATATTCCAGTGAAGGCTCCACGACATGCGTGAACGAGTCATACAGTTTCAGAAAACGCATGGTTGCCGAAGCTCGATAGCCGAATGTTTCCCGGTGCTCGGACGATCTGTTCGCAGCATCGTTTTTGAAGAGGTATGCGGTCTCGCGCAGGGAGAGGGACTGCTGAAAACGAACGGAATCGCCGAATGTGTGCATAAGCGTCGGCATGATATCGAGTCGCTGACCACTGACCTCTTCAGAGCGGATAAATTTTGTCATGCTGCTGGACATATGGAATACAAAAGGGCCTGCTTTGGCGGGATGCAGGGAATACCCAACCTCAGGCAGTCTCTGCAGTTCATGTACTGATGCATCCTTGTTCAGATCGATCAAGTACTGTCCCAGTAAATAGGCGCGCTGATTATTGCCAGTGTGCGACGAATATTCTGCGGAAGACTGGAGAAAGCGATTGCTCGCAGCTCTAGTATAGCGGCGATAAAAGTCTGAATGGTTTACATAATTGATGTCAGCGTAAGCCTTGCTGTCAGGGGAAAGGCGCATGTCACTCATGCCCCTGATCTCCCAATAATTTCTCCGCACTGCTGTGTCGTAAATATGATATGCCGACCAGGTGCCTTTCCCGTCAAAGTCAAGGTAACGATATTCAAGCCTTTTCCCCACCCCAAGCTTGCTGAAATAATCGACGGAAGCAGTAAGGTCCTTGTTGTCATCTATCGCCCAGAAGAAGGATGGTTTGAAAATGAATCCTTTCAAAGAGCTTGTGCCGACAAGCGGCGTCAGAAATCCCGTTTCCCTGCCGCGCAGTGATGCCTGGAAATACGGAGTGTAAAAAACCGGAATCCCCTTGGCCTGCAGCGTTGTACTGCCTGATGTTATGCTGTCTCCGGCGGCGATGTCGACATTGCTGCCGTGAAATGCCCATGGAGGTGTTGCAGCGGAAGCGACCTGCTTCGGATTGCCGAGATATTTATTCTTTTTCAGGCAATCAGGAGTAAGGCAGGGCTCGGTGTCGCACGAGGTTATCGTTGCGCTCTTGGCGTAATAGCGATCTTCGGCAATCTTGGCGATCTTCTCACCGTATATCCAGTAGTGAATAGTATTGCGTCGGCCTTTCAGGGCTGTCGGCAATGTGCCTATTGCCTGGCTTGGACTGTAGCGGCGCTCCTTGAGAAAAATAAGTGCATTCTCCAGAGACCCCGTATTTTTGTCGAGATTCAGCAGGGCTTTCTCGGTGTTGATGATCGCGGTGCCGTCCTCATAGACAACATTGCCCTCAAGTTCCGATTCTCCGGTCTTGTTGAAAAGAATGGCCCGGTCTGCGGTAACAACCGCGCCGTCACGCTCTATTCGGACATGTCCGGTCGCTACATACTTATCTTCTGTTTCGAAATGCTCCAGCGTATCCGCAACAATGTTCGTTGCAAAAGCATATGAACAACAGACGAGCAGAATCAGAAATGCGGCAAGCGCGTGCTTTACCGCCATTCGCGCACCTCACTGAGGACAGCAGTTCGTCCGAGCGAATGACATGCCTCACCAACAGTATAAAGAGAGCCGGTGACCAGGATCAGCGATTCTCTGCCGGAAGCTGAACTCTTTTCCCTGCAGAGCTTTCGCGCATATTCAAGCGCAGCAGGCACTGAAGCAACTACTGCACAATTCCGTCCATAATGCCGGACGAGTGCGGCAATGAATTCCGGATCAGCCGCACGGGAAAAGTCCGGTGCCGTAACGATAACAAAATGAGCACAGGAACAAAGATGTTTCATAACCCCTGCACAATCTTTATCTGAGAGCATTCCTGCAACAAGAACAACATCATAGTGTGCAAGCGAACTCCTGACAAATCCTGCAAGGGCTTCAGCTGCTGCCGGATTGTGCGCCCCGTCAGCAATCGTCAACGGCTCCCGATCGACAATCTCCAGCCGCCCGCGCCACGAGGTGCTTCGCAGGCCGGCTTGCGCCTGTTCGGCCGAAAACGTCGATTGAATGCCGCCCTGAGGCTCCCCAAGGGCGATTCTGACCGCATGCAGGGCAACAGCAGCGTTTTCCGCCTGATAAAGCCCCGCGAGCGGAGTCCGGCAGTCGGCTATCCTGTCATCTCCGGAAACATAATCAAACACGGTTCCGTCAAGTGAAGATTCTTTCATGTGCGCAATAAAATCTTTCCCATAGAACACTGCTCTGCTTCCACGCTCATCAGCCGCCTCGGCAATGACTGTGCAGGCATCGGGCATCTGTGACGATGAAACGACAGGAACACCGCGCTTGATAATGCCTGCCTTCTCGCGGGCAATCTCCGCAAGTGAATTGCCGAGATGCTCACGGTGATCCATGCTGATGCTCGTAATCACCGACACGTCCGGAAGAATCACATTCGTAGCATCAAGGCGGCCGCCCATCCCGGTCTCAATAACCGCCCAGTCGACATTTTGCCGCGCAAAGTACAACAATGCCATGGCAGTCACAAGTTCGAAAAAAGTCGGGGCAGACACATCCGGATGGCCCTCAAGAAGATTGCGAATCTCATCAGTAAGGGCAACAACTTCTGATTCAGCTATTTCTTCTCCATCAACGCGCATGCGCTCGGTAAAACTGACGAGGTGCGGAGAAGTGTACAGTGCAACACGATGGCCATGCGCAGCGAGCATGGAGGCGCACATTGCAGCAACTGAACCTTTTCCGTTGGTGCCGGCAATATGAATCGAACGATAACTCTGATGAGGATTGCCGAGCAGTCCAAGAAGCATCTGCATCTTCTCAAGGCCGAGCTTCACTCCCTGTTTCTGCAGGGAGAGAAGGTAATCTATCGAGGCCGAATAGCTCATCGTTTATTTGGCTGCTGCCCCGGGCATGAAATTGCTGATTAGTTTTGCAAGAGTATCCTTCAACTCCTGGCGCTCGACCACGAGGTCTATCATCCCGTGATCCAGCAGGAATTCAGCACGCTGAAAGTTTTCAGGGAGATGCTGCTTAATTGTCTGCTCGATAACGCGCGGACCGGCAAAGCCGACCAGGCTCCGCGGTTCAGCGATTATTATGTCTCCGAGCATGGCAAAGCTTGCAGTAACGCCGCCGAATGTCGGGTCTGCAAGCACGGAAATATAAAGCACATCAGATTCCCGCAGACGACCAATCGCCGCCGAGACCTTCGCCATCTGCATCAGCGAGAACATCCCTTCCTGCATCCGCGCTCCGCCTGATGATGCGATCGTAATAAGCGGAACCTTGCGCTCAAGTGCACGTTCGGCAGCACGGGATATTTTCTCACCGACCACCGACCCCATGCTGCCGCCCATGAAGGAAAAGTCCATAATGGCAAGCACAGCGGGAAGGCCCTTTATCAGGATATCCCCATATAGTGCCGCTTCGTTCAGTCCGCTTTTAATGCGGTTGTCGGCAATGCGCTTCGCATACGGGACATTATCCATAAACTCCAGCGGATCGGTGGTGGCAAGATCCGCATCTATCTCTGCAAAACTGCCGTCATCAGCAAGAATCCGCAAGCGCTCCCTGCTGCTGATGCGGAAATGATAATTGCATTTCGGACAGACCTGCCGGTTCTTTTCGATCTCTTTCTTATAGACGATTTCCTTGCAGTTGTCGCACTTTACCCAGAGGCCCTCCGGGATTTTGACCTTCTTTTCGGTCTTCAGCTCTTTTTTCTTCTTAAACCATGCCATACATTCAGGATTCAGGGCCAAGGATTCAGAGGGTAGATATAAAACGAATCTCCGTCCCCTGATATCTAACCCCTAAATTGCCTCCCTCAGTTCTCTGATAAATGACTCTGCGACATCCGGACGCTCATGAAACGTCCTGACCAGCGCACTGCCGACGATAACGCCGTCGGCAACTTCACGCATCATGCGGGCATCCTGTGCACTCGAAACGCCGAATCCCACTGCAACCGGCTTTCGGGAGCGACCACGAACAGACTGCACATGACGGGCAAACGATTCATCAACATTCAGAGCAGTTCCGGTAATCCCCGTCATGGAGACATAGTAAACGAATCCGCTTGATGCCGACACTATCTTTTTTACGCGCTCCCCTGTCGATGTCGGGGCAACGAGAAATATGGTCGCCAGTTTTTTCCCCTGCATCCCGGTTTTCGCATATGAAATAAATGCAGATGCTTCATCAGGAGGAAGATCCGGCAAAATAACACCGTCAACCCCTGCCTCAAGCGCATCCAGCACAAACTGTTGTTCGCCATATTTGAAAATGATGTTGTAATAAGTCATCAGCACAATCGGAATCTGACTCACTATTCGCAGTTCCTTCACAAAGGGAAGCACATGCCGCATCGCTGTGCCCGATGCAAGCGCCCGCTCAGATGCACGCTGAATCGTGGGGCCATCGGCGACCGGATCGGAGAATGGAACGCCGAGCTCGACGATGTCGACGCCGCACCGCTCCAGCAAAAGCACCTGCTCTTTTGTCCGCTCAAGAGATGTGTCACCCGCCATGATATATGCAATGAATGCCTTTTTCCGGTCCCGTTTCAGACGAGCAAAGGCTTCATCTATCCTGTTCTGCGGCGCGCGGCTCATAACGGCATCCCCTGAATCTGCGCGACCTGCTGCACATCCTTGTCGCCGCGACCGGACAGGTTCAGGAGTATTATTTTATCCTTGCTGAGGGTACGGGCTCTCTTGACCGCTTCGGCAACAGCATGGGCAGACTCAAGCGCCGGGATAATCCCTTCAGTCCGGGCAAGCAGCCCAAAGGCTTCAAGTGTTTCGCTGTCGGTTGCCCATGTATAGTTCACGCGCCCGGTGTCGTGCAGAAATGCATGCTGCGGCCCTACCGAGGCGTAGTCAAGCCCTGCCGAAACAGAATGCGTTTCAAGCACATTGCCGTTTTCATCCTGCATGACATACGTTTTGCATCCCTGTAATATGCCGACCGAACCGCTTGCAGCAAAGCGTGCAGCATGCTTCCCTGTTGTAATGCCCTCGCCGCCCGCCTCAACCCCGACCATCTCGATTGCATCGTCAAGAAAAGCGTTAAATAATCCCATGGCATTACTGCCGCCGCCAACGCACGCGACAAGACAGTCCGGGAGGCGGCCTTCCGCAGCCAATATCTGGGTTCGAGCCTCATTGCCGATGACCGACTGGAAGTCGCGAACAATCATCGGAAACGGATGCGGACCAAAGACAGTGCCGAGAACGTAATGGGTGGTGCGGATATTCGTTGTCCAGTCGCGGAGCGCCTCATTGATGGCATCCTTCAATGTCCGCGAACCGAGCGGAACCTCGATAACGTTCGCACCGAGCATGCGCATACGAACAACATTCAGAGCCTGACGCCTGACGTCGATGGATCCCATATAAACTTCGCACTGCAGGCCGAGCAGCGCAGCACCTGTCGCTGTTGCAACGCCGTGCTGTCCCGCTCCGGTTTCGGCGATAACCCTTTTCTTTCCCATACGCCCGGCGAGCAGGCATTGTCCGAGTGCGTTGTTGATTTTGTGAGCTCCGGTATGCGCGAGATCTTCACGTTTCAGATATATCTTTGCGCCGCCGACTTCTTCAGTAAGGCGCTTCGCATAGTAAAGTGATGTAGGTCTGCCGATAAACGTTGAATTCAAATGGGCAATCTCAGCACGAAATGTTTTATCTTTCCGTGCAACCGCATATGCCTGTTCAAGCTCGTCAAGCGCAGGCATAAGGGTTTCCGGAGCGAATCTCCCCCCGAACCGGCCATAGTATCCTTTTTTATCAGGCAGCGTGATGATGAGAATCCCCCAAGGGTGTGTCGGTTTTAAGAAGTTTATTATAGCATAATAGGCATATGATATAATGACTTACAAAGTGCACCACAACGGCCGGATGGGGGATTTCATTACGGAACAGGCACGGCGGAAAAATCAGGGCGGATTCACCCTTGTTGAATACGATGATATACGTTGACAAACTCCGGCCACAGGCCTGTTCCTCTTTTCGCATAACGACCGAGAGCCTGCCCTCGGGAAGCGAGGAGCTTATCTATCCTGCCGTAACCTTCGAAGGGACTGACGGGACATCGCCTTATATAGGGACTCGTGCCGGGAGCGCTGTCACCGGGACGCCGACGACTGATGGAAGCTTCAATTTCACGGTGCGGGTTGCCGACAGCGATATGCCCGTCCGAATCGCGACAAAAACTGCGGTTCCGCTTTCACGGATGCTCAGTTCCGGGAGATGCGACTGCCGGCACTGCTGACTGTTCTGGCTGAAGATCATTCAGTACAATGTGAAACTATTTGCTAAAATAGAAAATTATTTTGTTAGAGGAGGCATCATGAGAGAAACCAAAATTACCCTTTCCGAAAAAGAAATACCGCGCCAGTGGTACAACATCGTAGCGGACATGCCCATTCGTCCGAAGCCGCCGCTCCATCCCGGCACAAAAGAGCCGATCAGTCCGCAGGACCTTGCGGCGATTTTCCCGATGGCCTTGATCGAGCAGGAAGTTTCAACGCAGCGATGGATCGACATTCCTGAAGAAGTGCTCGATATTTATTCACTCTGGCGTCCGTCGCCGCTCTTTCGTGCCCATCGGCTCGAAAAGATGCTCGGCACCCCGGCTCGCATCTACTACAAGTATGAGGGAGTCAGCCCGGCCGGCAGTCACAAGCCGAATACTTCCGTACCGCAGGCTTATTACAACAAACAGGCCGGGATGAAGCGGATTGCAACCGAAACGGGCGCAGGGCAGTGGGGTTCGTCCATGGCGCTGGCCGGCAGCATGTTCGGGCTTGAAGTGACTGTCTACATGGTAAAAGTAAGCTTTAACCAGAAACCGTACCGGAGAATTGCAATGGAGACCTGGGGTGCGACTGTTCATCCGAGTCCGTCGAAACTTACGAATTCCGGAAGAAAGATTCTGGAGCTCGATCCGGACAGTCAGGGCAGTCTCGGCATCGCAATCTCAGAAGCTGTCGAGGATGCTGCAACGCGCCCGGATACGAACTACGCTCTTGGCTCTGTACTGAATCATGTCGTCCTCCACCAGACAGTTGTCGGATTGGAAACAAAGAAACAGTTCGCTCTTGTCAATGACTATCCTGATATCGTTATCGCCTGCTGCGGCGGCGGCAGCAACTTCGGCGGCATCGCATTCCCGTTCCTTCACGACAAGATTGCCGGAAAGCAGCTGCGTGCTATCGCCGTTGAACCATCCTCCTGCCCGACGCTCACGAAAGGCGATTTCCGGTACGATTTCGGCGACACGGCAGGCCTTACCCCGCTGATGATGCAGTACACGCTCGGCCACGACTTCATGCCGCCGGGCATCCATGCAGGAGGACTGCGCTACCATGGTGATTCGGCACTCGTCTCACAGCTTTATCATGACGGCCTAATCGAAGCAAAGGCATATCCGCAGCTCACCTGCTTTGAGGCTGCCCTTATGTTCTCCAAATCTGAAGCAATCATTCCTGCTCCGGAAAGCTCCCATGCGATCCGAGCAGCGATTGATGAGGCTTTGATTGCAAAGGAAGAGGGCAAGGAAAAAAGTATTCTCTTCTGCCTGAGCGGACATGGCTACCTTGATCTGGCAGCTTATGACGACTACCTCAATGGCAAACTCACGGATTTTGAATATCCCGATGAGTTGATACGCGAGTCGCTCTCCAGGCTGCCGAAGATTTAATCATGCTCCGCATTAAAATATGCGGGATCACCAATGCCGGAGACGCATCGGCCGCAGTTGAATACGGCGCCGATGCCCTCGGCTTTGTTTTTTATCCGAAAAGCCCGCGAAGCGTTCCCCCGGAAACCGCCCGCATGATTATCGAATCCCTTCCGCCGTTCATCACCACCGTCGGTGTATTTGTGAATGAAACCGCTGAGACGATTACCCGTATCAAAGCAGAGACCGGGATCAACATGGTACAACTGCATGGCGAAGAACCGCCATCGTTCTGTTCAGAATGGCCGCGAATCATCAAGGCATTCCGCATAGCAGCGATGTCGGACCTTGATTCGCTTGCACAATACTCAGCTTCCGCCTTCCTGCTTGATACCTATTCCCCCGCTGAACACGGCGGCACCGGACAGATTTTCAACTGGGAGGTTGCGGTTGAGGCAAAGCGTTATGGCCGGATTATTCTGGCAGGCGGTCTGACACCTGACAACATTGCCCAAGCGGTTGCTAAAGTGAAGCCTTACGGAGTAGATGTCAGCAGCGGCGTTGAGCGCGAAAAAGGAAAGAAAGACCTCGACAAACTCCGGCTCTTTATCGAACGGGCAAAAGCAGCGAGCCGATAGCAATACGTTTTATTCTGCAGCGTTGCTTGCTTCCTCGCATCCCTCTTTCTGCTAAAAACGGCCTGTTTTCGACAGCAATAGACATAATTAGATCGTAGATATGGTGCAATTCGGTGCAAATTGATGTATAATTAATCATGGCAATTATTGAAAAAACAATTCGTCAAAGTATCTCATTGCCCTCTCCGGTCGCCAGACGGGTAAAGGCAATGGCAAAAAGTCGAAAAGTCAGCGCTAACCGAGTGCTCGTAGAACTTGTTGAATCAGGGCTTCAATCAAAAGAAGACGAAAAGCTCAGGTTCTTCCAATTGGCAGAGCAGTTGCAAAGGTCAACAGATGCAGCAGAACAACAGAGATTAAAAGCAGAACTTGCCCGAATGACATTCGGAAAATAAGTGCCTAAGATTCAATGGAGCATTCTTCCGCCTGCCCTGCGCGATCATCATCTTTGATAGACTTCGGGATCGCCAAATTACTGCTGATGATCTCTACCAACTAAAGATATGGCGTGAATCTGAGCCAGATGCACCCGATGGCGATTGGTATAAAGATTTCGGCTCATTTAAGATATGCGGCAAGGGCAAGTTTCCCAAAACATTTCTTCTCCGAGGCCAACATGCAAAAGGGCAGAAGCTTTAAAACTATTGGCTTCTATTTCCTGAATCCGCATCTTGCCGCCCTGGTATAATGACGTTCGGTTATAATCACAAATCGATAATCATCCAAGATCGTCGAAAGTGCGGAATTGGAGGGTTACGACTCTCCAACCTGCCATTGTCATCAACCCGTCATCTGGAAAACGAACGGCAGCCTTCTGACACACAAGAGACTGCCGTTTTTTGAATCTTAAAAGCCGTTCTATTTCTTCTTCGCCTTGACTTTCCGCTTCTTCTCAGCCCTCACCGTAATAACCGTCTTGACGTTACCGCGAGCGTTGAAGTCGCCGACGACTTCCAGGAATCTCGGCTTCAGGGCTTTGTCGAGTTCGTTGCAGATAAGATTAGTTACCGCTTCGTGAGAGATGTGCTCATCACGGAAGGAGTTGAGCCAAAGCTTGAGCGCTTTAAGCTCCACGATCGACTTGTCCGGAACATAGAGAATGGATATTACCGCAAAATCAGGATACCCCGAGCGCGGACAGAGGCAGGTGAACTCAGGGAAGCTTATTGAAACTTCGTAATCACGCTCCGGACTCGGATTCGGCCATATTTCGAGCTGAGCTTCTTGAATCGCCTTTTCTCCATATTTCATCGTAGCCCTCCAACTGCCTTGTATAATCAGGTTCAGCGTCATCAGTGCGGAACTGCATGGCGTATAGCTCCGCATAGAGTCCTCCCTGAACAAGCAACTCGGCATGCGACCCTTGCTGCACAATTCGCCCCTGACTCATAACGATAATCCGGTTCGCCTTCTGGATGGTTGAGAGCCGGTGCGCAATTACGATAGTGGTTCGCCCAGCCATAAGTCCTTCAAGCGCCTTTTGCACCTGGTGTTCTGATTCCGTATCCAATGAAGACGTTGCTTCATCGAGAATCAGAATGCTCGGATTCCTAAGCATTGCGCGGGCGATTGTGATGCGCTGTTTCTGTCCCCCGGAAAGACGAATACCTCTCTCGCCAATACGGGTTTCATACCCATCCGGCAGTTCCATGATAAAGTCATGGGAAAATGCCGCCTTGGCAGCGGCAATGACTTCATCAACGGTTGAATCAGGCCGGCCGAAACGAATGTTTTCGAGAACCGTATCATCAAAGAGAAAAATGTCCTGAGTAACTATGCTCATCTGCCCACGCAGGGACGCAGGCAACAGCTCATGCGTCGCTCTGCCCTCATACAAAAGCTCGCCTGAGGATGGCTGCCAAAAGCCTGCTATCAAATCAGCAAGTGTGCTTTTTCCTGCGCCACTATATCCGACAAGCGCTACAAGATCACCTGATTGAACCGAAAGACTTACCGAATGAAGAGCGTCTTCCTTGGCCCCCGGGTAGCGAAACGATACGTTGCGAAGTTCTATATTGCCCTGCAAGGTTGCGGGACTTCCCCCCTGGGATTCTGACTCCTGCAGCGCAATATCACGAACCCTTTCAAGCACTGCGCGAGCTTGCTGGAAATTGCCGTGAACCCTGCTCAGCCGCCGAAGCGGTGTATATACCAAGAGTATGGCAGCAACGAACGACAGAAAATCGCCGGGAGTCATTTCACCTACAATCACTAGGTGCAGGCTGTAAAACAGAATGACTGCAACACCAATTCCTCCGAGCACCTCCGACAAGAGTGATGAAAATTCATTTATACGGACACCCCGCATAACAGCACGATAATGCTCTGCAAGCACGCCATCGAATCGCTTTGCCATTTGTGTTTCCATGGCAAAGGCACGAATGATCCTGATGCCGAGAAGGCTCTCCTGCAGGATGGTCGTCAACTGGGCAACAAGCAGCCGGGCAGCCATGCTCATACGCTTCAGGCGAGCCCCAAGCGTTGCTATCGCAAAAACAATAAGGGGAACAACAACAAATGCCAGTAGTGCAAGATCCCACTTGCGAGAAATGGCTACCCCCATGAGCACCAGCAGCGTCCCGGTCTCGACCAAGAAATCCTTTATGGTATGTGCAACGGCATAATGCAAAACCTCAACATCATTCATGGTTTTTGAAACAAGCGATGCGCTTGATGTCCGCACATGAAAGCCGTAGGGAAGGCGCAAAAGCTTTTCATATAGCCACTGGCGGAGGGTACGGACTATTTTTGCACCAATCGACCCCATAAGATGATTTGCAGCAAAAGTAAACCCTCCACGCAAACAAAAAAGAAGCACCGCACCGATTGAAATATAGATAAGGTACTCCCGTGATTTTTCCATGAGAACGAGGTCGGTCAACGGCTTAATACTCCATGCAATAACGCCGTTGAGCCCCGACAGGACAAGACTGCAGAGCAATGCTGCAATCAATCGCCACAGGTGTGGCATCGAAAGCATCCGAAGAATCGCCAGATCGCTCCAGCCGGTTCCTGATGGGTAGCGCCGGAAGATGGTATCTATGTTATGTAGCATGAATGAACGTCTCGGAAAGGAAGTATAAAAGACATATGATATAATGTAGCATAAAGACAAAAAGTATGACCAATGAGACTATCAGTTATCATCAGTACTTATAACCGTCCGCATTATCTCGAGCGAACCATTGAAGGATACCTGCATCAGACTCGCCTTCCTGATGAGATCGTTGTTGCAGATGACGGCTCTACCATGGATACAGCCAAGCGAGTCGGTGAAATGGCAGCCATGAGCAGCATATCAATCCGTCATGTCTGGCACGAAGACAAAGGGTTTCGGGCCGCGTCAATTCGCAATAAAGCCGTTGCCGCAAGTGCCGGCGAGTATCTTATTTTCTGCGATGATGATTCCATCCCGGCATGCTCTCTTGTTGCGGATCATCTGCAGTATGCAGAGCGTGGCTATTTTATTCAGGGGCATCGGGTTTTGCTCGCAGAGCGCATATCTCAGCATTTTCGGCAAAAGGATGGAACGTACACAGCCTTTTTACTGTTCGCGCTGCAGGGCAAGGCCGGAAATGTGGCAAATGCGTTTCGCCTTCCTTTGCCTCTCATTCGCCGCTCATCAAGCATGCGTGGGATCCGCAGTTGCAATTTGAGCATTTTTCGGAAGGACTTCCTTGCGGTAAACGGATTCAATGAAGACTTTGTCGGGTGGGGAAAAGAAGATTCAGAGCTTGTCGCGCGGCTATATAAACATGGTCTGTATCGGAAAGACCTGAAATTCCGTGCCTGCTGCTTTCATTTATATCATAAGCATTACAGCAGGGAGAATCTTGAAAAAAACATCCAGTTACTGCAAGCTTCAGTGAACGCTCCGGCCTTCTGCGCAAATGGCGTTGATAAGTATCTCAATGCCCGGAGCGTCTGAGCGCGTCTCTTACCGCTGCAATAACCTGCCCTGCATGGATTCTGTTGATGCATTCCTTATACTTTTCGTTGATACATCCGTCCTGCCGGCACGGTCGGCAGGAGACCGGGCCCGGATCGAGCAGCAGTTTTTTCTCAGTCCATGGTGAAACGAACTCCGGCAGTGTGGGGCCGTATATTCCTATTACAAAAGTCTTCGCTGCCGCAATATGGATTGGTCCGCTGTCATTGCCAAGAAACAGCTCGCTCTGCCCACACAGTTCTCCAAACTCACGTATACTGAGATCGCTTGTGCAAAGTTCCGGTTCAAAATCAATTTTTGCCAGAATTTCATCAAGCAGCTTCTGCTCCCCGGATCCCGCAACAAAAAAAACCCGGCTCTCTCCTGCCAATGCATTGGCAACCGTCGCAAACCGCGCGGCTCCCCACTGCCGCAACGGTCCGCGCGCGCCGGGATGCACAAGAATGCGAGGACGTCCGTCATGCTGAAACACCGACGGGAAGCGTGAACGCAGCACCGCAGCGGCTTGCCGATCTTCGGGTATGCGAAGAGTGGTGTCGGCAACGGGAACGCCAAGCTCGCGCAGCATGTCGAGATGATACTCGACCATATGCTTCTCATATATTTTTGCTCTGACAGTCCTGGTATAGAGGCGATTCCGCCAACGGTTCTGATTATTGTAGCCGACCCGCACCGGAGCCCCAGCAAACCATGACAAAACCGCCGGTCGATCCGTATCTGTCAATTCAAGAATCACGTCAGGCTTCAGCATGCGGAGCTGACGAATGAGCAATGCTGTGGTCAGCATTCCTGATGGAAACCGCTTTACGGCTTTTCGGGGAAAAGTCATGACCGTATCCACTGAAGAGTGACCCAGAAAAAACGTCTCTGTCCCTTCATTCACAAGAACTGAAATATGGCAGGTCGGATTGTACTTTCTGAGGTTGTCTAAAAAAGGCAGCATCCATATTGAGTCTCCAAGATACTTGAAATTAATAACCAGCACTCGCCCGGCATGCGCAAGAACAGGGGAGACTGCAAGCTCAGGAACCTGCATATTCTTGCCGTTTGCGGGCAACACAGACAATATAGTCAGACAGACAAAATCTGCGCGCGGCCCGAATGATAACATCTTCCGGGAAAGACTCTCTTCCGTCCTTCAGAAAATGCGACCACGACTCCAAATGCACCGTCTCAAGCCCGCAGTGCTGAAGCATGGCACCCAGACTTTTTCGGTTGAATGCATATACGTGCCAGGGAACCCCGAAGTGTTTATAGCCAGGCTTTTTGAGTCCAACCATGGAAAGCAAACTTTTCAACCGGAATGACATGCCGTCCGCATGAGGAACCTGAAGAAAGATCATACCACCCGGGACAAGCAGGTTTGCACAGGCACGAAGCACGCGCATGGGGTCATATGCATGTTCAAGAACATCCCAGAGAATTATTCCATTGAATGTCCGTTCTGATCGAAAATCTTCAATCTGTGTGGTCGAAACCGGAACCTTCAGAACATCGCGTGCGATTGTCAAGAGCATGCTGCTTGGCTCGATCCCTTCACAGCGAAAGCCCCGTTCGTTGGCCTCAAGCACAAAAAGACCTGTTGCGCAGCCGACATCCAGAAGGTTGACTGCGGGTGGCAGAAAGCGACTGATCAGTTCGACCTTCTGGGCAGTGGTTCTATATGTCCGATCAGCTCGACGTCGCCACATCTCAGGAGACCAGTTGCGATAAGGGCTGAGATCGGCAAACTCCCCCGTCTCATATATGCGCAACATGGAAATTTCACTAAAACGGGGAGAAGCAAACAGAAGCCCACACCCGTTACAGCGGTGATATCCAATGCCTTCATCGCATACGAACACACATACTGCCGGGGTTGAGGCTTTGCATGTCGGACAGCAGGTGACTTCCAGTTCACCAACAAAAGGACCGAAAGAAGCAACTCTGCTCATCCCGGATCCCGACGCTTGACTGCCTCGATTATCGTTGTTCGACCCGCAAGAACCGGCAACGTCATAAGCGCGTTAAGATAGGGGCGGTTCTCCAGAGACAGTTCAGGCTGAATCCGGGAAAGCGCCTGAAAATAGCGCATGGATGCAATTTTCATAGGTACATAGAAAAAAGCAAGCAGGAAAAGACCAGACAGCTTCAATCGATCGGTATGAATATGAATATCTGTAAAGCCGGCCTGATGAAAGGCATAGATGAGATGATACGGAGATACAGGATGAATATGCCCTCCTGTTTCAATTCTATCCGCAGTTGAAAGCGGAAGCGGGTCAAATAGCGGCTGAAATCCGGTAAGCAATGAACTGAGTCTGCTGTTTATATTCAGAGGATTTGGCGTCGTCAGTATGGCAACACCGCCAGGTTTCAGAATGCGGTTTATTTCACGGGCATACGCAAAGTGATTTTCGAGGTGTTCTATCACCTCAATCGAGCAGACAGCATCAAACGAATTGTCAGCATATGACAAAGGGGTATTGAGGTCGGCATATGTGCAGGAAATCTCCGCAACACTGCAATTCTGAGGATAATAATCGCACGCAGAGAGATGCTCGGAAGCCTTCTTGTTGCGGCGGGTGAGCTCTTCAACAACCAGCGAAGAAAAATAGCCGTTTCCAGCTCCGAGATCAAGTATTTTCCCTTCCCACGGACTATGGCGACGAAGAAGGTCAAGAACTTTCCTGTTTGTTACCGGCAAGGATCTCGAAACAGGCGAGTCAGGACTCATGGGACTGGACCTTCTTTTCACACAGCTTCAGGTATTTGTAACAGGTATAAACTCCGTGAGAGAAAGAAAGGATAAACCCTTCAGCACCACCAAAGACACCGCGCTGCAGAAAATAGGTCTTCATAAATGCAGCAATTCCCTTAATTGCAGCCTTGAAAACAGATGATCGCCCTCCAGCTTGATATAGCTTTTCGGCACCAAGCGAAGAATAACGATTAATCTTCACAAGCACATCACTCAGACTTCTGATTGGATAGTGGTAAAGCGGAGTATCGAGATCCACAACGACCCCTCTTACATGCACTGTTTCATGTACGAGAACATCTTTCATATTTCCCCTGTCTCTTCTGAAAAGCCGCACTACCCGGTCAGGCCACCAGCCACATGAGCGGATCCACTTGCCGTTAAAGAAATTTTTTCTGGGAAAACTGCAGCCGTCAATAGCAGCATCCTGGATGGACGTACAAATAGCCGCTGCAGTCTCAGGAGGTACTCGCTCATCTGCATCAATGATGAGCACCCAATTATGCCGACACTTATCGACGGCACTCTGTTTCTGGCGCCCGAATCCTTTCCAGTCCTCAACATAAACCCGGCACCCTGAAGCCTCAGCAATCGCCACTGTCCGGTCAGTGCTGCCGGAATCGACAACGACAACCTCATCAGCAAACCGGACGCTCTCCAGGCATGCCGGGAGACGATCCTCCTCATTCAGGGCTATGATAGCAACGGAGAGCGACTGTTCAGGCTTCATAGTCGGCCACCCGGATTCCTGTCATCAGCGCCAGGAGATTCGCCGTTGCAAAATCAATAATTGGAGTTGAAGTAAAGCTGAGAAAAACCGTAATAACCCCATAGCAAAGCACTGCCAGCCCGACAGGTGCAGAGCGAGCAGTCCATCCTTTTCGCAATAGTGCAGAAAAGTACCAGAGCAGCGAAAGAATGCCCGCAACGCCAAAACTGCACGCCATATAGAAATAACTGCTGTGGGGATTATTAATATCGCGAACAGAGATTGATTCATTTTCAAAAGGCTTCATTGCGTGTTTATAGCCGCCGGTGCCGGTGCCGAAAATCGGCTTTCCCAGAAATATGATCGTTGCACCTCGCCACATATGTAACCGCTCTCCGGCTGCTGAATTTGCATCACCCTGCTCAAAGCGAACAATCTCATGTTGAATCGATAGCATGCGGTCACGAAACGGTCCAAATGCTATAAGCAGCAGCAAAACGGCTATCATGATTCCTGCTATGCACACGGAAGGAAACCTGCGCCGAAAAAACCCGCAAAGGAACGGTAAAACGGCAAGGAATCCAAGGTATCCCGAGCGAGCCCCGGTCATGCCGAATGCAATGAAGAACGTGGTTGCCAACGCGGCGAGAGCCAGGCGCATAGCAACACCCTGAGCCAAAATCAGAAATGGTAAAAGCGCACAGAGACCGAAAGCAAGAAATGCCCCGCCGAGAATTCTTTTTGCTCCGACGAGCGACGGGACCCCGCTCGTGACCGGCAGTATTGTCACAAGCTGCAACAATGAGCAGATAGCCGCAACAGCGAGGCCGGAGAGAAACACCTTCAGCAGAAAGAGTGCATCAGCCTCCGAAAGCCTAACCGATGCAAGCGCGAATGCAAATAAATAATAGTATGTTTTCGATGCAAAATTCAGCCCTTCCTTAAAATCAGGGGTCCAGAGCAGACCGATCCACGGGAGCACGGTAAAGACGATCAGCGGCCAGAACCAGGGTTCTCCCATCCATCGCTTCCGATCGGCAATAATCTTGCCTGAGAGCACCCAGATTGCAAGTACCAGAATCCCTGCAATCACCGCCGGTGATGTTCCAATGGGCAGGAAGAAAAAAAGCGCGGCAAAAGACCAGAAGAGTGTCCGGTCAACCTTATGAGCGAAAGATGATTGTCCGGTAGATATATCGGCCAGATCCTTCATAGCCAGATATTATACCATGCGCCCTCAGAAAGAACCGCTACCCCCCGATAGCCGACATCGGACGGCGCTTGTCGGCATCGGGACGGTCTGCAAAGGAATGGGCCTGAGGCTTCACTTCGACCGCAAGGCGCAAGAGCCTTGAAATTTCTTCATCCGGAACATTCCGGCGCATGGCTGACTTCAGGTCTATTTCCGTTTCGGAAAAAAGACAAGGCCTGAGCTTTCCGTCCGAGGTAAGACGCAAGCGATTGCACGAACTGCAGAAGTGATGGCTGATAGGGCTGATAAAGCCCAGAACTCCCGGAGCGCCGGCAAAGGAATAATAGCGGGCCGGACCGTCTTTCCGGCGCTTTACCGGGTCGATAGTCGCGATACGATCCACTCGCTCCATAATCTCCTGCGTCGAAACGACACGGTCAGCAGTCCAGAAATCACTGGCTCCGGCGGGCATGAATTCGATAAATCGAACGTCGCACCGTGTTTCAAGCGTGAGACGGGCAAATGCTTCAATCTCGTCATCGTTGATGCCACGAATAGGCACCATATTTATCTTTACAGGAGTGAGCCCGAGCACTACTGCTCTCTGAATGCCGGCAAGCACAACGGGCAGACTGCCTCCGCGCGTTATTTCGGCATAGCGATCATTTTGCAGTGAATCTACACTCACGTTCACGCGGGTCAGCCCGGCGGTTGCGAGTTCCTCTGCATATTTGCCGAGAAGCATCCCGTTTGTCGTCAGACTGATGTCTTCGATTCCGGGAATGGAGCGGAGAGTTGCTATGAGAAACCCGAGATTCTTGCGGACAAGCGGTTCCCCACCGGTTATCCGCACCTTGCGCACGCCGAGCAGCGCTGCGACGCGGACAATGCGGCCTATTTCTTCATAGCTGAGTATCTCCGCATAGCGGAGAAGCCGAACCCCCTTGGAGGGCATGCAGTAAACACAGCGCAGATTGCATCGATCCGTTATCGATATGCGCAGATAATCAATGACCCGGTCGTATGTATCCCGAATGGTATCCATGCCCTTCCGTTCACTGTGCTGCTCAGTTGCTGGAGGTTTTTTTCTTCTTCGGTGTCGCCGGTTTTTTCTTTTTCGGAGCACAGCTCTTGTCAGCGTTGATCTCGGCGATCTTTTTCTCGGCAAGTTTTGCCTCATCAGTCTGCGGGTATTTTTCGATCAGCTTCTGAAGAATCACTCGGGATGCGCGGCAATCCTTGGAATCATAAAAGGCATAGCCCTCCTTCAGCATTGCGGGCCTGGCTTTATCATGTTTCGGATATTTCTGCCAGACATCGTCGAACTCGATGATGGCATCATTGAACTTCTTTTCAGCGTAATAAGACTCGCCAATCCAGTAGCGGGCGCTGGGTATCAGCTGATGTTTCGGATTGTCCTTGACCAGCCGCTGAAATTTCTCGCGGGCCTCCGGATATTTTTTGGCTTTCAGCAGAACCTGTCCCTCATCGTAAAGCTTCTGCGGCTCTGATGCTTTCTCTTCATTCGGCTCAGCCGGCACCGCACCGGCAGGCGCAGCCGGACCTGACGGGGAAACAGCAACGGCCTTTTTATCAGAAGCATATGCAGGCCTGGACCCGCCCGCCTTCAGGATTTCGTTCTCCAGGGCCGAAATTTTGGCATTCATCAGCTCACGTTCAAGAGCCATGTCCTTGAACGTTTTTTCGTTCTGATAGCGATTTTCTTCAAAACGGCCCTTCAGAGCTTGCAGCTCTTTTGAAAAGTCATACGTCTTTGTCAGCACCGATGACTGGTTTTCCCTGATGGCACCCACAGCGTTTAAATCCTGCGCAAGCGCGTCCAGTCTCATTTTAAGGTCAGCTGTCTCCTTGCGCTGCTCTTCAGACTGAAACTGGAGATTGGCAACCGACCGCTTAAGAGAATCCGACTCTCCCGGCGTCAAACATCCGGAAGAAAAAACCGAAGCCGTCAAGAGCATTGCAGCAAGAAGACGTCCGCGCCATGTCGCCTGCATCAGCGAACCTCCTCAACAAAGACAAAATGCGCACGACGGTTATTTGCCCAGCACGCCTCACTGGCTTCTGCACATAGGGGTTTTTCCTGTCCGAAACTAATCGTCTCGATGCGGCTGGAAGGAATGCCGAGTGCAATAAGATACTCTTTTGCCGAGTGGGCTCTGCGTTCTCCGAGGCCGAGGTTATATTCGGTCGTCCCGCGCTGGTCACAATGCCCCTCAATAACCAGTTTGACGCCTTTCGCCCGCCCCATCAAGCCCGCAACCTCTTTCAGAATCGGCTTGGCATCCTCGCGAATGTTGTACCGGTCATAATCGAAGTTGATGTCTCTCACCTTCTGCTGAAGTTCACGCAGACGGCTTTGGACATCAGCCGGCCGTGCAGCCGTCATATCGCGTTCGGTGATGGACTCTGTCCGCCCCCCCGATGCAGCGCCGGCCGGGTCGCCGGCTCTCTGTTGTTTTGCAAAATCGGCCTGATCCGCCTGACCGGCAACCCGATACTGTGAGGAGCAGCCGGCGAGTATAAGAAGCATGACCGCAATCATGACCGACAGGATCATATATCTTTTCATGTGACCTCCGCATGAGAGAATTATGTGCTACTTTAACAAATATCCTCCGCTAGTGCAAAGAAACCACCCCCCACATATGCTATGCATAGTAGAAACGCATGAAAAGAAAGCAGATGCCGAAGCCGAGCGTGGGGCCGAGTATCCAGTTCCTGAGAATCTTCACGAGAAGATCTTTCCTGACCGTCCCCATCCCTTTCACCAGACCGACGCCGCTGATAGCGCCGATAATGCAATATGTCGTCGAAATAGGCATCCCGAGAAAGGTAAACATGAGGACACAGACGCCCGCGCCGAATTGTGCGGCAAATCCCGAAAACGGGTCCAAAGCGATTATTCCCTTCCCGACGGTCTCAACAACCCGATAGCTCAGAAAATATGCGCCGAGAAAGACACCGATCGAGCCAAGAATAAATGCCTGCCACGTGCCAAGCGCGCCCGCATGCACCGCCGGGCCCATTATCGTCGCCAGAGAGTTCGCTCCGACGTTGTACGCAATCAGAACACTGCTTGCGAGCAAGAGACTTCTTAACACACGCTCAATTGCAAAGACCGGATACCGGGAGAGAACCCTCTCAAGTCCTCTGTACAAAAAATGCGCCAACAACAGGGCAATGAAAGGAGAGACCGCCCATGAAAGAAGAATTTGCCCCAGTTTGGCATAGTTCACTGCCGCACCGGCTCCGGTGCCGGCGCCGGCAAGACTGCCGATCAAAACCTGCAGTATCGACAGCGGGATTTTCTTCCAGTTGGAGCCGATAATCAGGGTCGCCGATACAATGCACGAAAGACTGAGCACGATCATGTCGACCTCGACGATATCCTTGCCGACGGTTTTCATGACCCGCTCTCCCTGCACTGAAATACCGACCAGCACAAAAATGCCGAAAAGCAGAATGGCCCTCTTCAGCTTCAGAAGGCCACAGCCGATGCTGATGCCGACGGCATTGGAAGTGTCGTTTGAGCCCATGCCGATTGCCATGAGCACACAGGCGATTATGGGGATGTAGTCAACCATGAGCAGTGATGAACGGCACCGGGTGCTAGCGGAGGCTCACATTGATTATCTGGAGGTAATCGCTCGCATCCTCAATGGTATCGCTGATTTGCGTTAGGTAATCAATAAACCGTGCCAGCGTTCGTCCGTCCCAGAACGTCGCCGGCTCTACAGTCCTCACCTGTTCCAGCAGGTCAAACTTGAGCTCATCAACACGCTTTTCATACACCCTTATTGCAAGACTTTTTTCCCGAAGGTCTCCGCCCGAAAACAAGGAATCAAAGGCGATCAGCAGCATTTCGCACATATGGGTATTCAGCACTGCAACCTTGACAACATTTTCCCGGATCCCGCCGGTTACATAGGGTTGTGAATGCCGGAAAAGAACCGATGCATCTTCGAGCTCATCGAAGACGTGGTCCACAATCTCCACAAAGCGACAGATAAACGGCCGGAGAAACGGCAGAAACGCCCCTTCGAAAACGTGTGAAACAACGGCGCGCCTGATACTGTCACCCTCCCGCTCAAGATCGGCGATGCTCGCAATAAGTTCAGGGTCATTCTTTTCGATACCTTCACGCAGCGCATCAGCCGCAGAGGTGAGGATCCCAATGTGTTGTCGTATCTTCTCAATAACCGCCTGTTCCGGATTGCCGCCGGAAAAGAGCTTCTTAAACACTGCTGCCGCCTTTCGCACGAACAATAAGCGAACCGCCCATCACATCCATCAGCGCGACAATGCCGACCATGTCGGATCCTTCGCACACAAACACGCGGGAAATGTTGAAGTTCTGCATCATGCTGATAACGTGAGGAAGTTCCATCTCCTTATTCACGCAGATGAGCGGCTTTTCGGCAATCTCTTCGACCCGGACCCGGGAGAGATCTAGGTTCTTGGCAATCACCTTGAAAACAATATCCCGCACCGTAATCACGCCGAAAACGTCTTTGTCGCTTTTCGGTCTGACGACCAGACAGCGAAGACGTTTATCGATCATCTTCTCGACCGCATCGTAAAGCGGCGCTTCTGCCTCGATAAATTCGATTTTTTTCGTCATAATCTCTTCGACTTTCATGGTGGAAGCCTCCTCGTGCCGTTGTTACTGAAATAATAGCAGAAGAGCTAAACAGAAAAAAGGATTATTAAGAGGAAGAAATGCAGCATGCCGCCGGGAGCATTCATAAGCTTCGACTTCGGGAAGAAGTCCTGAAGATGCAGCTAATCAACTGCAGGTTGGTTGTCCGACTGTTCAATTGCCGCCATGACAAAATCCCGGAACCGCTCCGGTAGCAGCCAGGCGATGCCGAGTTTCTCAGCCCATTTGACAAGCCCATGATCTGCCGTTATGAGGAGCGCATCGAGTTCACGGGCGAGCAGAAGAAGATCAACGTCTTCCCTGCTGTCGATAATGCCTTCACGCAGAGCCTCGCGGTATTTTTTTCGCATGTCCTGAATGATGTCGTCTATCGTGCGCTTCTCGGTTCCGCGCACGCCGACTTCTGCTATCCTGAGGCCCTTGTTCACGCGATCGCGGATTTCTTCGATCAGTTCGTACAGGAGATACCCGGGAACCTGAATTTCATGTTTCCGGGGCGGGCGCTGGCGGAGATGCAGAAGAAATTCTCCGCTGATCTGTTTTTCGTTTACAAAATTCAAAAGCTCATGAAATGTGGATGGCGGCATATAGAATTCAAGCGTCTTCGCTTCCCGGGCCAGTTCAAGAAAATTGCCGAGCGCCTCGGTTGGTGTCGCGCCGAGGCTAAGGCGGACATCAGGATTCACAAACAGGCTGGTGTCAAGAACAACTCTCCGGATGCTCACCGTCACAGCGGCCTCACCGCCGAGCAGCCTCCGGAAATATTGATATGAAAGGCGTTCCATTCGCTGCACTGCGGGCAGCGTCCCGACCAGTCATCCGCCAGAGCGCCGCATGTCTTACAGCAGTAAGAGACGACTGCTTCATTCCCGGCATCGCACGCTGCACGAAACTCCTCCAGAGCCCGGACTTCCTGATTCCGCTTCAGATACAGTTCACCGCGAATCCGAATGCGCGCATGCACCACTACCAGGCCGAGCAAAGCCTCCGGATTCCTGGGAGCAAGATCATGCGCCCGCTTATAGTAGTCAAGCGCGGTCGGATGGTCGGCATTATGAAATGCAATATCACCAAGCCTCAGCAGCGCATCGACATGCTCCGGTGATTCCTTGAGAATATCCGCAAGAGCCTCTCGCGCCTCCTCTTCCTTGTGCCCCAGAATAGCATTCATCGCTTTTGAGTATGTTTCCTGTGTCTTTGCCTCCCGCTTCAGTCGCTTCTGTTCCTGAAGATTGTCGATACCCCGTTTCGTATCGCGGATGATAAATCCGACAAAAACCACAAGGACTCCGAGGATTGTTGAGAACAGGGTGAGAGTTGCTTTCGACATCTCATATGTCTCGCCGAAGGGAATTTTGAGTGTCACCATCTCACGGTTGTCAAACCCGAGAGCGCCGAGCACACCCAGAATGACCAGCAGCAGAAATGTCGTCGTCTTGCCCATCAGTGGTGATAATCCCTTCCTTTGAGAATAGTCATCGCACGAAAGAGCTGTTCCAGCAGTATCATTCGCGTCATTTCATGCGTAAACGTCATACGGGAGAGCGCGATGCAATCACGGGCTCTTGCCCGAACGTCATCCGAAACTCCAAAAGCACCGCCAATCACGATATCAGTCACATCAGCAGTATCGATGAAGCGCGCAAACTCGGGGGATGTATACTCCCGGCCCCGATCATCAAGCAGAAGAAACGCCTCAGATGCCGCGAGAATTCGCTTCCCCTCAGCTTCACGGCTTGCGGCAGCATCTTTTCCCCGGGCCTCCCGGATCTCGACAATCGAGACCCGGGCATAGCCGCTCAGGAGTTTTATGTAATACTCAATGCGCTCTGCCAGCGCCCGATCTTTTGTCCTGCCGACCCAGAGCAGCCGAATCTTCTTCATCAAAAGGAACCCTCGGTGCGTCGAGCCAGAACTTCTCGAGCTCGTAATAGGCGCGCGTTTCCGCCTCAAAAATGTGAATAATCACATCGCCGTAATCCAGAAGCACCCAATGCGCATATTCCATGCCTTCAATGCGAATCGGCTTGATGCCGGGCTTTTTAAGGGACTCTTCGATCTGGCTGGCAATTGCTTTGACCTGCTGAGTATTCTCCGCCGAACAGAGTACAAAATAATCAGCAATCGCAGTGAGTTTCGTCAGTTCAAGAACAAGAACATCCGCTGCCTTCTTTTCGAGTGATGCCCGCGCAGCGGCTACGGCCTTTGCTTTGCTGTCGATGATGGAGGTTCTCCTTTCGGAAATAATACGTATTATAACAGAAAATGTATGAATGCAAGCGGGAAGGGAGGGTAAATTACACTACTCTTCGGCGAGAAAACAGACGAGTCCGAGTGCAACAATCGACGCAGTTTCTGCCCGGAGAATCCGACGTCCGAGAGTGGCGGCAACAAGTCCCTTGCTGTTTGCCAGTTGCACTTCTTCCGCAGTCATGCCTCCTTCCGGACCGATGACTACATGCCATGGCTGATTGTCCGGCAGTGCTTTCCGCTTCCCCATGAGCATCCGGTGCGCTTCGGCAAGCGGCAGTCCGCCATCTTCCCGGAAAACAAATCCGCTGAGATTCTTCTGTGATGCAAAAAACTCTTTGAATGTCCGCGGCTCACGAATAAGAGGAAGGATTGTCCGTCCGCACTGTTCACAGGACTCCTCTGCAATCGCACACCATCGTTCAAGCCGGCGCGTCGCTTTTACAATAGTCCTCTCCGACACCAGCGGCTGTATCTCCATTACGCCCAACTCGGTGGCCTTCTGGACCACAAGATCCATTTTTTCGCCTTTGAGAATGGCCGCGCAAAGCACGATATGGGTCCGGAGTTCGGTATCAGACGGTATTTCCCTGGTAATGTCGATCAGGACGCGATTTTTGGAAATTTCTGAAATAATTGCTTCGTATGCCGTGCCCATACCGTCGAAAACCGTCAGACCGTCGCCCTTCCGGGCGCGCAGTACGGCGATAAGATGGTGCGCCTTCTGTTCGGAAAGACGCACAGTGGCATATTCGGCAACATCACCGGCAGGCACGTAAATACGCACAGATGTCAACCGGCAAAAAGATCTTTGAGTTTACCCTTGAAGCCCTTGCTCTCCTCAACGCTTTCGCCGCCGAGACGCGCAAATTCCTGGAGCAGTTCTTTCTGCCGGTCACTCAGTTTTTTCGGCACATCAATGAAGACCGAGACTATCTGATCACCCCGGTGGTTGCTGCCGAGCTTCGGAATGCCGCGCCCCTTGATGTGGAAAGCCTTTCCTGAGCCGGTACTTGCCGGAATCTTTATCTTCGCGGTGCCGTTCAGCGTCGGCACTTCTATCTCGGCACCGAAAACTGCTGTCGGGAAAGAAATCGGCGCTTCGCACCAGACATCAAGGCCATGGCGTTTAAAGACCTGATGCTCTGCAACATCAAGAACGATGTAAAGATCGCCGGGCGGTCCGCCGAATGAACCGAAGTCACCTTCGCCGGAAAGCCGCAGGCGGGAACCGACGTCGACACCAGCCGGAATTTTCACTGAAATATCGCGCTGTACACGGACTTTCCCTTCGCCCCGACATTTGCTGCATGGGGAGGTGATTATCTTGCCGGCACCGTGACATTTACCGCAGGTCTTGGAAACACTGAAAAAGCCCTGCTGAAAACGAACATTGCCGCTGCCTTTGCAATTCGGACACGTTTCAGCCTGCTTCCCCGACTCGGAGCCGCTGCCGCTGCACGGCTCGCAGTTCTGCCAGCGCGGTATCTTGATCTCTTTCTCAAGGCCAAACGCAGCTTCTTCCAGCGTGAGGGTCATGTTGTAGCGGAGATCTGCACCCTTTGCCGGTCGCTGTCGGCGCTGCCCGCCGAACGCACCAAAAAAATCATCGAAGATGTCTTCGAAAATATCACCGAATGGCGACCCGCCCTGGAACCCGCCCTGACCGATACCGTCAGCTGTGCCGAAACGATCGTAATGGGCACGCTTTTCGGGGTCGCTCAGGACGGAATACGCTTCATTCGCCTCTTTGAACTTGTCCTCAGATTCCTTGTCGCCGGGATTGCGATCCGGATGGTACTTCAGGGCAAGCTGGCGGAAAGCCTTCTTGAGGTCGTCCTGTGAAGCAGTGCGTTCTACGCCGAGTATTTTGTAATAGTCTTTCATGTCCTCATCTCATATCGCAAAGTTCAAAAGTGAACAGCAAGGTCTATTATTATATCAGACATGCGAAACGCGGGGGCTGATGCCTCCGCGTTTCACCGTACTTTTGCGATTCCGATTCGTGATTTACTGCTTTTTCTTTTTGTCTACATCTTCAAACTCCGCTTCGACAACGTCCTCTTCGCCGCTCTTGGGTTTGGTTGCCCCGTCTCCGCCACAGGGACCGGTCCCGGTTCCGCACCCGCCGCCGGCCTGTTCACCTGCCGCGGACTGCTGAGCCTTATAGACATGTTCGGCGAGCTTATGCGAAGCGGTCGATAGCGCTTCAGTAGCTGCCTTTATTTCGGCAGCGTCGCTGCCAGAATCCTTCGCCTTACGGCACTTCTCCAGAGCGTCTTCGATCTGGGACTTCTCTTCCGGCGAGACCTTGTCGCCGTAATCCTTCAGCGATTTTTCGACCGAGTAGATGAGCGTATCAGCGGTATTCTTCGCCTCAATCAGCTCCTTGCGTTTCTTGTCTTCTTCAGCGTGGAGTTCAGCGTCCTTCACCATCTTGTTGACTTCGTCCTTGCTGAGACCGCTTGAAGCAGTAATCTTGATCGACTGCTCCTTGCCGGTGCCCATATCCTTTGCCGAAACGTGGATGATGCCGTTTGCGTCGATATCGAAGGTCACTTCAATCTGCGGGAGCCCGCGCGGTGCCGGCGGAATATCGGTCAGCTCAAAGACGCCGAGCAGCTTGTTGTCCGACGCCATTTCGCGCTCACCCTGATGGACCTTGACGGTCACCGCAGGCTGATTGTCTGCAGCGGTCGAGAATATCTGCGACTTCTTGGTCGGGATTGTCGTATTCCGCTCAATCATTTTCGTGAATACGCCGCCGAGCGTCTCAATGCCGAGAGAAAGCGGGGTAACGTCGAGGAGAAGAACTTCCTTCACCTCTCCCTTCAGAACCGCGCCCTGAATCGCTGCGCCGACTGCGACCACTTCGTCCGGATTCACGCTCTTGTTCGGTTCCTTGCCGAAGTAAGTCTGAACCACCTGCTGTACCTTCGGAGAGCGGGTCTGCCCGCCGACCAGAATTGCCTCGTGGATTTCAGACTGCTTCAGGCCTGCATCCGCAAGCGCCTTCTTGCACGGCTCGAGCGTCTTTTCTACAAGATCATCCGTCAATTGCTCAAGCTTGCCCCGCGTGAGCTTCATAAGCAGGTGCTTCGGCCCGGATGCATCGGCAGTCACAAACGGCAGATTGATTTCGGTTTCCTGAGCGCTGGAAAGTTCGACCTTTGCACGTTCAGCCGCTTCCTTCAGGCGCTGAAGCGCCATTTTGTCCGACCTGAGATCAATGCCCTGCTCTTTTCTGAACTCATCAACCAGCCAATCGATGACACGGAGGTCAAAGTCGTCGCCGCCGAGATAGGTGTCGCCATTGGTCGATTTCACTTCAATAACGCCTTCGCCGATTTCAAGGATTGAGACGTCGAACGTTCCGCCGCCAAGGTCGTAAATAGCAACCTTCTCCTCTTTTTTCTTGTCGAGGCCGTAAGCCAGAGCAGCCGCTGTCGGCTCGTTGATGATACGAAGCACGTTCAGTCCGGCAATCTTCCCTGCGTCCTTGGTCGCCTGTCGCTGGCTGTCGTCAAAGTAAGCCGGCACGGTGACAACCGCGTCCGTCACCGTCTCACCAAGATAGTCTTCAGCCGCCTGTTTCAGCTTCTGCAAAATCATTGCCGAAATCTCGGGCGGGGAATACCGCTTGCCGCGGATTTCTACGTGCGCGTCGCCATTCGGCGCCTCCACGATATGGTAGGGAAGACGCTTCTTCGCATGTTCTACTTCTTGTGACTTATATTTGCGGCCCATAAGCCGCTTAATCGAAAAAATGGTGTTCTCCGGGTTGGTAATCGACTGCCGCTTTGCGACCTGTCCGACAAGCCGCTCGCCCTTTTCGGTAAATGCCACAACCGATGGGGTCGTCCGATTGCCTTCCTGATTCGGAATGACAACCGTTTCTCCGCCCATTACAACGGATACGACCGAATTTGTGGTTCCAAGATCTATGCCTACTGCCTTCGCCATTACATCCTCCTTTATGCGCTTTGGTTCGTTTTCGTTTTATTCAGTTTTTTTTGAAACCGAGACCAGTGATGGCCTCAACACCTTGTCCTTGAACTGGTACCCTTTTCTGAACTCTTCAACAACCATGCCGTTTTCAAGATCATCCCGCTCCACCTGAGACATTGCATGGTGGTACGCCGGATCGAAAGCCTGCCCTGCGGCATCAATCGCGTCAAGCCCGAACTTCCCGAGCATCCTGCTCAAACCACGAAGCGTATTGTCCACTCCCGTCACAAGCGAGTCGACCGTCTCTGCGTTCGCCTTCTCCCTGGCATGCTTCAACGCCATTTCAAGATTATCAATGACCGTAAGCAATTCAAAGACAAGCGATTCATTGGCATATTTGACCAGCTCTTCCTTATCTTTGGCGACCTTTTTTCTGAAATTCTCAAAATCAGCGTATAACCGCAGGTACTTCTCATTCGCATCGGCAAGCTCTGCCGCAAAATCCGGTTTCGGCTCTTCCTGCTCTACAATGACTTCAGGCTGCACCGCGGATTGAGCCTCCTGCTCGGCAGGCACACGCTGATGATGTTTCTTGTGATGCTTCTTATCCATCCATGCTCCTCCGTCGGAAATTATCTGTGTTCATCAAATGTTCGCGAAATCTGACGAGCAACCATATCAACCATAAAAATGGCCTTCGAATAATCCATACGCGTCGGCCCGATAAGGGCGATAACGCCCATCGGTCGACCGCTCTCGCGGCAACTTGCAGCCACAATGCTCAGGTTCTGGAGTTCAGACGATGCATTTTCCCGTCCGATAATGACATTGACACCCTCCGCTTCGGCAAATTCATCAAGCAATCTCAGAATGGTGTGCTTGTCCTTAATCGCACGCGAAAGCTGCCTGATCTTTCCGATATCTGAAAACTCGGGAAGATCCATGGCATCGTACAGGCCTGAAACGTACAGATCTCCCTCATTAAAGTTGAACGTCTGCTTACAAACCTCAATAGCCCTGCGTATCATGCTGTCCCAAAGTGTTTTTTCATCCTGCATCAGCGCGACAAGCATCACCGTCATCTCGTCAATCGTCCTGCCCCGGTATTCGCTGTTCAGGTAGTCGGCAATCCGGTTCAGGTCGCCCTGCGTCAGTTCAGAATCGACCTTTATGATCTTGTTTCTGATAAGACCTTCATCGGTCAGAAGGATTGCCACCACATTGCCGTCACGGTACCTCATCAGGTCAATGCGATGAAACGTTGTTTTAGCCGCCTGCGGCGGCAGAGCCACCCCGACATAATTGGACATTCGGGAGAGCGTATCGGTCACCTCGTGAAACATTACCGCAAGATCATTCTTCATGGTATCGAGGCGGCGCGCGAAGTCCTGCATTGTATCTGCATAGGAGTCCTTTGGAACACCTCCCGCGGGGTTCAGCAATGCATCGACATAATAGCGATAGCCTTTGTCGGTCGGCACTCTCCCGGCAGAAGTATGAGGTTGCGCCAGAAGGCCGGCCTCTTCGAGGTCCGACATGATGTTGCGAATCGTGGCAGGGGAAAAACCAATCGGATATTTTTTTGTAACAAAACGGGACCCGACCGGCTCCGGCTTATGGATATAGCTCTCTATAACCGCAAACAGGACCTGCCTGCTTCTTTCGTCAAGGGATTCTATATAGTCTCTTATCGACATTAGCACTCACCGCAACTGAGTGCTAACAGTCTAACAACTTGAGGCAAGCCCTGTCAAGACTCAGCAAATATATATTTATATTCAACATGTTAGCCAACTCGCCGCGCACTGTAAGCAGTCCGTCTATAGAGCACTCCCTGCTGTCTTCATAAACACAAAACAGGGGCAACCCATGTGCCGGTCGCCCCTGTTCAGTCACTTCCTAACTTATTACTTTTTACTGCCTCTATAGCTACCACTTAAGCTGCTTGTTCATCAGCTTCTGGTACATCCTGGGCGGCATGAAGCACTGGGTATGTATCTCATCGCTGTAGTAGGTGGTTTCGATGGTGTATTCGCGCCTCATTTCGCGGGGATTCAGCTTCTTTGAGCCGACCGAGAAAGTCCACCAGTTTCCGGCATAGGTCGCAATCGGTGCGGTGAACAGATCGACCACCGGGAAGATCTTTTTCATCTCCTCCTGCACCTCGATTACCATCTCCTTGTGAAAGTGAAGGGACTCCGAGAGGCTTACGAACAGACCGTCTTCAGCAAGACAGTCCTTGCAGGTCTTGAAAAATTCGACCGTGAAAAGACTCTTTGCGAACCCGATAATGTCGGTGGAATCAACCAGAATTGCGTCGATATCGCCCCTTCTTGACTTCACAAATTCCGCGCCGTCCATGCACTTGATTTCGACGCGCGGATCGTCAACACCGCAGGCAACCCCGGGGAAGAACTTGCGGGAGACATTGATAACCTCTTCGTCTATCTCGATAAAATGCACCTTCTCGACTGTTTTATGCTTGAGGACTTCGCGCACAATTCCGCCGTCGCCGCCGCCGATCACCACAACCTGCTTCGGATTCGGGTGGGCATGCAGGACGACATGCGTCAGCATTTCATGATAAAAAAGCTCGTCCCGCTCGGTAATCTGGACCACGCCGTCAAGAATCAGCATCTTGCCGAAATGCGGGTTCTCTATAACCATAATCTCCTGGAACGCGCTCTTGCTCTGATGAAGAATATTGCTCACTTCATATACATACTGAATCGGTGAATACGGGTCTTTCTCGAAAAATTTAATCATCATATCCTCCTTATTCTCCAGAGCCAGCATTCCGAATCAACAACGAAGATCGCTCATTTCACCTTCATCCGCTTGACTTCTGGCTTCTGATTCTGCCTTCTTATATTAAAATCACCTTCGGTATTGAAAAACCGTTAAACTCTGAGGCATACGAAAGCGTATAGGCACCGGCGGAAGGAATCAGGATGCGATTGCCGACCTCCGGCTCCGGAAACTCCGCCTCTTTGTCGATAACATCCATACTGTCGCAGCTCGGGCCGCATACCGTCCACGTCTTGGCTTCACCGCGGCTGCCGACAATGTAATTATATTTGATGCCGCCGACACTCTCCATGAGTCCGTTGAATACTCCTACGTCGATGTAAAGCCAGTCTTCATCACCACGCTTCGCCTTGCCGATAACCGTGCCGACAAATACTCCCGAATCGCCGACCACAGAACGCCCAGGCTCGATAAAGATTTCGACCTCTTCAGGAAAGCGTTGGCGCAATGCCTTGTCTATTTTCTTTTCTATCGCTTCAATATCAAAGACATTTTTTGTATAGCGAATCGGATAGCCGCCGCCGATATTCAGCATTCTAAGCTTGATTCCCTGAGCATCAGCCGTTTCCCACAACTCGCGGGCCTTGTCCACTGCAGACTGCCAGTTGTAGGGATTGTTGCACTGTGAGCCTACATGAAAAGTGATGCCGACCGGATTCAGCCCCTTGTCTCTGGCATAAATCAGCAACTGCGCAGCTTCTTCAATCTCGACACCGAATTTCTTGCTGAGCGGCCATTCGCTGCCCTCGTTCGGCACGACCAGCCTGACATACACGTTTGCGCCCGGCGAATAACGGGCCATCTTGTCCACCTCGGCCTTTGAGTCATACGCAAAATAGTTGACGCCGTAAGCAACCGCCTCTGCCATGAAACGAAAGGTCTTAATCGGGTTGCTCGTGATGATGCGCTCAGGAGCCACTCCTAACGCGGCAAGAATGCGAAGCTCCCCTTCAGACGCTATCTCAAAGCCAAGTCCCATCTCAGCGACAAAACGGCAGACTTCAATGTCAGGGTTTGCCTTGACCGCATAAAAAACCTTTGCCTTCCGTATTGTCCTGCCGATCTGGCACACCTTCTCGCGGATGATGTCCTTGTCCATAAGCAGATACGGCGGCGGCTCATCGCTCATCGCGATGTAGTCGAGCACCTTGCTCCAGGTCGATTTCTTGATACCTTCCGGAATGATTTCCATGCCGACTCCTCAAAAATAATAGAGAATTATTATAGCGTAACTATTGATTAATTATACAGAGAAAAAGCGCCTAACACCTTGAATTTTCTTTGTCAACTCAGCATCCGGGATCTTTGTGAAGCGGGTTGCCGGTCATGGCATACGGAAGGCATTTAAGACCTCCGCCACAGGCCCGCACTCCAAAGTGAGAGGTGTTGGCTGGTCATGTGTTGAAAGCAGCAAAACGGGTCTTTAGCAGGCTGCTGAAAAAGTCCATCTTCGGCTCAGCAGGGTCAATTTCGGGGGATGTTCTGACATGGATTGACCCGAGTTTTTCGGTGCTTGAGCCTCTGAGAGAGTCGTTTTTGGCAGTGCATTTTGCATCAAGAGTTTTTCAACATCCTGCTAGTATCCCGGACCTCCATTGCTCCAGCATCGCCGATGGGCTGATGAGCATCTTCCTGCGCTGTCCCGGCCGAATCGCCCACGTTGCGCACAAGATCAATCTGAAAGGAGATTCCCTCAGGAAAAAACGGTCGAAGTTGACTGATGCCGAACACCAGTCGTAAGATACTGCCTATCCAGCTTCGCTATGCTGAAAGTGTTCGGCTTCGACAAGAATCACTGTTCGGCTTCATCGGAATACGCATATAACCTGCCGCACTTGGGCTATTCCGCTCGCTGGATGCCGTAAAACAGATACTCCACATTCCCCTTCTGTCCGAGAATGGGTGATGCTATAACGCCGACGGTCCGAAGGCCGAGCGACTCAAGAGATTGGCAGACGCGATTAACGGCTGCCTGGCGTTTTTCAGCATCTTTCACGATGCCGCCTTTGCCGACCTCCCCCTTGCCGACTTCAAACTGCGGTTTGATGAGTGCGATCAGTTCGCCCCCCGCTTTCAGGAATTGGAGGACGGCAGGAACAACTTTTTCGAGAGAGATAAATGAGACATCAATAACAACAACGTCGATTATGTCAGCAATAGCGGATTGCTCAAGATGGCGGATATTGGTGCGGTCCATAAGCACCACACGTTCGTCCTGCTGAAGCTTCCAGGCGAGCTGCCCATAGCCGACATCGATGCAGTATGACTTCCTGAGACCGCGCTGAAGCATGCAGTCGGTGAATCCGCCGGTCGAGGCGCCGACATCCATCGCAACCTTGCCGGTGAAGTCGATGGAAAACTCCCTGAGCGCTGCTTCAAGCTTGAGCCCGCCGCGGCTGACGTAAGGGATGTCGTCACCCTTTACGTTGATCGCTGCATCATGCTGAACAAGCGCTCCCGCCTTGCCCTGCTGCATGCCGTTTACAAAGACCTTGCCCTCGAGAATGAGTGCCTGCGCCCGTTCACGGCTCTGCACCAGCCCGCGCTCTACAAGTATTTTATCGAGCCTGTCTTTCATACGCTCCTGCACCCTGCCGAATCCGTCGGTGTGTGAGAAAGGCTCTGATTGTCCGTTTGCCGGCCCTACTGATCGCTGCGCGCCAGCCTGATTCTTGATTCAGCGATCAGTGCCATTGCAGCCTGATAGATGCCGCCTTCGTCAAGCCCGTTCATCTCGCGGAGGCGCTTCTGCGAACCGTGAGGAATGAATGTGTCGGGCACCCCAAGGCATTTGACAAAAACGCTCTGCATTCCCGCCTGAGCAAGCGTTTCCAGGACAGAAGCGCCGAATCCGCCCGCAAGCGCATTTTCCTCAACCGTCAAAATGCGCTTCGTCTTCTCTCCGAGCGAAACGATTAATCCCGCATCGAGTGGCTTGACGAAACGGGCATTCACAACCGTCGCATGTACGCCGCTGCGACGCAGCTCATCGGCTGCCTTCAGCGCAGGCGGCACCGAGTGGCCGACTGCAATAATCGCAATGTCGTCACCCTCTGCAAGCACTTCCGCCTTGCCGGTTTTCAGATCGAATTCATGAAACAGGTAGCTCAGATCAAGCCCGGCTCGTCCGCGTGGATAACGGATCGCCACAGGTCCATCATGCTTCAGCGCAAAAGAGAGCATGCGCTTCAGTTCCTGGAGGTCTTTCGGCGCCATAACCAGCAGGTTCGGCACACAGCGCAGGAACGAGATATCGAAGAGTCCGTGGTGCGTAGGGCCGTCTTCCCCGACAATGCCGGCGCGGTCGATAGCGAAGACCACCGGAAGGTTCTGGAGGCAGACATCATGGATAATCTGGTCGTAAGCACGCTGCAAAAAAGTCGAGTAGACCGCAACGACAGGACGAAGCCCGGAGGCTGCAAGCCCTGCGGCGAAGGTGACCGCGTGTTGTTCCGCAATGCCGACATCGTAGAAGCGCTTCGGATGCTTTTCCGCAAACGGCGCAAGTCCGGTGCCTTCGGTCATGGCAGCCGTAATCGCCACGATTCTGTCATCCGAAGACGCCAGTTCAGTCAGCGCAAGCCCGAACGCCTCGCAATAGGTTTGCTGACAAACCGCCGGCTGGTCCGCAGGTTTCAGTGCCGACCGCTGCTCACCGGTATCTACCGCAAACGGCCCCACACCGTGAAAAACACAGGGGTCTTCCTCGGAGTATTTGTATCCCTTTCCCTTTCGGGTCACGATGTGAAGAATAATGGGCTCCCTGATATCCTTAATGTTTCGGAGCGTCTCGATGAGCAGCGCGATATCATGCCCGTCAATGGGTCCAAGGTACTCAAACCCGAGGTCCACAAACAGGCCGCCCGGCAGGAAAAAGCCTTTCAGGCTGCCTTCTGCCCGATGGGCAATTTTTGCGACCGACTCGCCGATCTTCGGAATTCCCTCAAGGATCGCCTTCGTCTCCTTGCGGACTCTCGAGAAGAACGACCCGGTCAGCACGCGATGGAGATAGGCGGACATGGCGCCGACATTCGGGGAAATAGACATCTCGTTGTCGTTCAGAATGACAATCATGTCTTTCTTGCGGTGTCCGGCCTGATTCAACCCTTCAAAGGCCAGGCCGCCGGTCAGCGCACCGTCCCCGATGACAGCAACAACCTTGAACTCTTCCCCCCTGAGGTCGCGCGCCTCGGCCATGCCGAGTGCCGCTGAAATTGAGGTGGCGCTGTGGCCTGTCCCGAAAGCGTCATGTTCACTTTCGCTCCGCTTCGGGAAGCCCGAGAGCCCCCCAAACCTGCGGAGCGTATCAAACGCATCGGCTCTGCCGGTCAGAAGCTTGTGAGCATAGCTCTGATGCCCGACATCCCACACAATCTTGTCCTGCGGGGATGAGAAAACATAATGCAGCGCAATCGTAAGCTCGATAACGCCGAGATTGGATGAAAGGTGACCGCCGCCCTTTGAGACCTGTTCGAGAATACGAGAGCGCAACTCCTCAGCCAATTGCTGAAGTTCGTCAATCGAGAGCTTTTTGAGGTCCTCAGGTGATTTGACTCGTTCGAGATACATAGGCAGTCGAGACTTAACTGGTCCTTTTCGCGAGATAGCGCGCAAGTGCGCGCAGAGGCTCGGACTTTTCATCAAAAGAACTGAGCGCATCGATTGCTGACGCAATCAACTCTTCAGCCTTCTGCTTTGACTGCTCCACTCCATAGAGCTTCGGATAGGTCATCTTCCTTTTCTTCTCATCAGAACCGGCAGGCTTGCCGATCACCCCGGGTTCGCCGACAACATCCAGAATATCGTCAACAACCTGAAATGCAATGCCGATATTCTGACCATAGCTTCTCAGCAGGTCGAGCTGATCAACATCAGCGCCGGCGAGAATGCCGCCGGAAACAACCGATGCTCGCAGCAAAGCCGCGGTCTTGTGCGCGTGGATAAACGACAACGTTTTTGCATCAGGCTCAGCATTTTCCGAAAGCAGATCCTGCGCCTGCCCGGCGACCATGCCTTCCTCTCCAGCTGCAAAACTGATTTCATTCACCACCCGCAGCACCTGACCATCCGTCATCGCAGCCGTCTTGAAGCGCGAATCGGAAAGCAGCACGAACGCCTCGGTCAAAAGCGCGTCCCCCGCAAGAATTGCCATTCCTTCACCAAAAGCAACATGGTTGGTCGGCTTGCCCCGGCGGAGATCGTCGTCATCCATCGCGGGAAGATCGTCATGAATCAGAGAATACGTATGAATCAGCTCAAGTGCCGTGGCATACGGCACAACATCGTCCGCACTGCCGCCGCATGCCTCAAATGCTGCGATGCAGAGCACCGGGCGGATGCGTTTGCCGCCGGCGGAAAGCGAATAGACTACCGACTCATGGAGCGTTTTCGGCTGAAACGGCACCGCGAAGTAAGATTGCAGAAACACATCCACAAGCTGTTTCCTACTGCCGATGTATTCCTTGATGTCCATGCCGCCCCCTTCAGACAGGAACCGGGAGAGCTATCGCCTCCCGGCTTTCATTCTGTTCAGCTTCCTGCATTTTCCTTGCCGCTATTCCCATTCAATGGTTCCGGGAGGCTTGGACGTAATATCGTATACCACCCGGTTGATTCCTTTAATCTCATTGATGATGCGGCTCGAAATTTTACCCATCACGTCATGCGGCATATGCGCCCAGTCGGCAGTCATGCCGTCAAGGCTCGTCACCGCACGGACTGCGGCGACATTCTCATAGGTGCGCTCATCGCCCATGACGCCGACGCTCTTAATCGGCAGAATAACCGCAAACGCCTGCCAGATGTCACGATAAAGGCCTGCCGCCTTGATTTCTTCAAGCACGATTGCGTCGGCTTCGCGCAGCAATTCAAGCTTTTGGGCGGTAATCTCGCCGATGCAACGGATTGCAAGGCCCGGCCCGGGGAATGGATGGCGCCAGCATATCTCCTCCGGCAGCCCGAGCTCCTGACCAAGCACGCGCACCTCATCCTTGAACAGTTCGCGCAACGGCTCGATAAGCTTCAGTTTCATTTTCTCCGGCAGCCCGCCGACGTTATGATGGCTCTTGATGACCGCCGACGGCCCCTTGAAGGATACCGATTCAATAACATCAGGATACAGGGTGCCCTGAGCAAGAAACTCTGCATCCGCAAACTTCTTCGCCTCTTCCTCAAAAATGGCGATAAACTCGTAGCCGATTATCTTGCGCTTCCGCTCAGGATCCGTCACATTTTTCAGCTTTTCGATGAATCGCGCCCGTGCGTCGACAAAATCGAGGTTCACATGGAAATGGTCGCGAAAGGTCTTCTTTACCTTTTCGGCCTCGCCTTTGCGGAGCAGTCCGTTGTCGACAAAGATACAGGCAAGGTTGTCGCCGATTGCCTTATGCAGCAACAGAGCGACGACCGACGAGTCCACCCCGCCGCTCAGCGCACAGATGACTTTCTTGCCGGCGGACTGCTCTCGAATGGCGTCGATCTGCCAATCGATAAACGACTTCATTTCCCACATCGGTTTGCAGCCGCAGGTCCCGAACACAAAATTCTGGAGTATGCGGACTCCCTCATCGGTATGCGCAACTTCCGGGTGGAACTGGAGAGCAGAGAATCTGCGCGCTTTGTCGGTCATGGCAGCAATCGGCGAATTATCGGTGTGGCCGACAATCCGGAAACCGTCAGGCATCTGCTCGATGCGGTCGCCGTGGCTCATCCAGACTCGCGACTTCTGCGTGATTCCCCAGAGCACATCGCCGTCGTCGTCGACATGGAGCATCGCCTTGCCGAACTCGCGCTTCGTCGCACGGGCCACTTCGCCCCCGAGCATACGCGCCATAAGCTGCATGCCGTAGCAGATGCCGAGTACCGGCAGGCCGAGCTCAAACACTTCCTTCGCCACAATCGGAGCGCCTTCATCGTAAACACTCGACGGGCCGCCCGAAAGAATGATGCCTTTCGGCTGGAACGACTTTATTTTCTCAAGCGGCGCATTGAACGGAACTATCTCCGAATAGACCTTCTGTTCGCGGATGCGACGCGCGATCAGCTGGGTGTACTGCGACCCGAAATCAAGAATCAGCACTTTGTCAGGAATATTCATGGCACCTCTATGCTCTGTTTCACAGATCTCTCGCTACGGTACTTCATTCCACCCGGTAATTCGGGGCTTCCCTCGTGATGACGACATCATGCACGTGGCTTTCCTTCCAGCCCGCGTTCGTGATCTGGATGAACCGCGCATTCTGCCGGAGATCCGGCAAATTCTGGCAACCACAATAGCCCAGTCCCGAACGGAGTCCGCCAACCAGCTGGTGCATGCTCATCGCGAGCGGCCCTTTCAGCGGCACACGGCCTTCGACGCCTTCCGGAACGAGCTTCTCTTTTTCAACGCCCTCCTGGCCATACCGGTCCTTGGCTCCCTGCATTGCGCCGAGAGAACCCATGCCCCGGTAGGTCTTGTAACTCCTGCCCTGATACAGAATGGTTTCGCCGGGCGATTCCTCGGTTCCGGCAAAGAGGCTTCCGATCATGACGCAGTGAGCGCCCGCAGCAAGTGCTTTCGTTATATCGCCAGAATATTTGATGCCGCCGTCGGAAATGACCGGGATGCCGCTCCTGGAAGCCACGTTGTAGCAGGATTTGATTGCCGTAAGCTGCGGCACGCCCGCGCCTGCAACAATGCGGGTTGTGCAGATCGAACCGGGTCCGATGCCGACTTTGATCGCATCCGCCCCTGCTTCAATCAGGTCTGCCGCACCGTCAGCGGTAGCTACATTGCCGGCAATAACCTCCACGTCGGGAAACTTCAGTTTCAGCTCTTTCAGCGTATTGATAACCGCCCTGGAATGGCCGTGTGCCGTATCAATCGCGATGACATCCACGCCTGCCTTGATGAGGAGTTCAGCACGATAGATTGCGCCTTCCCCGACACCGATTGCCGCGCCGACGCGCAGGCGGCCATGGATGTCTTTACAGGCATTCGGATACTTTTTGCGTTTTTCAATGTCTTTGATGGTAATAAGCCCGAGAAGATTGAAGTTTTCATCAACAATAGGGAGCTTTTCGATTTTATACTTGTTCAGGGTCTGTTTGGCATCATCAAGCGTTGTCCCGATTGATGCGGTGATTATGTTCTTACTCGTCATGGCGTCCGAAACAAGACGTCGGCTGTCCAGTTCGAATCGCAGATCGCGGTTTGTAAGAATGCCGACCAGCCTGCCGCCGATTTCACCGTTCTCGGTAACCGGAACACCCGAAATCTTGTAGCGCGCCATCAGGTCGAGCGCCTTCGAAATCGGCGCGTCCGGAGAAACGGTAATAGGATCAATAATCATTCCGCTCTCTGATTTCTTGACCTTGTCGACCTCGAGCGCCTGTTTCTGCGGAGAGAGAGCGCGGTGAAGAATGCCGAGGCCGCCTTCGCGGGCCAGCGCAATAGCCAGACTTGCTTCAGTCACTGTATCCATGGCCGCACTAACGATTGGGATATTCAGCCTGATATTTTTCGTCAGGTTTGTACCGACATCAACCTCTGTCGGCAGAACATCCGACATGGCAGGAAGCAACAGAACATCATCAAATGTAAGGCCAATCTGGAGATCATCTTGCAACATGCGGCTAACCCTCTTGATTTTTTTAGATTTAATTATAGCATGAACAGCCCTGTTTTAAGGAAATGCTCCTAACGCTGTCTATATTATTCAACGAGTTGACTGACGAAGCAGATTGCCGGAACCGGAGAAAATTCAGTTTCGATCCCTGGCACGCGCACGAAGCAGAAAAAGCACGCCTGAGAATCGGTCGGACAGCCAGCGGAGAGAAGAGCGCGCACGCACATTCCTGCTTCGGGCGCAAACCCGAAATTGCAGAATCAGCAAATACCTCTCTGTCGCCATGCGGCCCCGCAAACGGCGGCGTTTCGGCAAATCGTCAAACACTGATGCTATGCCTCCCGAACAAGCACATTCAATACAATAAAACACTACTGTCCGGTTAAAATAGCGCGCCCTGTAGGCCATGTTCATGTGCAGCGAGGAGCCTGTCTGACCTGAGCGTCAGTATATCAATCAGCGTTTTCCGCTCAAAGAGCGTTTCACGTATTACGCGGCTGAGCTGAAG
>DATIKF010000315.1:0-2004 GCA_035477855.1 Dissulfurispiraceae bacterium
GTTATATAATCGAAGTAGAGAAGTAAAACTTTGGAAGTATATCAGGTCCGCAGAAGATTATCGCGTAGATAAAAGCAGTAACCTCCTGATAGCCTAAGGTTGCCCCAAACCATAACCTTTAGCGGCTAAGAGGAGGTTACCATGAACGAAGAGAAGCCTACCAGAGTCGATGAATTCCGTCAATTCAAGAGAGAGGTGCGCAGTTCCAAGCAGTACCTCATCGTCGGGTTGGATATTGCCAAGCGCAAGCACCACGCCTTCTTTGGGGATGCCGGCGGCCGCACGCTGTTGAAGGGACTGATCGTTGAGAACAGCGCCGAGGGACTGCAGCATCTGTTGACGCAAGTGCGCTTTTACATGGACCGCGAGGGGCTGGGCAAAGTGGTATTTGGCCTGGAGCCTACCAGCGCCTATCACAAAGCCTTAGCCGAGCAGTTGATCGTGAACGGGTACTTGGTCGTCTATGTCACCAACGAGGCGATCAAGAAGAACCGCAGCCTGTTGGATGGCCGCTGGGACAAGAACGACACCAAGGACTCGGCCAACGTGGCGGACCTGGTGGCTCAGGGCAAGTGCCATTATTACGATCTGCCGGAGATGCGGTTACGCGGGCTGCGCAGCCTGTTGTTAGTCCGCAAGCGGTTAAAGAAGCAGCTGCATGGCTGCCGAGTGCGTATCCGCAACAACCTCGTGGCGCAGTACTTCCCTGAGTTGGACCAGTTCTGGAATAACGCAGCGGCAGAGAATCTGACGATCGTCAGGGAGTACCTGGATCCGGCCACCATCCGCCGTCTGAACTGCGAGCAGTTCATCGCCAAGGTCATCACGCACAATGGGGGCTTGCGACAACAAAGACGGCTGCGTCACATTTGGGAAGCGGCCGGGCAGTCTATCGGCTGCCGGCCGGGACCCGCGATGAAGATAGAAGCTGAAGTGATGGTGGAGATGCTGGGTTCAGTCCAATCGCAGCTTGATCGTATCGAGCAGGCAATTGAGCGAGAGGCTGAGGGGTTCGAGGAATACGGCTATTTGAAAAGCATCCCCGGCTTCGGTCCCTACGTCTCCGCCATGACCTTGGCCGCCATAGGGGATCCGCATCGCTTTGAAAACCGATCCCAGTTAATCCGGTTGGCCGGCTTCGATCTGAGTGCCAGCCGCAGTGGTGAGAAAAGCCGGACGGCGGTGCCGGTGATTTCCAAGAAAGGCAAGGCCGACTTGCGCTACGCGTTGTACCAGGCGGCGCTGGTGGCTTCCAGCTTAACCAGCCACTTCCGGGCCTACTACAGTAGGCTTTTGGATGGGCGCCAGCGGGAGGAAGGCATCCGGACCAAGATGCTGGTAAAGATTGCCGCCAAGATGTTGGTCATTGCGTGGACGTTGATGAAGCGAAAGGAGTCCTTCGACCCAGCCCACATCCAGGCCTAATGCTGGATACCGTCTTCGGTGAGAGAGCCCTTTCATACCCGTTGAGGCAATGACCTCGGGAGGGACAATCCAGGGCCTCTTGCCGAGCCCAAAGCTTGGATAAGGGATGATGGGCGATCCCGAGCGATCATCCGCCGGGAGATGCCGGATAGACGTAACGATCAGGTGAGGGCTCATCTTCAGGCAGGAGAATCCGCCGAAGACGGCATCAACAATCCAGAGGGGGAGTGTTGTCTAAAAATGGCCCAAAAACCGAACTGCCTGAAATCGAACTAAAATTAAAAATACTTGACGGGAGGATTATAGGATGTCCTTATTTTTCCTCAGTCTGCACGTGGAGCGGGTGACCGAGTTCCGCATTGACACCGGATTGTGGATCATCGATAACAAAGGACAACACTCCCTTATGTTGAAGTAGCATTTTCATTGCGATCAGGGCAAGGTCGTTTGCCCGGTTCATGATCGTGCCTCATTCGTATTGCAACCTTTCATGCCGGGGAGGTCGCTTGTGAAGAACTTTGATCCAAAGGCCGCAGTTGCCGCTGTCACGGCAGGGTTCCTGGTAGTCCACGGCATTCT
>DATIKF010000316.1:0-2655 GCA_035477855.1 Dissulfurispiraceae bacterium
AGAAAAAGCCCTTTCGACGATCGTTTGCGTTCCTCTTTCACGGTTCAATTGCCTTTATTCCAAAGGGTACGGTAAAACGGGTCGTTACAGGCTCATCGTTTGATTACCATTGCCGCTGTTTCTTCCCATCCGTTCCTATTCTTTCCTGAACTCCCGCACATTCAGGAAAATCCAGGCCCGTACCGGTGGACCTTGAGCATGTTATGCACGATGCAGAAGAGATTCCATTGGGTGTTCACCTTCCGTCTGCCCCGTAAGGTAAACCGATCCAAGCCCAAAACGTGACGGATATGCGCAAAGGGAGGTTCGGCAACGGCCACGCGCATGCCATACGTCAGGCGGCCCACGACCGTATCGATCTTGCGCTTCATTTTCTCGGTGAAGGTTTCCCGGCCCAGCGCCGTACGACCATGGAAATACGCAACCTGTCTGATCTCCGTCCGTTCAGGATGGCGGAGGCATTGTGAACGAAGAACGCAGGGCAGGCAGGACGACTTGGCGCCCTTGAACTTGGTGGCTAAAAAGTTGCGGACTTCCACGTTGTGGCCGCTGCGGTACAATCTCTTGCCGGCCGGACAGACGCAGTGGCTCAAGTCCTCGGGAAAATCAAAGTCAGCGCTGGAGAACAGGCCTTTTCGTCCCGTTGATTCCGCCCGCTCACGGCGGTGACGATCCTTGTATCGATCGGCGTCCACGAAGCGGGGGTCGCGCTTGCGAAAGCGGTTGTCCGCCACGTAGGCGTCAATCTGATTCGTGAAAAGCATCCTCATGTTCTCTTCGGTGTGAAATCCGCTGTCCGCCGAAAGCTTGGCGCTCTTGAACACGTCCTCGTCCTTGCCGACAGCCCGGAAGTTCTCACGGGTCCCCTTCACCATCGGCTCCAAAAGATAATGCTCCTGGGCCTGTCCGAACGCCTCGGCATGCACGATGACCTGATGACGACCGTCCACGGCGGTCACTCCGTCATATCCTTGAATCACGCCGTGGGAGGTCTTCATCTTGGCGGATTCGTTGTCCGTCATGTTGCTCGTGATCGGCTTGCCGGTCTTGCCCGGCTTATCCTCATTGCACGCCAACCAGGCCCGGATTTTTTCGACACGTTTTCGCAGCGTCCGCACGTACCGCGCTTCACTGACCGCCAAGTCCATGTCCACGCGACCCAGATCGTTCGCCCTATGTTTCTTGACGATGTGCTCCACGACCTTTTCCAGCTTGGCCGCTCTTTTTTCAAAGTCAGCTCGTGTTCCGCTCCATTCCTTGGAAGCGTTGCTCGGCAACTTGCATCCGTCAATGGCGAACATCTCCTTGCCGATCAAACCCATCCCGTCGCAGATCAAAAGCACGTTCCGAAACAGGTGGGTGATCTCCCGGTCCAGGCTGGAAATGAAATCCGCTATGGTCGTGAAGTGTGGCCGGGTATCCTCGGACAATGCGATGAAAATCACGTTCTCTTCACAGGCCTGGGCAATCTTGCGGCTGGAGACGATCCCGCGGGAATATGCGAAAAGAATGATCTTGAGCAGAATACGAGGAGCAAAGGCCGGAGCGCCCGTCTCGTCGTTGCGATACCGGGCGTCGAAAACGCTCAGGTCCAGTTCCTTGTCGATCAACCGGCTGAGGGTATGCTCAAAGGTGCCCGGAACAAGCTGTTTGCTCAAATACACACAAAGAAGCTTGCCCCGGTCAGGAAACGTTCCCTTGTACTTTGCCACAATACATTCCTCACTGCAGTGGTTAAGCGGTCATCAACCAAACACGTTGCAGTATTTATACAAGAAAACAGACAAAAAATAAAGAAAAAACACTTTTCCTGCAGGTTCAACGCCCAGCATCAGCGGCGGCGCGCCGTCCGCTGATGCCGGTTGTTAAAATTCTACGTCTCAACATTCTTCAGCGTCAAGCGAGGTCATTCAGGAACCGGCTCCGACCGTTTCGGCAACCCTTATCGTTTACCTCGTGCCGGGAGAGGAATAGGCGGCGCTTCGGCCGGGTGATGGCGACGTAGAGGAGGCGGCGTTCTTCCTATTCGAGGCCATCGAGGTACGCAGGGAACTCGTTGTCCGCGAGGCCGGCGACGAAGACCGTGTCGAACTCGAGCCCCTTCGCCTGGTGGACCGTGACGACCGAGATACGCGGGTCGTGGCGGTCGGAGCGCGTTCAATCCCGATCCTGCGTCCATGGCCTTGGAAGCATCGCGAGGTCGAACCGGACGTTGTGGCCGACGACATGCGCCCGTTCGTGCTTACGTAGTCAGCCCTGAAAATTCAACAACAACTTAAAAATATTTGACATTTTGTCGACTTCACTGTAGTATTTCGACCAGTTCATGCAGTAAAATTGTAGAAAACCGGTCGAAAAATCACTGCACTTGGAGTGGCGATGCAGGCGAAAACGCAAAATAAATGTCAAGGCAACTTCTTTATACCCAAAACCTCATGGACCAGCTCAATCCCGATCACTCTCTGCTTCAACCGGCCAAGCAGATCCCCTGACAGCGTTTTGAGGATGGGTTCTCTTAAGTACTACAGCGAGATGGGGCGTCCGGCAAAGCCCATCCGGCTCATGGTCGGATTGATGATCCTAAAAACAGTTGGGAAATCGTCAGCGATGAACGCGTTGTCGAGGCCTTTCGTCCAAAACTCCTACTATCAGGCC
>DATIKF010000317.1:0-2406 GCA_035477855.1 Dissulfurispiraceae bacterium
CGAGTGCTTCGCGATACCTGGCCAAATCTGTTCTCCTGACTCAGTCTTTACGGGAGCTCCGCGTATGCAAAATGCCTGCAATACTTACTGTCATGCAGTTTTTGCGTATTGACATGCATCCTGACCGGCGATAGAATTTACCCGGGAATTGTCATTAGCCCGACAGGACGTGCAACGCCGCTCATTCTCGGACGGCATCCAGCCGTCCTCCAAGGTATTCGCCCGGCACTTACCTCCATGTAAGCGACTACTTCGCCGAATAAATCCGCTCTGTTGCACGTCCTGCCAGGCTTTGAGCGTTTTGGACCGATTCTAATGACAATTTTGGGTTTATGCGTATTCCGATAGAAGCCGAACACTTTTGCGGAGTGTAGGGAATGGGTGTTCGGGATGATCGGAACGAAACCCGAAAGATCCCTTACGAAAAGCATAGCGCTCCTGCTGGATAAGAATCCTGAGCATAGGTCATTGTGAATCCTTGACGAACACCACAAGGAGGAACGATGCCAGCAGAGAGGTTATCCATGCGCAAAATGAAAGAAGTGCTGCGACTGTACTTTGGGCTGCGACTGAGCAAGCGACAGGTCGCGAGGTCCTGCAACATATCACCGAGCACAGTCGTTGAATATATCGGACGTGCAGAGCTGGCCGGATTAGGCTGGCCGCTTGCCCGATGACACAGATGACGCGGCGCTTGAATCGCTCTTGTTTAGCGAAGAGCGGTCAGGTCGATGGCTGCCGCGCCCGGAACCGGAGTATGCAGTCCTGCATCGGGAGCTGAGGAAGAAGGGCGTGACCCTTGAGCTTCTGTGGCAGGAGTACAAGGACCGGTTCCCTGAGGGATATGCTTACAGCCAGTTCTGTGCATTATACCGGCAATGGGCAAAGAAGCTTGACCTGAGCATGCGGCAGCAGTACCGGGCCGGGGAGAAGCTGTTTGTGGACTTTGCCGGCAAGACCGTTGAGGTTATCGACCCGGATACAGGAGAGATAACGGATGCCCAGATCTTCGTCGGCGTTCTGGGCGCCAGCAACTACACCTATGCCGAGGCGGTGGCAAGCCAGAGTATTTACTCACTGGATTGCCTGCCACGTCAACATGTTTGAGTACCTTGGCGGCGCCCCTGAGATACTCATTCCTGACAACCTGAAATCCGGCGTCGATAAAGCCTGCCGGTATGAACCCGACCTCAACCCCACCTATCAGGATCTTGCAGAGCATTACGGGACCGTCGTCATTCCAGCCCGTGCCGGCAAGCCGCGGGACAAGGCGAAGGTGGAAAGCGGAGTGCTCATCGTCACCCGGTGGATACTGGCGGCTTTGCGCAATCGCCAGTTCTTCAGCATCGGGGAGCTGAATATCGCCATCCGGCAGCTGCTTGTACGTCTGAACAACCGTCAGTTCAAGAAACTGCCCGGCAGCCGCAGCTCATTGTTTGAAACCATCGACAAGCCGGCATTGAGCCCCTTGCCTTCAGACCGCTACCAATACGCCGAGTGGAAGAAGGCGGTCGTCAATATCGACTACCACATCGAAGTGGACAGCCACTACTACAGCGTTCCCTATCAGCTGGTGAGGGCAAAGGTCGACGTCAGAATGACGGCCGACGTCGTGGAAGTCTTCTTCAAATCCAAACGAGTGGCCCTGCATCAGAGAAGCCGACGCAGAGGATCATTCACCACCATCGGGGAGCATCGCCCTTTAGCGCATCAGCGATACCTTCAGTGGACGCCCTCCAGAATCCTGAGCTGGGCGCAGTCGGTCGGAGAGCATACCGGAGTCCTTATTGAGCAAATACTGATGAGCAAGCCCCATCCGGAACAGGGCTACCGGAGCTGCCTGGGCATACTGCGCATCGGCAAGAAGTACACGCCGGAACGACTGGAGCAGGCGGCCAGAAGAGCCGTCACCATCAAGGCATACTCCTATCGCAGCATGAAGTCGATTCTGGACAACGGCCTGGACAAGCTGCCGATCAATGAAGAACAGGAGGTGATGCCGGTCATACAGCATGACAATATCCGCGGCAAGTCGTATTACAACTAACCCAAAGGAGGAGCATGAACAATCAGACTGTGGAAAAGTTGTACCAGATGAAACTGCACGGCATGGCCTCAGGCTTCCATGAGCAGCTGCAAAACCCGAATATCGGAGAACTCTGCTTTGAAGACCGCTTTGCCATGATGGTAGAGAAAGAATGGACCGCTCGGGAGAACAGAAAGCTTGCCATCAGGCTGAAGACTGCAAAACTGAAACGGCAGGCGAGCATCGAGGACATCGACTTCCGGCATCCCCGGGGGCTGGATAAAGCGATGACGCTCTCCCTGGCGACCTGTCAATGGATACGAAACCATCACAACGTCATCATCACCGGGCCGACCGGCATCGGCAAGAGTTACCTCGCT
>DATIKF010000318.1:0-3475 GCA_035477855.1 Dissulfurispiraceae bacterium
GCGTCGATCTGCTTCGAAAGATGGGGTTCAAGGCTTTTTATGGAGACGCAACCCGTCTCGACATCCTCAAGTCCGCAGGGGCAGAGAAGGCCCGGATCCTGATCATCGCAGTCGTTGACTCATTCACTCATTTCGACCTCATCGAAAAGGTCAGGAAACACTATCCCCATCTTGATGTCATGGTGAGGATAAAAGACCGCCACGAGGCCTATGAAATGATCGAGATGGGGGTAAAAAACATTTACCGGGAATCCCTTGACGCCTCCGTGCGCCTGGGGGTCGATACCCTGGTCAAATTGGGATACCGGCGCCATGCGGCGACCCGGGCTGGCCAGAATTTTGTGAAGTACGATGAGGCGGCGCTCCTTAAGCTTGCCCCGCATCACCATGACGAGAAGTCGTACATCTTCAACGCCCGTGAACAGATCATGCTGCAGGAACAGCTCCTCGCCAATGACCGGGAAGTCAACCCGATCATCAATGACCATGCCTGGGATAGTGAAATGCGGACAGACCGATCACAGGAACCGAGAACAGGAAAATAAAACGGAACGCACTCGAGCGGGAGGTGATGCATGCCCTTGAAGGAGTATTTCGAAAAGGCAAAAGGATACGGAGTCTTGGCAACGGCCGATGCTGTTACTGATCGGTGCTATGGAGCCAAGACGCGATCGCCGTAATGAGGCCATTTGATGATCGTCGCAATGGGACCACATCGTGATCGCCGTAATGAGGCCAGTTGATTATCGCCGTAATGGAGCCACCCTGCCCAGCGGCAGATCTTCTCAAAAGGGTTAAAAAGGGTCTCGGACCATGTGAGCAAACACGATATACTCCCGGTAAAAACAGCGCCGGGAGGGTATCCATGAGCAACAGGAGGTTCGAGATGTATGAGTATCGCCAAGTGATTCATCGTATGCGCATGGGAGAAAGCGACCGGACCATCGCCCGGACAAGGCTGATGGGCCGGATAAAATGCGGACAGATTCGGGCCATCGCCGGAGAGCGGGGGTGGCTCGACAAAGGGCTGCCCCTTCCCGACGATGAGGTTCCGGTAGAGGCACTTGAGAAGAAGCAGCAAGACGACAATCCCACGCATCAGTCTTTGAGTCGTTCGTATGAAGAGCAGATTCGCAAGTGGGTTGAGGGGCACGTCTGTATGACCACGATTCACCAGACCCTGGTAGATCAGTTCGGATTCACGGGAAGCTACTCTTCCGTCCGCCGGCTGGTGCAGAGACTTAAGCTTCATCAGCCCAAAGCGACCTGCATTCTGGATTTTGCCCCCGGCGAAGCGGCGCAGGTGGATTTCGGCAAGGGACCGGACATCACCGATGCCTTTACCGGCAAGACGTTCAAAACCTGGATTTTTGTCATGACCCTGTGCTTCAGCCGTCATCTTTACGCCGAGATCGTCACGGATCAGAAGGTTTCCACCTGGCTTTCCTGCCATCGAAGGGCCTTCGAGTTTTTCAACGGCGTGCCTGCCAAGGCGATCATCGACAACCCCAAGTGCGCCATCACCAAGGCATGCTTTCGAGATCCGGAAGTGCAGCGATCCTATGGGGAAATGGCCGAGGGATACGGTTTTTTGATCACCCCCTGTCCGCCGCGCGACCCTCAGAAAAAAGGGCGCGTGGAGGCTGGTGTAAAGTATGTCAAAAACCGTTTCGTTCCCCTGCGGCAGTACCGAACGCTTGCCGACGCCAACGGTCAGTTGCGGCAATGGGTGATGGAGACGGCGGGAAACCGCATCCATGGCACCACGAGACAAAAACCATTGACGCTGTTTGTCGAATCGGAAAAACATCTGCTCAAGCCTCTGCCGGATGTTCCGGTGGAAATCGCCGCCTGGTGTCAGGTGAAGCTTCACGGCAATTGCCATGTCCAGTTCGAGAAAGCATACTACTCGGCGCCGTTTCAGCTGATTCATCAAGGGATGTGGCTCAAGGCCACGGACGCCACCGTCAAGATTTATCACAACCTGAAGCTGGTCGCCGTTCATCCCCGACTGAAGATATCCGGCGCCCGTTCCACTGTCGATGAACATATGCCGCCGGAGGCGATTGCCTACAAGCTCCAGGATCCCCAATGGTGTCTGCGCCAGGCCGAAGCGATCGGTTCAGACTGCCATCGGCTGATCAAGACGCTCTTCAGCGACCGGGTTCTGGATAATCTGCGCGCCGCACAAGGGATTGTCGGTCTGGGAAAGAAGTACGGATCTGCACGTCTTGAATCTGCCTGCACGCGGGCGCTGCACTTTGATAATCCCCGATACAAGACGGTCAAGACCATCCTGGTGAAGGGTTTGGATCAGGCGCCCCTCCAAGCGGATCTATCGACTGGAATCCCGCTTGCTTCCGTCTACACCATTGATGGCCGTTTCCTCCGTCGGACCGGCGAGATGCAGTTGCATTGCGAAAGGAGGCAAGGATCATGAACCCCATGCCAGAACTGATCCCCATGCTCAAGCAGCTGCGATTGTCCGGCATCCTGGATTCCATCGAATCGAGAAACCGCCAGGCCATTGATGAGAAGTTCTCCTACATGGACTTCCTGGCCACCATTGTCCAGGATGAGATCGCCCGAAGAACCCAGAAGCGACTGGAGTCGGCGGTCCGCCGGGCCAACTTCCGCAACCAGAAGACACTGGAGGAGTTCGACTTTACCTTCAACCCCAACATCAACCGCGCCCTGATCACGGAGCTGGCCTCCTGCCGGTTTATGGACGAAAAGGTCTGTGTCTTGATCGTCGGCCCCTGCGGAACGGGTAAAAGCCACATCGCCCAAGCCCTCGGGCACAGCGCCATCCGTAAAGGCTATGACGTTCTGTTTACCACCACCGCCCGGATGCTGGCCCAAATCAACGCCGCCCGGGCCACCAACAGTCTGGAGAGACAACTGGCCAGGCTCACGGGAATCGATCTTTTGATGATCGACGACTTCGGCCTCAAGCCGCTGGCCGGCATCCAGGATGAGGATTTCCACGAGGTGATCTCCGAACGCTACGAGCGCAGGAGCACCATCGTCACCTCAAATCTGGACCTCCCGGAATGGACCGATGCCTTTCCCAATCGCATCCTTGGAGCCGCTACCATCGACCGCCTCCGTCACGGCGCCTACAAGGTCGTGCTGGATGGGAAGAGCTATCGCTCTGCCCCAACAGAGCAAGAACATAAAAAACAAGTTGTCAAAGAGCAGAAAAACAACCCTCGAAAGGAGGTAAAATCGCCGGAATAAAAGGGGGGCCCAAAGACCCTGTTTCAACCCTTTTCACTGGCTCCATTACGGCGAATATCACTGGCTCCATTATGCCGATCATTGTCAGATGCCGCCGGGAAAGTCGATGCGGCTGTCTTTGCACGTCCTCATGTTATGGATGACGGGAGCGTTGCCTTTATTATGGCGGAGCGCTTGACCCATGAAAACCTCAAATCGAATCCCTGGGCGGCATACTCCTTCCTGGAGGCGGGCG
>DATIKF010000319.1:0-35213 GCA_035477855.1 Dissulfurispiraceae bacterium
AGCGCCACAGGCACCTTATGAACCACAGATTCCGTCGCCTCCACTGTCTTGATCTTTTCCGCTATCATTCTGATCTCTCCTCCCCGCCCTCTACTCTAATTTCCTACGAGGGAGGTGTCTCAGTTATATTGACACAGAGGGCTCGTCCTCTTTCCCATGTCCGCTGCTCCTCTCTATCCCTTGTAGTTTAGAGCAGCTCCCCTCCACTTTGCACCCTGTCCGATTTTGCCAGGCCACCTCTACAGACAAAATCGCAGGTATTTTTTTACGAAAGATATCAGTGCTGACAGACTGCTGAAAATCTATTCCAGGATCAATCAAAACATATCGGGCAAAGTCGGAATCAAGCTGCACACCGGAGAGCCCAACGGCCCCAACATACTGCCGCGGGACATGGTGAAGGCCGTGCAACAACAGATTCCCGACAGCAATATCGTCGAGACCAACACCTTGTATAAGGGGAAGAGATTTACTGCTGTCGATCATCGCGAAACCATCAGGATCAACGGCTGGGACTTCTGCCCGGTGGACATCATGGATGAGGACGGGGCGGTGATGATCCCGGTTAAGGGCGGGAAGCACTTCAAGGAAATGTCGGTCGGCAAACATATGCTCAATTACGACTCGATGGTCGTGCTGACCCATTTCAAAGGGCACGCCAGCGGCGGCTTCGGCGGTTCGCTGAAAAATATCGCCATCGGCTGCGCTGACGGACCCATCGGCAAGAAAATGATCCATGGTGCCCCGGACAATGTGAACTACGACCTCTGGCTGAAAGGCGAACCTTTCCAGGAAAATATGGTCGAGTCGGCAAAAGCCATCATGGATCATTTCGGCAGGGGGATCGTCTATATAAACGTGCTGCGCAATATGTCCGTGGACTGCGACTGCGCCGGCAGCAGTGCAGCGCCGGTCAAGGCGCGCGATCTGGGTATCCTGGCGTCCACCGATCTCCTGGCTGTAGAGCAGGCCTCCATCGACATGGTCTACAAGCTGCCCGAAGCGGAACTTCACGATCTTAAAGAACGCATTGAATCCCGTAAGGGCCTGCGCCAGCTGTCATACATGAAAGAGATGAAAATGGGCAATGATCGGTACGAGCTGATTACTCTCTAATCGGAGACAATGATACGTGGTGCAATCTGGTTTGCACCCGATAAATGGGGAGTAATAATGCAGGCAAAATCAGCTGTTCTTGTTTTGACTGCTCGATACTGAACGGAAGCGACAGTCTCCGCATTTGGTAACATGGCATTCCTGCGTGATGCCCAGATGACAGAGCGCAAAATCGTATTTGACCGGATCGACCGGATCAAAGCGCTTCAGCAATTCGGTGATCTCGACTGCGGTTTTCCAGTCATCGCTCTTTCGCGCTGTCAGGCCGAAACAGCGCCCTATTCTGCTGATATGAAGATCAAGCGGAATGACAAGTTGATCCGGCCGGATGCCCTTCCAGATGCCGCAATCAGGCGCTCCGCTCCGTACCATCCAGCGAAGATAGAGATTCAGGCGCTTGCAAGCACTGCCGCTTGCCGGCGAAGGAAAGAACTGCGCAAATCCGTGGCTGACAAGCCCCCGCTTTGCCGCCAGTTCATGCACCCCGGCGACAAAACCGGCAAGTGCCGGACCGATTGACGCATCATTTCTGCGCAGATGGATTACAACCGCCTGCTCAATACTGCCATGTTTTCTGAGGAACAGATGCAGTATCTGCATGAGCAAAACGATATCTTCCGTCGTGTTGAAACGATAGTACATGCCGTCAAACCGCTTTGCATCACGCTTCAGCGAAAACTCCGCAAGAAAGTCCGCAGGATGCGCCCCCATCTGCTGCAAGATGCGATCAATCACCGCCTTGAAGAGATCGACTCGTCCATATGCCAGAACTGCAGCAATAAGACCAACCACCTCGATATCACGAGGATCGCAATACCGATGAGGAAACTCGATGGGATCGCCGGCAATGCGCTGTGAAAAATCACACTGCCGGTGAAGCGCGTCGAGTCTTTTCCTGAGTGGGGAGTGCTTCCCGGCATGACGCAGGGAAGCGCTCTGCAGAGACTTAGTCATCAGCTGGCAAGTTGCCTGAAAAAGTCGTTGCCCTTGTCGTCCACCAGGATGAACGCAGGAAAGTCCGCCACCTCGATTTTCCAAACCGCTTCCATGCCGAGTTCCGGATAATCGAGGCATTCGACTTTCCTGATGTTCTCTTCAGCGAGCAGCGCCGCCGGTCCGCCGATGGATCCGAGGTAGAATCCGCCATGTTTCTTGCACGCATCCGTCACTTGCTGACTCCGGTTGCCCTTCGCGATCATTATCAGTGAACCGCCGTGTGACTGTAAAAGGTCGACATATGAGTCCATGCGTCCCGCAGTTGTCGGTCCGAAGGAGCCCGAAGGTTTGCCTTTCGGGGTTTTAGCTGGTCCTGCGTAGTAGATGGGATAATTTTTCAGATAGTCAGGGATTCCTTCCCCCCGGTCGATTCGCTCCTTGAACTTGGCATGCGCGATGTCGCGACCAACGACAAGCGTTCCAGTCAGCGAGAGCTGTGTGGTAACCGGATGTTGCGACAGTATCGCCAGCACCTCGCTCATCGGCCGGTTCAGATCAATCCTGACCACGCCGTGCTCATGTCTGCCGCGGTATTTTTCAGGGATGAGCCGTCCCGGATTGCGCTCCATCTCCTCTATCCAGAGTCCGTCCTTCGTGATCTTCGCCTTGATGTTGCGGTCTGCCGAGCATGAAACGCCCATTCCAACGGGACACGAAGCGCCATGTCTGGGTAACCGGATGATGCGCACATCGAGCGCAAAATGCTTGCCGCCAAATTGCGCCCCAAGCCCGCATTTATAAGCGGCATCCAGCACTTTCTTTTCGAGTTCGATATCACGAAAAGCCTGCCCCGCCGCGTTGCCGGAGGTAGGCAACGCGTCAAGATATTTTGTTGTCGCAAGCTTGACCGTCTTCAGGCAGGCCTCCGCAGAGGTTCCGCCGATCACAAAGGCAATGTGATACGGCGGGCAGGCAGCGGTCCCAAGCGTTTTCATTTTATCAATCAGAAACTTTTGGAGCGTCGCGGGATTCAGAAGCGCCTTCGTTTCCTGATACAGCATGGTCTTGTTCGCGGAGCCTCCGCCCTTTGCAACAAACATGAATTGATATTCCATGCCGTCTGTGGCACATATATCAATTTGCGCAGGCATATTATTGCCGGAGTTTATCTCATCATACATATCCAGGGCGACCGTCTGGGAGTAACGAAGGTTCTCTTCCGCATAGGTCTTGCAGATGCCTTTCGAAATGTAAGCTTCGTCTTTTGCGCCAGTCCATACCTGCTGCCCTTTTTTGGCAGAGACGCAAGCGGTGCCGGTGTCCTGGCAGAGCGGCAGCTCAAACTTCGCAGCCACCTCTGCGTTTCGCAGCATTGCAGCCGCAACTCCGCGATCGTTTGGAGATGACTCAGCATCGGAAAGAATAGCAGCAACCTGTTCTATGTGAGCGGGTCTCAGCAGGAATGAAACATCACGCATTGCCTGGTTTGCAAGCAACGACAGCGCCTCTGGTTCTACTACGAGAACATCCTTCCCCTGAAAAGACGAAACCGATACAAAATCCTTTGTAAGTAAACGGTATTTCGTTTTGTCAGGCCCCAGCGGAAAGGGGTCCTGATACCCGCAAACGTTTTTTTCTTCAGACATGCCTGATACCTCCCGGCGTGCAATATATAAATCAGAAAACAATTTTAGCATATTGCATGCCAGAGCATTCGACCTTGCCGACATTGACCAGAAGTTGTCGTGAACGCTTGTGATATTTCTATCACTCTGTCCGCCGAAGAGCCGCGTGCTCGGAGTATTTCCTGTGATGGATGATGCAGGCAGTTTTAGTCAGATAAAGAGTCATGGTATAATGCAGCATTAGACGCGTAATTCTTTATGATGCCTTGAAAGTTCGCTCATTAATTGTCTTTTGTGCTGAAAAATGTCGCTCCAGCGTTCTTTCAAACGTCCTCGATAACAAGGTCTGCTGAAGCGATGTCGTCTGTTTACCGCTCGGTTAATCACGTTCGCGGGCAGATTGTTAAAGTAAAGGCATTGTGAACTATCAGATAAGTTATAAAAGCATGACTTTTGTTATATGATGGTCCTGATGCTGTGCTTATCAATCTGTTTTTTATTTGAGCATGAAAAATTCCTTCTTTGCCTGTCAGCGAGGTCTCTGCATCTCTCTGCGGCAATGTTCTAAGCTTCACCTATACGGCTATGACTTCTTGGCACTGTATTTGCTTATCAGGAGCCGACTCTGCCGGCTTGTTTCTTGCCTTTTTTGATGAAGAGACATGCTGACTCGGTGACAATTCAGATTGTTCCGGACTTGTTGCGCGCTCAGGGAGTTTGATGGGACTGCATCAGTCCGCATACTACTATTTTAAGGAGAATGCATGAATATGGCGACCGCATCGAATGGATCTACCTGCTCGTGTCTGAAGGTTCTCGACAATCCCGTTGCAAAGAAGCTGCTTATGGCGCTGACCGGCTTCGGCCTCGTCGGATTTCTGTTCATTCACCTGATTGGAAACATGTCTCTCTATGCCGGACCGGGGGGAATCAATGTTTACGGTCAGGCTCTGCATGCGCTGCCGCCGGTCGTCTGGGCATTCCGGGGAGCCATGCTTCTTTTGTTCGTGATCCACGTCTGGCTCGGCATCAAGGTTACGCTGGAAAACCAGGACGCGCGGCCGACGCCCTATGCCCGCCGAGAATACCTGAAAGTCACTTTTGCCTCACGAACCATGATTTGGACAGGAGCCGTCATTGCCCTTCTTCTCATTTATCACATCCTCCATTTCACCGTACAAATGCTTTACCCTGATACGGCTGCCAATGTACTGAAAGATGCACTGGGTCGACCCGATGTTTATACAATGGTAGTCGCCAGCTTTAAGAAAGTCGGTATCGCTCTTCTCTACGTCGTCTGGATGTCAGCAATAACCCTCCATGTTTCGCACGGTTTCCACAGCGGGCTGCAGACGCTCGGGCTCGCGAGCGAGAAAACCCTGCCGCTTTGGACGCGCCTTGCGCTCTGTGTGGCAGCATTTGTTTTTATTGCTTACACATCCATACCGGCGACAATTCTGGCCGGTATGGTGAAATAAGGAGGAACAACAGTGATACTTGATGGAAAATGCCCATCCGGTCCGCTTGCTCAAAAATGGGACAATCATCGCCAGGATATGAAACTGGTCAATCCGGCGAACAAGAGGAAATACAGGATCATCGTTGTCGGCACCGGTCTTGCAGGAGCGTCGGCAGCAGCTTCGCTCGGAGAGCTCGGCTATAATGTGGACGCCTTCTGTTATCAGGACAGCTCCCGGCGCGCCCACAGCATCGCTGCACAGGGCGGCATCAACGCCGCAAAGAACTATCCGAACGACGGTGACAGCATATTCAGACTGTTTTACGACACTATCAAGGGCGGCGACTTCCGCGCCCGCGAAGCAAACGTATATCGTCTCGCGCAGGTCAGCAACAGTATCATCGACCAGTGCGTTGCCCAAGGCGTTCCGTTTGCGCGGGATTATGCTGGGTATCTCGACAACCGCTCATTCGGCGGGGCTCAGGTCTCTCGCACTTTTTATGCGCGAGGACAAACAGGACAACAGTTGCTGCTCGGAGCCTATTCGGCGTTGTCCCGCCAGGTGAAAGCCGGCACGGTCAAAGTGCATACCCGCACTGAAATGCTTGACCTCGTCGTGGTCGATGGTGAAGCCAAGGGGATCACGGTCCGGGATCTCGTGACTGGTCAGGTCAGCTGCTACGCCGCCGATGCGGTCTGCCTCTGCACCGGCGGATATGTGAATGTCTATTATCTTTCTACCAATGCTCAGGGATGTAATGTTACCGCAAATTACCGCGCATATAAAAAAGGCGCCTTCTTTGCCAATCCCTGCTACACGCAGATTCATCCTACCTGCATTCCTGTTTCAGGCGAGCATCAGTCAAAGCTGACCCTGATGTCCGAATCGCTCAGAAACGACGGCAGGGTCTGGGTTCCGCTGAAAAAGGGAGACAAACGTCCCCCTCACGAGATACCCGAAAATGAACGTGACTATTATCTTGAGCGCAAGTATCCGAGTTTCGGGAACCTTGCCCCGCGCGACATATCTTCACGTGCTGCAAAAGAAGCCTGTGATGACGGACGCGGCGGCGGGCCCGGCGGATTCGGCGTTTACCTTGATTTTGCCGACGCCATCAGTCGTCTCGGCGAAGATAAAATCCGCGAGCGGTATGGCAACCTCTTCGAAATGTACGAGCGCATCACCGATGAGAATGCCTACAAGCAGCCAATGCGCATCTATCCGGCGCTCCATTATGCAATGGGCGGTCTCTGGGTTGACTATAACCTTGAAAGCAACCTCAAAGGGTTGTTCGTCCTTGGCGAAGCAAACTTCTCCGATCATGGTGCAAACCGCCTCGGGGCCAGCGCCCTCATGCAGGGGCTTGCGGACGGTTATTTTGTTATCCCGTATACCGTAGCCAATTATTTGGCAATGACCAAGCCCGGCGCGATCACAACAAATCATCCTGAATTCGAAAAATCCAGACAAGATGTTGAAAATCAGACGAAGAAACTCCTCTCAATCAACGGCAGAAAGACGGCAAAGGAATTTCATCGGGAACTCGGCAAGGTCATGTGGGAACATGTCGGCATGGAACGAAGCGAACAGAGTCTGAGGAGAGCAATAGAAATCATTCCGGGCATTCGTGAGGAGTTCTGGAAAAACGTCACGGTAACCGGCAGCGGCACGGAACTGAACCAGGAGCTTGAAAGAGCGGGGCGTATTGCCGACTTCCTGGAATTCGGAGAACTGCTTGCCCGCGATGCACTCAATCGCAATGAATCGTGTGGGGGGCATTTCCGCGTGGAATACCAGATGCCTGATGGCGAGGCAAAACGCGACGACGAAAACTACAGCCATGTTGCGGCGTGGGAATTCAAGGGCGTTAATCAGACACCGGAAGTTCACAAGGAACCGCTGGTGTTTGAAAATGTCCATCTCGGAATAAGGAGTTATAAATAATGAACCTGAATCTTTATGTCTGGCGACAGAAAGGTCCGAACGCTGCGGGAAAACTACACCATATGCAGGCAAAAAATATCAGCCCCGACATGTCTTTTCTTGAAATGCTCGATGAAGTCAATGAAGAGCTCGTCAGAGAAGGAAAAGAGTCCATAGCCTTTGACCACGACTGCCGCGAGGGCATCTGCGGCACCTGCTCCCAAGTCATCAACGGTGTTCCGCACGGACCGCAGGAGCGGACCACCGTCTGCCAGCTCCACATGAGAAAATTCAAGGACGGTGATTCCATCTACATCGAACCATGGCGGGCAAAAGCCTTCCCGCTCATTAAAGATTTGATTGTCGATCGCGGTGCCCTCGACCGCATCATCCAGGCAGGCGGCTACACATCGTGCCATACCGGCGGCGTTCCTGATGCAAACGCCATCCTGATTCCAAAACCCGATGCCGATGTCGCGATGGATGCTGCCGAATGCATCGGGTGCGGCGCATGCGTTGCCGCCTGTCCGAACGGTTCGGCAATGCTTTTCACCTCCGCGAAGGTGACGCAGCTTGCCAGACTTCCGCAGGGCAGGGCTGAAGCAGCCAGGCGAGTATGCGTTATGACTGAAGCCATGCTCAATGAAGGCTTCGGTAATTGCAGCAATCACTATGAATGCCAGGCAGCCTGCCCCAAAGGCATCAAGGTTTCATTTATCGCAAAACTGAACCGGGAATTCATCAAGGCGCAGATGAGCTAAGCTTCCTCGTGCACTTTCGAGGAAGCATTGATCTTGAAGATATATGCAGAAAAAAAAAGCTGAATCACCCGGCCTGATTAAGAAGGCGGGGTGATTCAGCTTTTTTAGGCTTATTGCCCGGCTATAACCGGCTATAAACTGTATAACTCTTCCGGGGTAAGAACTTTCACTTCACCATGTTTCAGCGCCTTGAGCGCGCCGTCGTTGTTTTCAGTGCGGATGACGACAATTGCACCCTTCTGACTCTTGGCGACAAAGGCATACAGGTATTCAACGTTGATATCAGCATCCTGAAGGGCTTTCAGCACAAATGCAAGGCCTCCCGGCCGATCCGGAACTTCGATGGCGATAACGTTATTCTCCTTGACCGTGAAGCCGCCCTTTTCGAGCGCCTTCTTGGCAGCATCCGGATCGGGAACAATCAACCGGAGAATGCCGAAATCTGCAGTATCGGCAATCGAGAGCGCCCGGATGTTAATCTTTTCGGTTGCGAGCACATTCAGCACCTCATACAGGCGCCCCTTTCGGTTTTCCAAAAATACGGATATCTGCTTTACTTTCATGAGCGTTCTCCTTTACAGTTGCCGCTTGTCAACAACACGTTTTGCCTTCCCTTCGCTGCGTGGAAGGCTCTTCGGCTCAACGAGCAGTACCTTTGCACGAAGGCCGATTGCCTCCTCAATGTTTTTCTCGATTTTCCGCCGCAGCTCCTCTATCTTGCGAATTTCATCAGAGAACAACTTCTTCGACATCTCGACCTGCACTTCAATCTCATCAAGATGATGCTCGCGGGTAACGATAATCTGGTAATGCGGCTCGATGCCTTTCATTTCGAACAGAGCTTTTTCGATCTGATAGGGGAAGACGATGACGCCGCGAATCTTCAGCATGTCGTCGCTGCGGCCGGTAATGCGCTCCATGCGAACCAGCGAACGTCCGCAGGCGCATGGTTCATGATGGAGCGCTGTAATATCGCGCGTCCGGAATCGAAGCATCGGAATGCCTTCACGGGTAAGCGTCGTAAGAACAAGCTCACCATTTTCGCCCTCAGGCAGCAACTCAAGAGTATCGGGCGAGATGATTTCAGGATAAAAGTGATCTTCAAAAATGTGCAGTCCGCACTTCTCGGGACACTCATGCGCAACGCCGGGTCCGATGATCTCGGTCAGGCCGTAAATGTTCAGCGCGAGAATGTGAAACCGCTTCTCAATCTCGGTCCGTATCTGTTCGGTCCACATCTCAGCACCGAAGCACCCCGCCTTCAGAGACAGTTTTTTAAGATCGATGCCCTGTTCTTCTGCAACTTCGGCAAGATAGAGTGCATAGGAAGGGGTACAGGCAATGATAGTTGTCTGAAAATCGAGCATAATATCGATCTGCCTCTTCGTGTTGCCGGCAGAAATCGGAACAACTGTCGAGCCGATGCGGTGAGCTCCATAATGCACGCCAAGTCCGCCCGTAAACAAACCATACCCATAGCAGTTCTGGATGATAGATTTCTCGGTCGCACCAGCCATTGACAGCGCACGCGCCATGACTTCGCTCCAGAGGTCGATGTCGTTGCGCGTGTAACCGGTAACAACCGGCTTGCCGGTGGTGCCGGATGACGTATGCACCTCGACGATGTTCTGCATCGGCACGGCAAACATGTTGAACGGGTATCCTTCGCGGAGTTCAGTTTTGGTGATAAACGGAATCCGGCGAATGTCGTCAAGCGATTTAATATCTTCCGGTTTGATTTTTGCTTCACCGAATCGCTTCCGGTAAAAGGGAACCGCATCGTATGTCCTTTTAACGGCGGCCCTGAGCCGACCCAACTGAAGGGTCTGCCGCTCTCCGGTCGGCATGCATTCGGCCTGTCTATTCCAGATCATCGAAGTCTCCTTTCCTGCCTTCTTCATGCCGGCCCCTGTTGCCGTGCGCTCAGAAACGTCAGGCCGGAATTTTTCAGCTGCTGTTTTGCTTTTGCAATATCCTTCACTTCGACCAGCAGATAGGCGCGCTTACGGGACTCCGCAACATAGACCGAGGCATTCTCTATGTTGACGCCTTTCTCGGAAAGAATCTGCACAACATCGTGCAGGCCGCCCGGCTTGTCTTTCATCTCAATAGCGAGCACTTCGCTCAGCGTTACGGTGAACCCTGCTTCCCGGAGTTTTGCAAGCGCGAGTTCACATTTGTCCACCATGAACTTGATGACGCCGAAGCCGTTGGTGCTCACAATTGCGGTGGCGAGAATGTTGACGCTGTTTTCACCAAGCACCCGGGTAATCTTTTCAAGACGTCCGGGTCTGTTTTCAGCAAAAATAGAAAGCTGCTGCACTTTTTCCATGAAGAAACCTCCCGAACCTAGAGTGTGCGGTTATCGATGACCCGCTTTGCCTTGCCCTCCGTAATCGGAAGCGTCCCCGGCTCAAGCAGTTCAACATCAGGTCTCACCAATACCGATGAGCGAACCTTCTCGATAATTTCCTTTTTCATCGAAAGAAGGTATTCAATATTGCCGTCGAACATGTCGCGTGCAATTTCGACGCGGATGGTAATGTCATCAAGTGATTGAAGGACAATCTGATAGTTTTGCGCAACGCCCCTGATACCCATGAGCACCTGCTCAATCTGCTGTGGAAATATATTGACACCGCGAATAATAAACATATCGTCGGAGCGTCCGAGAATTCTTGATATACGCCGATGCGTACGGCCACAGGCACATTTGCCCGTTTTTATGCGGGTAATATCCCGGGTTCTATAGCGCATGATTGGCATGGCTTCGCGGCAGAGCGTCGTCAGCACAAGCTCTCCCTGCTCGCCTTCAGGAAGCTGCTCTCCAGTTTCAGGATCTACAATCTCCATAATATAATTGTCTTCCCAAAGGTGGAGGCCTGTTCTTTCCATGCAGTCAAACGCAACCCCCGGACCATTCATTTCGGTCAGGCCGTAACAGTTATAGACATCGATGCCGAAAAGCCGCTCAATCTTCTGACGGGTCTTCTCCGAATAGGGCTCCGCGCCCATGTATGCCCTTTTCAGCGAGAGGTCTTCACGGGGATCCATGCCATGCTGAGTCATAAATGTTGCGATGTAAAGCGCATAACTCGGCAGGATATGCACCGCTGTCGTGCCGAAATCCTTCATGAGCGATACCTGTCGCCCGGTGTTGCCGGGGCCGGCAGGAATTACCAGTGCGCCGACTTTTTCAGCACCATAATGCATAACTAATGCGCCGGTAAAGAGACCGTAGGTCATCATGTTCTGCACCACGTCGCCGCTGCCGGTGCCGGTCATCGTCAGACAGCGGGCGATAAGTTCAGCAGATTGATTGATATCCTTTTTGGTAAAAAAAAGCGCCTTCGGTTTTCCGGTCGTTCCGCTGGACGTGTGCAGACGCACCGCCTTGTCCCTGGAAACAGCAAGCAATCCTGCAGGATAGCCGGCCCGCAGGTCTTCGGATGTTGTAAAAGGAATTTTGACGATGTCTTTCAGCGAGGCAATGTCTGACGGCTTAACACCTGCTTCGCGACATTTGTTCTGAATATTCAGAACGGTTCGATAGAGACGGGCAAAAACGGAACGCAGTCGTTTCAGCTGAAGGTCTTCCAGAGAGCGCCGACTGATGGTCTCAATATCCTTCTGCCAGTAGCGTCTTTTCATTCGTGCAACTGCCCCCCTCGGGCAGAGCCCTCACTGCCGGCATGGAACGCATTCATGGCTCCATCAGCGAACTCCTGCGAAACGATTTCGCGAGTAGCTTTTTCCCATGCCTCGGCCGAATAATGCAGGAAGCCCGAAAGGGCATCAATCAACATAAGATTTTCGATCTTTATCGTACGGATGATACCAAGTTCGACGACACCTGAACACAGCCCATTTGAAATCGCCATTGATTCCTTCCTGAATAGCTGAAAAGTTATGAATTGTATCACACAGGAACTGCTTGCTGCAACGCGGAAGCCTCTATTGACGCGCATCCCCCAGTGCCTGCTCCCAATGTCATGATTCGGCGGACTGACCTCATGTGGCGCTGAACATGCGCTCCACATCGTGCATCTCTGGCAAGGATTTTGTCATGATCGTAATAATCGTATGCATCATGTCCTGCAACCATTTTTCGAATACGGGAACCGGATACTCCGGATAGCATACAGACTCCTGCACAGCAGCAATGCGGCTCAGGCGCATAGCATTTTCGATAAAGGTATATTGTACTCGGTGAAATAAATCTGCTATGCTTATCTACTCTTCTGCCACAGTTCCAGATAGATATCTCGGGTGTATCGTGGTGGTTTTAAAAAAAAAGGGGGTACCAACAATGCATATGAGCAGACTCCTGCCAATGGCGGCAGCACTTATTCTTGTATTCCTTGCGGCAATCAGCGGACACGCCCAGGAGCCGGTTAAAATCGGCGCAATCTTTTCGGTGACCGGAGGGGCTTCGTTCCTCGGGGAACCGGAAAAAAACACCGTGCTCATGCTTAAGGAGCAAATCAACAAGGCTGGCGGTATCAATGGACATCCGGTAGAGGTCATCATCGAAGACTCAAAAAGCGATGAATCAGCCGCCGTGCTTGCAGCAAAAAAATTAATTGAACGCGACAAGGTTGTCGCCATCATCGGGCCATCCACCACCGGAGAATCGATGGCAGTGTTAAAAATTGCGACGAACGCTCAGGTTCCGCTTATTTCTGCTGCTGCAGGGTCAGGCATTACCCAGCCGGTGGAAGATCGTTACTGGATATTTAAAACTGCCCAGTACGACACCAGCGCCGTTGAAGCTATTTATGCCCATCTGAAAAAGCAGGGAATTAACACAATTGGTATTATTTCGGTCACGTCAGGCTTCGGCGATGCAGGGCGTAAGGCGTTGCAGGAGATGTCGCCGAAATTCGGCATTTCTATTGTGGCTGATGAACGGTACGGTCCGAAAGACGCTGACATGACAACCCAGCTTGCCAAAATCAAGGCTTCCGGTGCCAAAGCCGTCATCAACTGGTCTATTGGTCCCGGACAGGTTGTAGTTGCCAAGAACTGGACCGCCCTGAAAATGGGCGTTCCACTCTACCAGAGCCACGGATGGGGCAGCAAGAAGAATATCGAGCTAGCGGGTAAGTCAGCAGAGGGAGTAATCGCACCGCTCAGCCGCCTTGTCGTCTGGGACAAACTTGCCGACAAACATCCGCAGAAGGCTGCTCTGAAAAAATACTCCCAGGAGTATGAAGCACGCTTTAAAGGTGAGCCGGGAGCATTCGGTGGATATGCATATGACGCACTCATGCTCGTTGTAGAAGCATCGCGGAAAGCAGGCGCTGACCGCAAGACTATTCGCAACTATATAGAAAATAGCATAAAGAAATGGCCGGGCGTGAGCGGTGTCTTTACCATGTCGCCGAAAGACCATTGCGGTCTCGACAAGGAGGCGTTCGAGATGGTCGTGGTGAAGAACGGGGATTGGGAGATTTTGAAGTAAAAACTCCGTAATGATCAATGCTGAGGAGGATTTTCATCGTGATGAGGTTCTGTAAAACAACAATAGCACTTGCTCTGCTTCTCATGATTTCGGTTTCTTTTGCTGCCGCCCAGGAACCAATCAGAATCGGGGCAATTCTCTCAGTAACCGGTGCGGCGTCGTTTCTTGGGGAACCCGAAAAAAATACGGTCCTTATGCTGAAGGATCAGATAAATAAGGCAGGCGGAATCAACGGACATCCTCTGGAAGTCATAATTGAGGACTCAAAAAGCGATGAAACGCAGGCGGTGCTCGCCGCCAAGAAACTTATCGATCGGGACAAAGTCGTTGCCATTATTGGACCTTCAACAACAGGAGAGTCCATGGCGGTCATTTCGACCATGACGCAGAACAAGGTCATGCTCATCTCTGCCGCTGCCGGTACCGGCATCACCCTCCCGGTCAAAGAGCGCTACTGGATATTCAAGACCGCACAATATGACATGAGCGCAGTCGAAGCTATTTACACTGAACTGAAGAAAAAAGGGATTTCGAAAATCGGCATCATCACCATTACCACCGGCTTCGGCGATGCGGGTCGAAAAGCGCTTCAGGAGATTGCATCGCAATACGGTATATCAATCGTGGCCGATGAGCGGTATGGTCCGAAAGACTCCGACATGACGGCACAGCTTACGAAAATACGGGCGGCCGGAGCTCAGGCAGTCATTAACTGGTCTGTCGGACCGGGGCAGGTCGTCGTCACCAAGAACTGGCATGCGCTGAAGATGGGCATCCCGCTCTACCAGAGCCACGGATGGGGCAGCAAGAAGAATATCGAGCTTGCTGGCAAGGCTGCAGAAGGCGTGATCGCCCCGCTCGGACGAGTGGTAATATGGGACAAACTGCCTGAAAAACACATTCAGAAAGCGCTGCTCAAAAAATATGTCACTGAATACGAAAGTCGGTTTAAGGGTGAGCCGGGGCAGTTCGGGGCTCACGCATATGATGCGATGCAGATGATTGCGGAAGCCCTGAAAAAGGTTGGTCCGGACAGACAGAAACTCCGCGACTACATTGAAAACAACCTGAAAAATTGGCCGGGCGCAGGCGGCGTCTACACCATGTCGCCCTCCGACCATTGTGGCCTCGATAAAAACGCTTTCGAGATGGTTGTCGTCAAGAACGGCGACTGGATCCTGCTGAAATAACACATGGCAGTTTTGCAGTTGCCTTGCGGACGTCTGCTGCTTGAGGCAATTCCGATAACGAACAGCAGAGGAATACCGTGCTGACAGTATTCCTCCAGTTTCTCTTCTCCGGCCTAACGGTTGGCTCCGTCTATGCGCTTGTCGGCATGGGCTTCAACATCATCTACAATGCCACGTCGATTATCAACCTTGCGCAGGGGGAATTCGTCGTCATCGGCGGACTGCTCATGTGGTTCTTTCTGGAGTCATGCAAGCTGCCGTTTCTTGTTGCAGTGGCGCTGACGATTCTGAGCGCCGGTCTTGTCGCTCTCATCATGGAACGTCTCACCATCCGACCGCTGAAAACCCATGATCTCCTCGTCATGATCATGGTGACCATAGCGGTCTCCATCGTGATGCGCGGCCTGCTTATGTTCAAGTTCGGCAAGGATCCCTATTCATTTGCCGCATTCACTGAAGGGGATCCGCTCGTTATCTGCGGAGCAGTCATTCCGCTTCAAACCCTCTGGGTGCTCGGCATCACCGGCACCTGTATTCTTGCATTGTATGCATTCTTCAATCTGACGATGGCCGGAAAAGCGATGCGTGCGTGCTCCTTTGACCCTATCGCAGCAAGCCTTGTCGGCATTCCGGTTTCACGGATGATCATGTTCTCATTCATCCTGAGCGCAATGGTCGGAGCTGTCGGCGGTATTGCGATTACCCCTATTTCACTGATGGAGTACGACAAGGGACCGATGCTTGCGGTAAAAGGTTTTTGTGCCGCGATTATGGGCGGCCTCGGGCGCGGACGCGGCGCTGTCGTCGGAGGTCTCACCATCGGTATTCTTGAATCGATGACCGCGGGCTATCTCCATTCAGGACTCAAAGATGCGGTTGCACTTCTCATTCTGCTTGCCGTCCTCTTTTTCCGACCGGCAGGACTGTTCGGAAGTGCTTCCATGCAGCGGCTGAAGGGACACTAGGTCATGACAAAAGGTCACAGCATTGCGCTTCTCATTCTTGCTGCCATGGTGTGTACACTTCCGAACATGACTGATGATTCATATTTCATTACGCTCATGATTTTTTCCGGCATCAATGCGATTGTGGCAATCGGCCTCTGCATTTTGATGGGGTCTGCCGGCCAGGTATCGCTCGGCCAGGCCGGATTTTACGGAATTGGCGCTTATGCTTCTTCCGTCCTGAGCCAGTCGTTCGGGTTGCCGGTTGCTGCCAGCATGATATGCGCAGCTGTCATATCCGCCGGTGCCGCCGTTATCCTCGCGGTGCCAGCTCTCCGACTGAAAGGTCACTACCTTGCGGTTGCTACGCTCGGATTCGGAGAAATAATCCACATTATCCTGAATGAATTCGGACCGGGAGGTCCGTCGGGCTTCGGCGATATCCCCGCGCTTTCGGCAGGGGGGTTCGCAATGACAGACCCGGCTCATGTTGCCTGGGTGGTCTGGGGCATCCTGCTGCTGCTCATGGTCTTCTCCCTGAATATGCTCAATGCGAGGCCGGGGCGCGCCCTGAGAGCTCTTCACGGCAGCGAAACCGCGTGCAATGCGATGGGGCTCAACGTCGTCAGTCTCAAGATTAAGGTATTCGTGCTGAGCGCGGTGTATGCATCCATCGCCGGCAGTCTCTATGCTCACTATGTCTCGTTCATCAGCCCGAGCAGCTTTTCGCTCTTTCATTCGGTGCTATTGCTCATGATGGTGGTCCTCGGCGGAATAACCACCGTCTGGGGAGGTCTGGTCGGAGCGGTTATCATTACCCTGCTTCCGGAGACGCTGAAGGCTTTTCAAGAGCTGGATGTCCTCGTGTACGGGCTTATCCTGACACTTTCCCTGCTTTTTCTGCGTCGCGGCATTGTGCCGATTGTGACCGGGAAAATCCATTCCCTGCTGGAGCGTCGCAATGCTTGATGTGCGGAACATTACCAAGGTTTTCGGAGGAGTGCGTGCGCTGGACGATGTTTCATTCTCAGTGGCTGACAAGTCGTTGTCTGCCCTTATCGGCCCAAATGGTGCCGGAAAAACAACGATGATGAACATTATCAGCGGCATGCTCTTTCCTGATCAGGGAAGCATATCGTTCAAGGGCGCAGTAATCACCGGGCTTTCATCAGCGTCGATTGCGCGGATGGGACTCTCACGCACCTTTCAGCACATCGAACTCTTCGGGGAGATGACGGTCCTTGAAAACATCCTTGTCGGCAGATATATCAAAAGCCGCTCCGGCTTCCTTGCGGCTGGGTTGCGCCTTCCCTTCGTCCGCTCGGAGGAAAAAGAGAACTGTGCGAAAAGCCTTGAAATTCTTGCCTCTATCGGCCTTGAAGGCAAGAAAGACGAGTTGGCGTCCAATCTGCCGCTCGGGGAGCAGCGCATGCTTGAAATCGGTAGGGCTCTTGCAACAGAGCCGTCCCTCCTTCTGCTGGATGAACCTGCTGCAGGTCTGAATATCCGCGAAACGCGAGATCTTGGCAAGATGATTGTCCGGCTGAATACCGAGCGTGAAATAACAATCCTGCTGGTTGAGCACGATATGGATCTGGTCATGCGCATCAGCACCGCCATCACTGTCCTGAACTTTGGACAGAAGATTGCATCAGGCAAACCTGCCGATATTCAGCGCAATCGAGACGTCATTACGGCATATCTCGGCGAAGAAGATACGGCATGCTGAAGCTCAAGAATGTCGACATCTATTACGGAAAGATCCATGCCATCAAACGTGTTTCACTGCATGTCGATGAAGGAAAAATCGTTGCGCTGATCGGTGCAAACGGCGCCGGCAAGAGCACCCTGCTCAAGACGATATCAGGACTGCACCGCCCGGAACAGGGTGCCATCAGCTTTGGCGACAGCGACATCACCCGCGCGGCGCCGGAAGACATCGTGCGGTGCGGCATTTCGCAGGTGCTGGAGCGGGCACATGTTTTCAAGCCAATGTCTGTTGAAGACAACCTCCTGCTCGGTGCATACCATCGATCATCACGCTCCGTGCGAACGGCTATACACGGTGATATAGACCATGTCTACAATGCTTTCCCGGTTCTGCGGGAGCGCAAAAAACAGCTTGCCGGAACCCTGTCGGGAGGAGAACAGCAGATGCTCGCAATCGGTCGCGCCCTCATGGCGAAACCTAAAATGCTGCTTCTCGACGAACCGAGCATGGGGCTTGCACCGATTATAGCGCGTGAGATACTCAACATGATTGTGCACCTGCGTCAACAGTTGGGGTTGACCGTCCTGCTGGTTGAACAAAACGCCCGCAGCGCGCTGCGGATAGCCGACTCGGGCTACGTTCTTGAGACAGGACGCGTTCTTGTTCAGGGAACTGCTGACGATTTGCTCGCAAATCGCGATGTTCAACGTGCCTATCTCGGCCGGGATGCTGAGTAAGAGCTGAGATTCCCGGATTGAGCTGCTCGCAGATTGTGGCATACTGATTATTGTATAAAGGCTGACCGAAGGAGGGAGTCATGTACTGGGAAGCAATCAACGAATGCATGCCAAGGGAGGAACGGGAACAGCTGCAGCTGGAGCGTCTTCAGGCAACGCTCTTCCGGGTGTATATGAATGTTCCTTTTTACCGCAAGACCTTTGATACGCTCGGCATTGATCCTGATGCTTTCCGTTCGCTCGATGACTTGCGACAACTCCCCTTTACGACAAAAGAAGACCTTCGTGCCAGTTATCCTTACGGAATGTTTGCCGTTCCGCTTCGCGAAGTTGTCCGCATTCAGGCATCATCGGGAACGACCGGAGCGCCGACCGTCGTGGGATATACCCGGAACGACCTCAAGCACTGGTCCAATCTTGTTGCCAGAATTCTTACCGCCGCCGGTGTTACACAGAATGACATCGTGCAGATTGCATTTGACTATGGCCTTTTTACCGGCGCATTCGGCTTCCACTATGGGGCAGAACGCCTTGGAGCGTCCGTTATCCCGATATCTTCAGGCAACACCAAACGTCAGCTCAAGATTATGCAGGATTTCCGGACATCCGCTCTGCTCTGCACGCCGAGCTATGCACTGGCACTTGCCGAGGCAATCCACGAGAGCGGCACCTCCGTTTCGTCACTCTCGCTCAAGTACGGTCTTTTCGGAGCTGAGCCGTGGTCTGAAGCGATGAGATCCGAGCTGCAGGACAAACTGAAAATCATCGCCACGGACAACTATGGACTGAGTGAGGTCATGGGTCCCGGGGTAGCCGGCGAATGTCTGGAACGAAACGGCCTGCATATTAATGAAGACCACTTTTTTGTGGAGGTAATCAATCCTGAAACACTTGAGCCTGTTGCTCCCGGAGAGACCGGAGAGTTGGTGATTACTACCCTCACCCGGGAGGCGTTTCCAGTCATCCGTTTCCGGACACGTGACCTGACGCAGCTCATGCCTGAGCTCTGTGCGTGCGGTCGCACCCTGATACGCATGACAAAGGTTATGGGACGAACCGATGACATGATTAAACTGCGCGGCATTACCGTCTTTCCTTCGCAAATCGAAGCGGTGCTCTGCGCCACAGAAGGGGTTGAGCCCCACTTTCAGATCGAAATCGACCGGAAAGGAGCACTTGATGAGATGACTCTGCTTGTAGAGGTCTCCGATTCGCTTTTTTCTGATGAAATAAAGGATCTGCAGGGATTCATGGATCGAATCAGGCGCGATCTTGAGTCAGAGGTTGGCTTTCCTGTTGAGGTAAAACCGGTTGAAAAGAAGTCGCTTGAACGTTTTGATGGAAAGGCTCGCCGCGTCATAGACCGGCGTAAAAAGTAATCATATTGAAAGAAAGGGGTACCACTATGAAAAGGGCAATCCTTGCAGCGCTCATAGCACTCTTAATCGGGCTGATGGATGCAAGTGCTCTGTTCGCAGAAGTAAAGTTCGACTACGGGGCGGCTCTCAGGCTACGGCAGGAAATTTGGGATAATGTGACCCATCTTGGCACTGATCCTGGAAATGTCGGTAAATACGACAGAAACTTCTTCCGCATAAGAACGCAACTCTGGGGGAAAGTCGAAATCGACAAGAACTATGGAGCATACCTGCGCTTAACCAATGAAGCCAAATATTACAACGGGCCGTATTTATTGCCTCAGGGGCTTTCATCAACAATGCCGGATGAACGCAAACACTGGGAAGAGGATGAAATATTTGTAGACAATTTTTATTTGGACTTCAAGAACGTTTTTGGTCTCCCCGTTGACGCACGAATCGGCCGTCAGGATTTTCTTGGTGAATTCGGCGACGGCTTCGTTATTCTTGACGGCTCCCCGGGGGATGGTTCGCGCTCTTTTTATTTCAATGCGGCAAAAGTAATCATCAAGCCGCATCAGAACCACTCAATAACTCTCGCCTATTTAATAAATCCAAAAACAGATAAATTCATGCCGGTGCTTCATAGCTCCATCGTTAATGCCAACTATTATCAGGAACAGCGCACCCTGAATGTGTCGAACGAGACCGGCTTCATTCTTTACAGCAAAAACAAGTTCGATATTGTCACGGTAGATCCTTACTACATCTATAAGACAGAAGGCGCCTTTCCTGTTCCGGGAACTGCCATCACCACAGCACGGTCTTTTCTTCACACAATAGGAGGACGCGTTGAAGCAAAACCCGGAAACTGGAAAATGAAGGCTGAATATGCACATCAGTTCGGTAGCTACACTGATACGGTCAACGCTGACAGACAAGGAGATGGCGTTAATCTCTCTTTGGGGTATGCGTTCAAGACGGTTCCGTTAAAGCCGGAGGTTGAAATCGGCTACGTCTACCTTTCCGGAGACGACCCTGCGACAACAAAAAATGAGGGGTGGGATCCGCTCTGGTCGCGTGCGCCCATGTGGAATGAGCTTTATATCTACACCATCATCAGCGAGACGGTTTCAAAGGGCGGAGCAATCCCGGGGTATTGGAGCAACCTGCAGCTGTATCGTGCTAATTTCAAAGTGCATTTCACGGATGCGACCAATCTCATGCTGGGATATAACTATATGCGGGCAGTCGAAAATAGTGGTTTAGCACCGTCTGCATCGCAATTGATCTACTCTAACAGCGGCAAAGAGCGCGGCCACCTCTTTCAGAGCATGTTGAGTCACAAGTTCAACAAGAATATTGATGCTTTCATTCAGGCAGAACACTTTCTCCCCGGCAATTACTATCAGGATCAGACACGGAATGCAACTTTTTTCCGCTGGCAGCTGCAGTTCAGGATTTAACAAATCTTCCTGCGTCAACGCGTCCCGCACCGCGGGACGCGTTGACAAACCTAACCTGCTGAATTTATAATTAAAACTTACTATTTTTGCTGAAAACAAAAACACCATGAAAATTATCGTATCTGAAATACCCGAAGGCGGGCTCGATGTTGAATTGCATGACAGTGTTACTGCCGACACGGCAAAGATTGTGTCGCCCGTGCGTGCAATCCTGCATTTCGACAGGCAGGAGTCCGACGTCATCGTTACCGGCGCTGTCGAGGGCGATGTAGAACTCCAGTGCAGCCGATGCCTGCAGGTCTTTTCGGCAACAATTTCTTCCAGAACCGACATTGTCTATCATCCGTTCTCGTTTATTCGCAACGCCGAGGAGGGCCAGCTCAGGGGAGACGAACTGGATACAACTTTTTATAAAGACGACGTTATTGATACCGATGATTTGCTGGCTGAGCAGATTGTGCTCAACCTGCCGATGAAATCGCTCTGTTCTCCCGAATGCAAAGGCTTTTGCCCGCAGTGCGGTGCTGATCTGAGCATCCAGGGATGTTCATGCGGGGCTGCGGAAACAGACCCGCGTCTTGCAGTACTCAAGCAACTTTTACCGAAGAAGGAGTAAAACACATGGCAAATCCAACACATCGTCATTCCCGTTCAAGACGCGACAAGCGTCGGGCGAACTGGAAGGGTGAAACCCCCAACCTCAGTACCTGCCCGGAGTGCAAGGAACTGAAGCAGCCGCACCGTGCGTGCGCCAGCTGTGGTTCTTACCACGGCAAGAAAGTTCTCGAGATCGTTTCAAAGTAGCAATGAAAGTCGCCCTCGATGCAATGGGCGGGGACTACGCGCCGGATGTTACAGTTGCCGGAGCGATCGAGGCGGTTACGGAATTTGATTTTGAGGTCATTCTCGTTGGTGACCGCCAGCGACTCCAGGAAACCCTCGCCGGCAAAAAATATCCTCAAAATAAACTGACAATCTTTCACGCGTCGGAGACGGTCGGCATGGATGAAGCTCCGGCAGTCGCCCTGCGCAAAAAGAAGGACTCCTCCATGCGACGCGCCGTCGAGCTGGTCCGGGACGGCAATGCTGGTGCAGTAGTCAGCGCCGGCAATTCCGGCGTCATGATGGCAACATCCCTCTTTGTTCTTGGTAAGCTGCCGAATGTTGACCGTCCAGCGATTGCGGCAATCATGCCTGCCATGAACGGCTTTTTTGTTCTTGTCGATGCAGGGGCAAATGTTGACTGCAAGCCTGAAAACCTGCATGAATTTGCGTATATGGGGAATGCCTACTATCAGGCCATCTTCAATATCCCGTCGCCTCGAATTGCGCTCATCAGCATTGGCGAAGAAGATACGAAAGGCAACGAACTGACAAAAGAAGCCTTCAGGCTTCTCAAAAACGCGAATCTCAACTTTACCGGCAACATCGAAGGAAAAGATATTTTTACCGGCGGTGCGGATGTTTTTGTCTGTGACGGATTTATCGGCAATGTAGTGCTGAAGGTCAGCGAAGGACTTGCTGACACTATCATCAAAATGCTGAAACGCGAAATTGCAAGCGCCGTTACCGGGAAGCTTGGGTACCTTATGCTGAAACCGGCCATCAAAAAGTTCAAAAAACGCACTGACTATGACGAATACGGCGGCGCCCCCCTTTTGGGTATTAACGGGACCAGCATCATCAGCCATGGTCGCTCCTCGTCGCGTGCAATCAAGAACGCGCTCAGGGTCGCTGCTGAAATGTCCCGCAAACGTGTCCATGAACGCATCTCTGAGCAGCTTCATGCCATGAGCTGTAAAAAAGACGGGGTTAAAAAACATGCTAAGAGCTAAAATTACCGGAACCGGTTCATATGCACCGGACAAACTGCTCACCAACAAAGATCTTGAACGCATTGTTGAGACATCGGAAGAATGGATTCTGGAGCGAACCGGTATCCGCCAGCGGCATATTGCGGCAAAGGATCAGACGACGTCGGACCTTGCTGTGGAAGCAGCTCGTCAGGCATTAAAAGCAGCCGGAGTCAAGGCCAGGGATATCGATCTTATCATCGTTGGAACCTGCACTCCCGATATGTTTCTGCCCTCGACAGCCTGCATGGTGCAGCTCAAGCTTAATGCGAAGAATGCGGCTGCCTTTGATCTGAATGCTGCGTGCTCAGGATTTCTTTATGGTCTCTCTGTAGCAAGCAGCTATATAAGCTCCGGTGCATATAAAAAAATCCTTGTCATCGGGGCCGAAACACTCTCACGGTTTACTGACTGGCAGGATCGCTCAACATGTATTCTGTTTGGCGACGGCGCAGGCGCTGTCGTTCTTGAACCTACTACCGGCAGCAATGCCATTCTTTTCACACATATCAAATCTGATGCTGAATACTGGGACTATATCCAGATTCCCGGCGGTGCAGCTACGAAGCCCGCAACCAGAGCTGTTGTGGACAAGAGGCTGACCAAGATCACGATGAAGGGAAATGAGACCTTCAAGGTCGCGGTAAAGACGCTTGAAAGTCTTGTTGTGGAGACGCTGGAAAAATGCAATCTGAAGCCATCACAGCTCTCCCTGCTTATCCCTCATCAGGCGAATCTCCGTATCATCCAGGCAACTGCAAAGCGCCTTGGTCTCCCTATGGACAAAGTCATGCTCAACCTTGAGCGCTACGGGAATACATCGGCAGCGTCGATTCCGATTGCTCTGGATGAAGCGGTTCGCACCGGTCGCGTGCGCGAAGGCGACTATATTTTGCTGGAGGCGTTTGGCGCCGGCCTGACCTGGGCTTCAGCGCTCGTAAAGTGGTAATTGCCAAGCTGCATCCATCTACGGTTCATTCGGATAGTGCTTCTTTTCCCGAAACTCCTCAGGGCTGACAAACTTGAACCACCGGAGACATTCAAGCGCGATATTGCGCATATATGCTTCTTCTCCGACATACCCGCCGAGAGCCATTATCGGCTCACGTTTCTTGTTGTATCTGACAAAGAATTCATGCACCTGGCAGATGGTTACGACATAGTCGCGATAGTTGCAGAGATCATCAGCAAGTCGCAGGGTGACGTGCGATTTCCCGGCATCAACAACATAGTCAGGAACAGCATTCTGGTGGAATTCAAGAAGCTTTTTTCGTATACGGTCAGACACATGGTGCAGACTATCGTTCTCTTTTTTCATATCGTTTCGCTTTCCTTTCCAACCAGGTTTGATACGGCACACCACTTGACCGGGACTATGATATCGAAGGTGGTTCCCTTCCCCTGCTCGCTGTTCACAATAAGTTCTCCCAAGTGCTCTGTCACAATCTGACGCACCAGCGGCATTGCCATCCGAAGCTTTTCACCACTCTGGCCGTAAAGCGGATCAAACAGACGCTGCAGCATATCTTTCGAAATGCCGCAGCCTGTGTCGGTAATACGAACCGTCACGAGATCTCCGCTCACAAAGGTCTGTACGGTGATTGAGCCGCCGGCCGAGGTTGCGTTAAGTGCATTACGCATCAGATAAAACAGACCGACCCGAAAAAGACTCCTCTGCAGGTTAATCTTTGCCGGCTCCTGCGACAGGTCGGCCACCAACTGGATGCCTCGCTTTTCAGCCTCGGGCCGCATAACTTCAACAATGTCGTGAACAATGTCGTTCACGTCTTCGTAGCGGAACATCCGGGGACGATTCTTGATGATGCTTTCGAAATCGGTAACTATCCGCTCAAGTTTCCTGCATGCATCAAGCACATCTTCAAGATTCTCCCGCTGATTCCCCGGAATATCCTCCCGCTTCAGCATGCGGTTCGACACGCATCCAATAATAGAGACAGGGTTCCTGATGTTGTCCGCAATGCGAAGACCCAAAAGGGCAAACGTCCGCTCAGCACCGAGTTCTCCCATCTCCTGATTGAGATTCATGATATCGGCGCTGACTGTCTCTATCTTCTTCTTGTCATCCGACATCTTCAGGTAAATCTGATATATCCAGACAAAAAAGAGCGTCAGCGTGGCAACAAAAAAGCGAACAGCAGTATTCAGACTGCCGGCTATAGGCTCAAAGGATTCCCAAATGTAGCCAAGCTCCATGGGAACCAGAAAATGACGCCAGATGTGGCCGAAAGATCGTGAACAGGCAAAAAACAGAAACGCCGAAGAGAGCCAGACCATATAGCTCCAGAGTATGTTCTCCCGCTCCCGGCGGAATAGCTGGACACTGGTCACCAGGCAGAGATACGCAAGAATCAGAAACAGAATGTTCCCAAATATATCTACCAGATAAATCGGCAGCATCGGCAGAACAACCGCGGGAAGAGCTGAAATTCTCCCCCGTTCTTCTGTGGAATTAAGATGCTCCCGCAACCCCCGGTAAAAGAAAAACATTGCTATGTTCAGAACAATGAAATCAAACCGCGACAGATAATAGAAATACCCTGCCCCGTAAATCTGGAGCGATCTGAAGAAATAGTCCCATCCGACCGTCGATTCATTCGGCATTGCAACGACGGATTCGGCGACGAATGCTTCTATCAGGCGTCCGAAAAAAATGATTAGAATCCATGCAAGAAAACAGCTTATCGAGATAAAGATATATCGCCAGCCCGGCTCTTTTCTAAGCTTGTTGTGGATAATCGTCCAGAGAAAGATCGCGCATGCGAAAGCGTAATAAACATTTCCAATCTGGTGGGTATAGATCGCAGGATAGTCGTGAGGCACATAGGCGAGCGCCTCGACCGGCAAGAACAACAAAATCAGCAGATAGAGAGAGCTCATGACACTCCTCAGGCAGATCGCTTCGTCTTCCGCCTTCTGTAGTCGCGAATATGCAGCAGTCGCAAAATACGTTCAATACGCTCCCGGAAGAGCATCGCCAATATGACCACCACAATAGCAACGGCGGTCAGACCCCAGAACTTCTCATACTCCTCGTGGCGGATGTACGTGCCGCCGAGAGTAAGCAGAATAGTTCCGAAGAGTCTCCCCGAAGTTCCGATGATTAAGAATTGAGTAGTAGACAGGCGCCCAAGGCCGAGAACATAGCACAGTGCGTCTTTCGGAACTCCTGGAATCAGAAAGAGAAGAAACACGAGGAATGCACCTTTATGATGCAAAAGATAATCGAACTTGTCTATCAGCGTTCTGCTCACAAATCTATCGACGAACGGCCGCCCGAATCGTCGTGAAAGAACAAACGCAAAGTATGACCCAACGGTCAATCCGATAGTCGAATAGATAACGCCCAGAAATTCCCCAAAAAGGATGCCGCCGACAAGCCCGGTTGCTTCGCCGGGAATAGGCGCAAATACGACCTGCAGCGACTGCAGGATTATAAAAACCGTCACAGTCGCTGTCGGATTCAGCTTCGAAAGAAAATGTTCCAAATAGTCGCGGCTTGTGAACAGATGAATAAGATCCGTCTCATACAGCAGCCAGATCAATACACCGCAAATAGCCAAAAACACAAAAAGATTGATCCAGATGTGCTGACGTGACCCGCGCAGCTTCGGATCGGGCCCGTCAGGAGTCAGTCGGCAATCATTTTCCGTCATTCCGCTCCTTTTCATAGGTCTTTAAGAAGGTCGAGATCAGATCGATGGGAACCGGGAAAATTATGGTTGAATTCTTTTCGGTTGCAATTTCCGTCAGTGTCTGGAGGAAGCGCAGCTGCAAGGTAGCCGGTTCAGTCGAGATAATTTTCGCGGCATCCGCAAGTATCTGCGATGCCTGGAGCTCACCTTCAGCATGAATAATTTTCGCCCTGCGCTCGCGCTCGGCCTCTGCCTGACGCGCAATGGCGCGAAGCATCTCGCTCGGCAGGTCAACATTCTTCACCTCGACCGTCGACACTTTAACGCCCCATGGTTCAGTCTGCGTATCGATAACCTTCTGCAGTTCAGCATTCAGCTGCTCACGGTTGGTCAGCAGATCATCAAACTGGCTCTGACCGAGGATACTTCTCAGTGTGGTCTGCGCAATCTGGGACGTTGCATAATAGAAGTCCTCAACTTGCGTGACCGCCTTGATCGGATCGATCGGCCGGAAATAAATGACCGCATTCACCTTCACCGTGATGTTGTCACGGGTAATGATGTCCTGCGGCGGAACGTCCATAGTAACGGTTCGGAGACTGACCTTCACCAGCTTGTCGATAATCGGCCAGACAAGCACAAGCCCCGGGCCCTTAACGGGAATAATGCGCCCGAGACGGAACACAACACCGCGCTCATACTCCTTGAGAATGCGGATGGCGCTTGACAGAAGATAGACACCAAAGACAACGAAGAAAACAATGGTTACAAACGATGACGAAAACTGCATAAGTCCCCCTTTTTTGGTCGTAGAATAATTGTTTTTATATTATACTGCATACTGCAAAAAAACGATCTTGTTTCATTGGAGTACCGGAATCCCGTGAACTGGTATTGAAGCCGGGAGATTCGTTCAACCTCACCTGCGATTCTCGCGGAAACATCGGACAGTATGAAGACTCGGCGTTCGCCTTTCTACCCGGCGTCGGGTTTACACAATCAGCTCATAGGCCGGCACAGTAAGAAAATCGGCAAAATCATCATCTTCGCTCAGCTTCGCGAAAAGCTCGGCAGCCTGCGCATACTTGCCTGCGGCATAACGCGTTTCGCCCACCGATGACTTAATCTTTGCCATCTCCTCGGCAAGAATCTGGCGAAAAAGCTCCTTGGTGACCGTGCGACCGTCTTCAAGAATGCCTTTCGGATGGCGCATCCACTGCCAGAGTTGAGCCCGGGAGATTTCAGCCGTTGCCGCATCTTCCATAAGATTATGAATGGGCACAGCGCCGCTGCCACGAAGCCATGCTTCCGTATAAAGAATGCCGACCTCCACATTCAGGCGGACGCCCTTTTCGGTAATTTTCCCCTCAGGAACAGCAAGCAGGTCTCTCGCAGCAGCCTGCACGTCGTCGCGCTGTTTGGCGATCTGGTTCGGCTCAGGCATGAGGCGGTTGAAGACCTCCAGCGCGACACCGACAAGTCCCGGATGAGCCACCCACGTCCCGTCGTGCCCGTCAGTAGCCTCCCGCTCCTTGTCGGCACGAACTTTTGCAAAGGCTTCGTCATTGGCAGCAGGATTGTTCTTGATCGGAATCTGTGCCGCCATTCCGCCTATGGCATGCGCCTTCCGTTTGTGGCACGTCTTGATGGTAAGCAGTGAGTATGCACGCATGAACGGAGACGTCATCGTCACCTGAGCACGATCGGGAAGAATGACCTCGGGACGGTTTCTGAATTTCTTGATGTAGCTGAAGATATAGTCCCACCGTCCGCAGTTCAGGCCTGCAGAATGGTCGCGCAGTTCATAAAGAATTTCATCCATCTCGAATGCGCCAAGAATTGTCTCTATCAGCACGGTTGCCTTGATTGTTCCGACCGGAATGCCGAGTTCCTTCTGCGCCATCACAAAGACATCGTTCCAGAGGCGCGCCTCAAGATGACTCTCCAACTTCGGCAGGTAGTAATAGGGCCCCGAGCCTTTTGCCACCAGTGATGCGGCGTTATGGAAAAAATAGAGCGCAAAGTCGAAGATGCTGCCGGATATCGGCTCACCATCAATCAGAACATGTTTTTCAAGGAGATGCCAACCGCGCGGACGGGCCATGCTCAGCGCAACCGTCGGCTGTAGTGAGTAATGCTTCCCTTCAGGGCTCGTATAGGAAATAGTTCCGTTGTTGGCATCGCGCATGTTGATCTGGCCATGGATCATGTTTTCCCAGAGCGGGGCATTGGCATCTTCAAAGTCGGCCATAAAAACTTTTGCGCCGGAATTCAGCGCGTTGATGACCATTTTGCGGTCGCTCGTCGGCCCGGTAATTTCGACACGACGGTCATGCAGATCGGCGGGCACTGGTGCTATCGTCCAGTCGTTGCTGCGGATATGAGATGTCTCCGGAAGGAAGTCCGGCATTATTCCGGCATCAATCTGCTTTTGGCGCTCATCGCGCCTGCGAAGCAGTTCGACCCGCCTGTCACGAAATGCCCTGACAATCTTTGCGGTAAATGCCTGTGCGTCCGGGGTGAGAATAGTGTCAAACCCTTCATGCATCTTTCCGACAACCTGAATTCCGCCCTGCATGGTACTCATACGGACCTCCCTGTGGTAAGCGAACAGCTCTATTCGCCGATAATTTTTACCAGAACACGCTTCTTTCTTCTGCCGTCGAACTCTCCATAAAAAATCTGCTCCCACGGACCGAGGTCAAGCCCCCCGCCCGTAATGGCAACAACAACCTCCCGCCCCATAATCTGGCGTTTCATGTGCGCATCCGCGTTCGCTTCGCCGACGTTATGCCGATATTGTCCTGTCGGTTCATGAGGCGCCAGCTTTTCGAGCCACGCCTCGTAATCATGATGCAGTCCCCGCTCGTCATCATTGATGAACACCGATGCGGTTATGTGCATTGCGTTTACGAGCACGAGTCCCTCGCGAACGCCGCTTTCACGGAGGCACTCTTCCACCTGGGCGGTAATATTCATGAATGCCATGCGCGCCGGAACATGAAACCAGAGCTCTTTGCGGTAATGCTTCATCGGCATCGATTACAGTCTTCCTTCGTGCCGCAACCTGCCGACAATTGCATTAATCTGGGGCAATGCTTCGTTTGCAGCACGCTCGCCTTCGAGAATAGCCTCATGCCGCTTGTCGAACTCAGCAGAGCCGATATGGCCGACTTTGGGCCGCACAATGACATCTGCCCGGGCAAGCTGCGATGCAGCTATCTTTGTATACATGATGTTGACGGACTGTAAAATGGTGTCGATGGTGCCTACCGGAACGCGGATGTCGAGATCGGATGAAATGTCGACCGCAATAACGATATCAGCGCCGAACCGCCGGGCAGCTTCAACCGCAACCGGGCTTACCACCCCGCCGTCGACATACGCCCTCCCGTTAATCCGGACCGGCCGGAACACGCCCGGAATCGCGCTGCTTGCGCGAACCGCCATTCCGGCATTCCCCTGGGTAAAAACAACCTCTTCACCGGTGCTGACATTCGTGGTTACCGCATAAAACGGCGTTCGAAGCTTTTCGATAGGGGTATTGCGAAGCATGCGGTTGATATAATTCTCCAGCAGTTCGCCTTTCACAAAACCGTTATCCGGAATCGTGAGGTCAATCACATCACCTTTCTGCAGCTCCAGCGCCATTTTCTGAAGCTGATACGCGTTGAAGCCGTATGCGGAAAGACTCCCGACAAAACTGCCCGCACTTGTACCGACTATCATGTGTACCGGAATTCCATTGTTTTCAAGCACCTTGAGCACGCCGATATGAGAAAACCCGCGTGCAGCGCCTGCGCCAAGCACAAGAGCGATTTTGGCAGGAGACTTCGGCGGCTGGACAATATCTTTTGGAGCACACGATGTTAATGAAAAAAGAAGAGAAAGCAATGCAAAGCTTAATAGTATTTTCCCTGCGCGTAATTGTATGGACATGACACCTCCGGAACAGGATTCCTGATTATTGTATCACAAGCATTTACACCCGGACGGCTGATGCAAAGCGGAACCGGAGGCAGTAGCAAAAACAGAGAGCGTCTGCCGAATCCGACAGTCGCTCTTTCCCTCCGGTTCGTGAGGAATGCGCTGTATTCGCCAGCCGTTATTCCCCCGTTAAGCTCTCTTTCTGAGCCTCAAAATCAACGCTGAACTGCTGCTGAATTTCCTCGAAGCGTCGCCTGCTCAATCCCACACTGTCGAGATTTATTTCCCCGGCATAGGGGCCGGCCACACCGATTCCAAGGCTGTTCACCAGTGCGTCAGCCACGGCGACAATCTGGCAGAGCGGCTCGTATGTGCCATCGGCATGGTCAGGGATCACCGTGCTGTGGTGAAATTCTATAACCGTCTCTATGTTTTTGGGCAGTTTCCACTTGCGTGCTATAAAACCGCCGACAGTACAATGATTGAACCCGAGCAGCGCATCCTCGATTTCAACGAATGCACCTGCGCCCTGGTAGACATTTTCGACCACCATCGAATAACGATCCGGAATATTGTTGTTGAGGACGGTCTTGCCGACATCGTGAATCAGTCCTGCCATCAGCGCTTCATCAGGAGCTGCCAGTCGGGTCTCCTTCGCCAGCATAGAGGCTGCCATCGAGACGCCAAGGCTGTGCTCCCAGAGCTTCTGCTCAAAAAGACCGAACCTGCGATTCACATCTTTGATCGCCATAGCCATAACCAGCGAAAACATCGTCTTAAACCCGATAAGCAGAATTGCACCGGAAATGGAATCTACGCTTCGGTTTCTGCCGTAAAAAGGGGAGTTCGCCATCTTGAGAACACGGGAGGAAAAAGCCTGGTCCTTTTCAATAGTGTTTTCGAGTTCATCCAGGGAGAGGTTCTCATCTTTCGCCATCTGAAGCACCTTGGCGGCAACAGCGGGCAGACTGGGAATATCTCCCGTCGCGAGAATAATTTTTTCGAATTCACTGTCGTGTACCATAGTGTAATATATGATAGTATACGTCAGAAATGCTTTCTGCGCATAATGCAGGTTTTCAAAAAACCATCCGGACGATTGCAGTGCTGCGACAGCTTGCTGAAATCGGCAGGTCCGACTTATTCCGATGCTCCGTTCCACGCTTTATAACTGCTTGTCTGCCTTGAGAAATCTTGGGAGTGCCGGTTAATATACAGAGATTTCATTTTTAGGAGGATGAGACGCCATGATTTTCGGCAAACCACTGTTGTCCGCGGAACAGATTCAGGAGAAGGTCACAGAGCTTGCACGGCGCATTTCTGAGGACTATGCCGGAAAAGAGATTCTGGCCGTCGGCATCCTCAAAGGATCGTTCATGTTTTTTGCTGATCTTGTCCGCGCCGTTCAGGTCCCGGTCTCAATAGATTTCATTCTTGCAACAAGCTATATTAAAACAGCCTCCACCGGAACGGTCACTGTTCATTCTGATGTCCATGAGGATGTCTCCGACAAGCATGTTTTGCTGATCGACGACATTGTGGATACCGGCATTTCACTCAGACAGATCTGCGACCGGCTCAGTGCAAAAAATCCGGCCTCTCTGAAGATCTGCACACTGCTTGACAAGGAAAGCAGGCGGGTAGTCGATATTCCCCTCGACTATGTCGGTTTCAAGATTCCGAACCATTTTGTCGTCGGATACGGTCTTGATTTCGAAAACCATTACCGGAACCTTCCCTACATCGCCATTTTCATAAAAAAGCAATCGTAGTAAGCATTGACAAAGGAGGCACTAATGTACGAGCTTATGGTGGAGTCGACGTTCTCTGCGGCGCACCAGCTCCGTGGCTATAAGGGCAAATGTGAGAATCTGCATGGACATACCTGGCGGGTTCAGGTCCATGTTTCTGCGCAGGAGCTCAATGAGATAGATCTGGCGATTGACTTTCACGATCTGAAAAAAATCGTGAGCGATGTGCTTGCACCGTTCGACCACGTCTGTATCAACAATGTATTTCCGTTTACCGAACGCAACCCTTCTTCAGAGAACCTGGCGAAATGGATTTTTGACGCCGTGAAAAAACGGCTCGGCAGCTATCCGAACGTATCGGCATCGGCGGTTACCGTATGGGAGTCGGATACATCGTCCGCGACATACTCCGAAGAGTAAGGAGACGAATGTGGATACCGGATTTGCAACACAACTGCTCGATGCTGCCCGGCATTCAGGCGCTGAACAGGCGGAAGTCTTTCTCAAGAGCGCCTCAGCCCTGAGCATTGAAGCCAAGCACCAGGCTATAGAGACGCTGGAGAAGTCGACGACCGCCGGATATTGCCTGCGGGTTATCCGCGACGGCCGTCTCGGTTTTTCGTATGCCACCGAACCGGCGGCATGGCAGCGCGTTGTGGAGCTTGCAGTGGAAGCTTCCCGCCACGCGGAACCTGACGACTATAACGGACTGGCGTCAACATCCGGATATGCCGATGTGGCAGTCTATGACGACGCTGTTGCGATGTTGCCGGAAACGGATGCCATTCACGCGGCTCTGATGATAGAAAAAGCTGCCCGCGACACAGATCCCCGCATCACAAAAATCAGAAAAGCTGCCAGCAGTTTCACGACGGCTGAAACACGGATTCTGAGTTCGCTCGGCGTCGATGTAGCCTATCGCGCCACCGCATGCAGTGCTCAGGTCATGGCAGTCGCAGAACAGCAGAACGAAAGCCAGATGGGCTGGGATTATCAGGGAAGCAGGTTTCTGCGTGACATCGACTTCGCGACTGTCGGCAGGAAGGCTGCTGATCGGGCACTCGCACTTCTCGGAGCTGAAAAGACACCCTCGATGAAAGGCTCGATTGTGCTTGAACATTCGGTGGCTGCGGAATTTCTCGGCATACTCTCATCGGCACTTTCATCGGAATCGGTTCAGAAAATGAAATCAATGTTCGCCGGACGCCTCGGTCAGCAGGTAATCGCCGAACGCCTCCGCATCGTTGACAGTGGGCTGATTCCCGGCAGACTCGGCAGCCGACCGTTTGATGACGAAGGCGTTGCCATGACTGAAAAGACCCTTGTTGATCATGGATTCTTGAAGGGTTTTCTTTACAATACGTATACCGCCCGCAAGGATGGTGTCGTGTCGACCGGCAATGCGGTGCGCGGCGGGTTCAAGGGGATGCCGTCCGTCGGGCCGTCCAACCTCTATCTGGATGCCGCTTCCGACTCCTATCGTGAAAAGGCGGATTCGCTCATCAGGCATATCGACAGGGGATTGATTGTAAACGAGGCGATGGGTATGCATACCGCCAACCCAATTTCAGGCGAGTTTTCGGTTGGAGTTTCCGGCCTCTGGGTCGAAAGCGGTAAGGCGGTCAGACCGTCGAAAGAGGCTGTCATTTCAGGCAACATTCTGGACCTCTTCAGAAACGTCGTCCTGGTTGGAGACGACCTCGTTTTTTATGGTAATATAGGGGCGCCGAGTCTCCTGATAGAAGGGATAGATATCAGCGGTTAGCCGCTCAACCTCTTTCCCCCCTGATAGTGCGGTGTGAATTGACCCAAGGAGGATACTGAATGGATTATTTTTTAACGGAAGAACAGATTATGATTCGGGATCTTGCCCAGCAGATCGCCCGGGAAAAGATTGTACCTGTGCGGGCTGAGCTTGATGAAACCGGCGAGTTCCCCTGGGAAATCATCAAAGTTCTCGCTCAGTCCGACATGATGGGCATCTACATTCCGGAAGAGTACGGCGGACTGGGCAAAGGATGCCTGGAGCTCTGCATTGCCGTTGAAGAGATATCCGTTGCATGTGTCGGAGTTTCCACATCATATGCCGCCAATGCGCTCGGCACCTTTCCGATCCTGTTATTCGGCTCTGAAGCACAGAAAAAAAAGTATCTCCCGGACATAGCCGCCGGAAAGAAACTTGTCGCCTTCGGTCTTACCGAGGCTAACGCAGGCAGTGACGCCGGCGGCATCCAGACGACTGCAAAGCTCGACGGCGACCACTATGTGCTGAACGGTACAAAGCAGTGGATTACCAATGGCAGCGTTGCCGACGTGTATAGCATCATTGCAATTACCGATAAAACAAAGGGCCCGCGCGGCGCTTCGGCATTTATCGTTGAAAAGGGAACCCCCGGATTCAGCTTCGGCAAAAAAGAGAACAAGATGGGCATCCGCTGCTCAATCACCACGGAACTGGTTTTTGACAACTGCCGCATTCCGAAGGAAAACCTTATTGCAAAAGAAGGCATGGGCTTTATCGTTACCATGAAAACACTCGATGCATCCCGCACCGGCGTCGGCGCACAGGGTCTCGGTGTTGCGCAGGGTGCGTTTGACGAGGCGGTCAAATTTGCCCGTCAGCGTGTGCAGTTCGGTCATCCGGTCATCAGCTTCCAGGCGGTGCAGCACATGCTTGCTGATATGGTTATCGAAATTGAAGCCGCCCGCGCCCTCATCTATGCAGTCGCCCGGTTTATCGACAGCGGAGCCAAGGATGTGTCGAGAGAATCGGCTGCCGCAAAAACCTTCGCGACCGACCTCGGCATGAAAGTTACGACCAATGCACTGCAGGTGATGGGCGGTTCAGGATATATGAAGGAGTATCCGCTCGAAAAGATGATGCGCGATGCCAAAATCCTCCAGATTTACGAGGGCACAAACCAGATTCAGCGCAACGTCATCGGGCTGTCGATCATCAAGGAAGCAGCAAAGAATCGCTGATCATCGCAAGAAGCCGAAAAAGGCGGAAGGGAATTCCCCCCGCCTTTTTTTATGCAGACCGAATACGTGCAAAGGTAACACGTCGAAAAACATCCTCTACCTCCTGCCGGACAAGAAACCAAAACGGGTGGACTTTGCAGGTACGGCTGAGGTCGCACGATTTGCGGTCCTCCGTGCAGACATTCAATGCCAACGGGCCTTCCGTTACAATCATGACATCACTACTGTCCGGTTAAAATAGCGCGCCCTGTAGGCCATGTTCATGTGCAGCGAGGAGCCTGTCTGACCTGAGCGTCAGTATATCAATCAGCGTTTTCCGCTCAAAGAGCGTTTCACGTATTACGCGGCTGAGCTGA
>DATIKF010000320.1:0-5515 GCA_035477855.1 Dissulfurispiraceae bacterium
CGGCGGATTGGCCGTGGCCATTAAAAATTCGGGGGTTGGAAACGGCATGATCGATGAATCGAAGGTGGTCATCGAGATACTTCCTGGCGAAAGAGTGCTCATAAAGCACGGCTGGACAGAAATGGGCCAGGGAGTACATTCCATGGCCATTCAGACCCTGTGCCAGGAAACCGGCCTCAAGCCCGAAATCATGGATGTAAGAACCGACACAGCCGACGACATTCCGACTGGAATGACCACCTCATCGCGCGGCACTGCCTTGCTGGGACTGGCGGTTATCAATGCATCCAAGGCATTGAAAGAAGACCTGAAAAAACATTCGCTCAAAGAGCTTGCAGGAAAATCGTACCATGGGCAGTTTGTGTGCGACTGGACCACCAAGCCCGGAACGCCCGGGGTGGAGCAAATTACGCACTACTCCTACGGTTATGCCGCTCAGCTCTGCGTGCTGAACGAAAAGGGCGAGATCGAGAAAATGGTTGCCGCCCACGACGCCGGAAAAATCATGAATCCCATGCTGTTCGAAGGGCAGATACATGGCGGAGTCCACATGGGTGTGGGATATGCCCTGCGCGAAGACCTGCCTATGGTAAACGGATTCCTTGTAAACGACAATATGGGAAAACTGGGCATTCTCCGCGCCCACGAAACCCCCGAAATCGTGGTGAAGGGAGTGGAAGTAAAAGACCCCGTCGGGCCCTACGGCGCTAAGGGCATTGGAGAAATCGGGATGATTCCCACCGCTTCATCCATTGCCACGGCCTATTACGCTTTCGATGGCAAAAAAAGAACGAAACTCCCGCTGTTCCCTAAGACCGCTGAAAAATAACCGCACAAATCACAACCAATTCCATTTATGACCATATTATTAAAAAACGCAACCTTCATTCATTGGGAAACCTTACAGTTTTCCAAAACCCATATTCTTGTTGAAGAAGGAAAAGATAAGCCCCTTAAATTCTTAGCGGGAAATGAAGAAATCCCCAAAGGACTCAACCCAAAAGAAATAGATTGCACAAATTTGCTGGTTACCAAGTCGTTTGGAGTGGGGCACCACCATATTTATTCGGCTTTGGCTCGGGGAATGCCCGCACCGGCGCAGGTGCCAAAAAATTTCCGGGAGATACTTCAGTATATCTGGTGGAACCTCGACAAGAAACTCGACCGCGAGACCATTGAGGCCAGCGCCTTTGCAAGCGCCATGGCCTGCGCCAAGGCGGGAGCTACATTTGCCATTGACCATCATGCATCGCCGGGCTTCATCAAAGGTTCACTGGAACTAATTGCCAATGCATTCGACAAGGTGGGCGTTGGCCATTTGTTGTGCTACGAAGTTACAGACCGCGACGGGGCGCATCTTGCCGAAGAAGGACTCGAGGAAAACCTGCAGCATATCAAAACCAGCCAGGGGCTCATTGGGCTACACGCCTCCTTTACCGTGGGCGATGGCATCTTATCCAAAGCCGCCCGGATGATGCAGGACACCGGAGCCGGTATTCACATGCACCTTGCCGAAGACCTCTACGATCAGCAGCATTGCATGGAGCAATACGGAATGCGGGTGGCCCAGCGCTTGCAGAATTTCGGGTTTACAGAAAACCCCAAAAGCATCCTCGTGCACGGGCTTCATCTCGACGAAAAGGAACGCGAACTTCTTTCGGGCAGTAAAGCATGGATCGCCCAAAATATGGAGAGCAACCTGAAAAACAAGGTTGGGTCGTTCAGCGGGCAGGGCTTACCCAACAGCCGCATCCTTCTGGGAACCGATGGTATGCACAGCGATATGCTGCAAAGTTCCAAAGCCGCATTTTTTGGAGGACAGAAAACCGACATCGTATCGCCTGCTATTATTTATGAACGGTTCCGAAATGTGCACCGTTATCTGGCTGGGAACGGGTTTACAGGCGATGGCGACAACAACCTGGTAGTGCTCGATTACGATTCACCAACTCCGCTTACCAGCGACAATTTCCTTGGGCATTTTATTTTTGGAATGCGTTCGAACCATGTCAGACATGTGATTTCCAACGGTCGCCTCATCCTGCACGACAGGGTTTTGCAAACCCTAGATGAGCAGGCCGCGCTCGCATTTACCCGGGAGCAGGCAGTCAGGTTGTGGAAGGCTTTGGGGTAAGGATAAAGAGAAGTTGGGTGTAATATTTCAAAAAATTGTTTGGCACGACACATGCAAAAATACCGCAACAAATATCGCAGTGCTTCCTTACGACTCTCAAATTGGGATTATCGCAATGCAGCAGCATATTTTATTACCATCTGCACCCACAACCGCCAACATTATTTTGGGGAAATAATATGCCAACGGATGGAATTATCGCCCGTTGGTGTTATTGCCGATAATTTATGGCGAGAAATTAAAAACCATACCAACAATGTGGAATTGGGCGCATTTGTCGTAATGCCGGACCATATCCACGGAATTTTAATTTTAACCGGAATTGACCACGCAGATGCGTTGCATGCGGTAGATGCGTTGCATGCGGTAGATGCGTTGCATGTTGATGCGTTGCATGCAACACATCAACAATTACCGCCACCAAACCAATTCATGTCGAAAATATCACCCAAACGCGGGTCTGTTTCGGCAATTGTTCGTTCGTATAAATCGGCAGTAACCAGGCATGTCCGCAAGTTGGGACATGATTTCGAATGGCAAAACCGTTTTTACGACCATATTATACGGGATGACAAATCATTTCAAAAGATTTCGGAGTATATTGTCAGCAATCCGGCAAAATGGAATGAGAATTGAAATTAGCGTTTGTAAATAAAATTACACCTTGCAATCACCACATGAACCTTTTTATAAAAAACGGCACCCTCGTAACGGCAGAAAAAACTGAAAAAGCAGGCCTTTTGATCGTTGATGGCAAAATTGACCGTTGGGTTTCAGCCACCGATACCGCCATTACAACAGATGACTTGCAGGTGATAGATGCCAAAGGAATGTTTGTGATTCCCGGAGGCATTGACCCCCATGTACATCTGCAGATGGATACCCAGGCGGGTATGACCGGCGACGACTTCCGTAGCGGAAGCATTGCTGCACTCATGGGCGGAACCACTACGCTCATTGATTTTGCCACGTCGAAGCCAAAGCAGACCTTACCCGAAGCCGTTGCCAAAAGGATGCAGGAAGCTAAAGCCTCGGTGATTGATTATTCGCTTCATGCTCGACCGGCGGGTTTTTACCCCGACCTGGAAAAGGAAGTCAGGGCGGTTATGGATATGGGGATTCGGTCGTTCAAACTTAATTTAGCATACCTGGAAACCATTGGGCTGAATGAGGAGGTTGCAGGCAGAATACTTAATCTGGTCGGGAAGCAGGGCGGCATGATTGCCGTGCATGCAGAGCAGGGCAAAGAAATAGAACGATTGCGGAACGAATACTTCACGAATGGCTGCACTGCGCCAAAGTACCATCCAGCAACCCGCCCTGTCGAAACCGAAGAAAATGCTGTTCGAAGCCTTATTGCCCTGGCGCGCCAGGCCGGTTGTCCGCTATACCTGATGCACCTGTCGGCAGGTAACTCGCTGCATCCCATAGTCCGGGCGCAACAGGCCGGCGAGCCTGTTTATGGCGAAACCTGCCCGCATTATTTGTTGTTTGACGATTCGGTTTATGAGCAGGAGTTCGATAAAGCTGCAGGGTTTGTCATCAGTCCTCCCTTGCGTAAGAAACAAGATAATGAAGCTTTGTGGGCCGCACTGGCCGGAGGGACGATTCAAACCACGGCAACCGACCATTGCCCCTTTCAACTTGAGCAAAAAAGGCTTGGCCTTGGCGATTTCAGGAAAATCCCCAATGGAGCAGGCAGCATCGAACACCGCCTTTCGATGCTTTATACCTACGGTGTTCTCAAAAACCGCATCACCCTGAATCAGTGGGTAAGAGCTACATCAACGGCTGCAGCAAAGATTTACGGGCTGTACCCGCGCAAAGGAAGCCTTGAACCCGGCGCCGATGCCGACCTGGTAATCTGGAACCCCAATACAGAACAGATTATTTCGGCAAAAACACACCAACAGAACAGCGATATCAATATTTACGAAGGCATGAAAATCACCGGCCGCCCCGAAAATGTTGTATGCCGGGGAGCGGTGGTGGTTGAAAACGGGAAACTTTCAGGCCATTTCAGGCAGGGAGAATTCCTAAGGCAGATTAGCTGATGTGGTGATGTGGTGATGTGGTAATGTGAGGATGTGAGGATTAGTTGAACCGGCATTTCGACACTTCGGCAACCTCAGTGGAACCTAAACTCAATGACCGGTTCGACTACCCTCAGGATCTTTTTGTAAGCAGACTAAGGATACTCATTTTTCGGACGGCACATTCCTGGATCAGAAGCATTGTTTTAAGGGTTCATTTAAATAGCCCTATTCCTGTCTTGCCCTTCTAGTTGAAATAGAAAGCACATTTTCGTACTGATACAATCTGCGTGCTTCTTCTCCCTTAGCAACTTTTATCTCAGCAATTTCGTGTATCGGAAGCTTTTCGTCCAATTCCTCCATGGTTATTTCCGCTTTTTTCCCATCAATAAAGATGACTGGCTCAACGTCGTTTGCCTCTCTCCTTATTCCGAGTTTTTCAAGGTCTATATCCACCCTTTCACCATTAATATAAACAACTACTCTTTCTATTCCAGCTCTCGTTTCTGGTTCGCCCGCCTGCGCTGGCGCTTGTTTTCTCTCATTTTCATTTAGAACAAAACGAACGGGCATGGTAAACTGCACCCTGACTGCTTGGCCACTTTGCCTTGCGGGTATCCAATTGGGCATTGCCTCAACTACACGAATTACTTCCTCGTCGCAGCCATGTCCTATCCCTCTGATTATCTGCGGGTTGGTTATACTTCCGTCCTTTTCCACTATAAAGGATACAAAAACTATTCCCTGTATTCCGGCAGCGCGGGCTCTTGCAGGATACCGGAGGTTGGTCTGCAGGAAACTCAGTCTGGCTTCTTCTCCGCCCGGAAACCGTGCCTGCTCCTCCGTCACAATATATACTTTATCTTCATCTGCTTGTTGCTGCTGGGGTTGACCAGGCAGCTGCGCAGCAGCTTCGTCATTATACATCTCAGCCGGAGGCGCTATAGTATCGGCTGGAATTTCTCCTTCCGGTTGCCTGCCAGGTTTACAGGATGCAGTTTGCAGAACCAGAAGGCCCGCAAATGCTACTGCCATAGCAGGTACGCCCAAAAGGGCGCTCAGGGCCGCTTTTTTAGTTGGTTGGTTCATCATCATGATTCGTTTTTTTAAAGGTGAAACATTAAATGGGTTGGTTATAGGCAAGTTGTAACCTTGAAAAGCATAATTGATCATAAGTTGTTGGTAAGCGGCTTTGTCAACCTTTTGGCCCAGAACATAGCGATCGGCCTCGAATTCGTGCTGTTGCTTTATTTCGCGGCGCAAGTACCAAATCGCCGGATGAAACCAGAAAAAGACACTCAACACCTCAACGAAAACCAGGTCGACGGAGTGAAGCATCCGAACATGG
>DATIKF010000321.1:0-12513 GCA_035477855.1 Dissulfurispiraceae bacterium
GCAGCATCCCAAACCCTGATGAGCATATCAGGGAGGCAAAATCAGACGGCAGCTCCGCACATGTTGCCCTCAAATCCATGGTCGGTTAGCTCACTGAGCCAGTTGTGCGTAAAAATGCGAGTTTTTCAGCAGCCTGCTAGGAGTCAGTCGGACTTAGAGTTTTTCGGGCCAAAATCCATGATTTTTGGGGCCTGCTTTGCCCTAACAATCAATCATAAGCGACTGCAGGGCTTCTCAGGATGTCGAATTTTCGAAAACATTGAAAGTCCGACAGTCGCCCGGTCGGCAGGTTTGCGGGAAAACTGCGACACGCTGCGTGTGTGCAATACGGCTCAGACCGGCACTTCAGCCTTTGCCGACCTGAGAATTGCATTCCCGGGGGTATTTCGGTATAGTGAAATGTCAGTTCAGATATTTCCGAAATGAGGAGTCTTTCAGGTATGAAAGTGCGTAAAAAAAACTGCTGCAACGATCTGAACGCTGCAAAGGTGCTGGGATTGCTGGGTGCAGCAGGAGCCTGCGGTCTTGCCGGCATTCTTGTTGCTCGCCGCCGCCCTCTGAGCGGGGCTATTCTTGGAACAGCGCTGGGAGCCGGAATTGGCATCGGCATGTCAGAGGTTATCGAGCGTCTGGCCAAGGTGAAGCCATATCGGAATGTTTCTCCCTATTATGGGGACTATGACACGGAGTCGGGACTGTAAAGGCAGTGATAATTTGCAATGCATTGAGAAATGAGCAAAGGGAAAACACCTGTCCTTTACGTTGAACTATCGGTTGCAGAAGTATATAGACGCAGCTTTTCTTGCCTTCTGGAAAATTTGGAAATCGTTTTCATCATTTCCCCTGACATGAACAGGAAACAGACTTCGAAAGAGGAGCGCTTCTTTGCAATTCGCCTCACCGTGCCGTATTATATTTCTACAGGAAAGATTCATTAACGCTCATAATTCCGCGCCGAGGTGCTTCCATGCTGAAAGCAAAAGACATCATGACAACCGATGTAATCTCCGTACTGCCGACAATGACGGTCGAAGAGTTTGCCCGGCTTCTTATCAACCACCGCATCAGCGGCGCTCCTGTTGTCGACGAGGCAGGAGTGCTCAAGGGGGTTGTAACGGAGAATGACCTTATCAGTCAAAATAAGCGACTTCACATTCCCACCATTATTCGGCTTTTTGATGCCTATATCATGCTCGGCAAACCTGGCAGCATCGAGAAGGAGCTGAAAAAAATGACCGGAACAACCGTGTCAGATATCTGCACAAAAGAAGTCATCACCATCGCCCCGGAAACCTCGATTGAGGAGATTGCAACAATTATGTCAGAGCGGAAGGTTCATCTTTTGCCGGTACTGAGCGGCGGCAAAATCGCCGGGATTGTCGGCAAGATAGATTTGATTAAGGCAATGCTCAAGTAGGTCCAACCGGCGCAATGGCTGAAACGCGGATTGTCACCACAACGCCTGAAGAGACGCAGGAGTGCGGCAGGCTGCTTGGGAGCAAGCTCCTGGCGTTGCGCAGGGGGGCAACGGTATGCCTTGCCGGAGACCTGGGCGCCGGCAAGACCGTTTTTGTGAAGGGACTCGCCTCGGCGGTCGGCATTCCGCCCCGTGATGTCGGGAGCGCAAGTTTTGTTCTTGTGGCTGAATACGATACGACCCCGCTATTTGTACATATAGATTTGTATCGCATAGAACGTTCGGCAGATCTCGAGGCTCTCGGCATCTGGGATTATATCGGCGGAGAAGCCATTGTAGTCATAGAATGGGCGGAGCGGCTGAATGAACTGCCGGATGGAGCACTTGATATCAGGATAAAGCAACTGTCTGAAGCAGAGAGGGAGATTTTCATAGCTGAATGAAAACCATCGGAATTATCAGCAAGCCACGGCGTTCTGAGCCGCTCGAAATCATTCGCCGGATATACCCCTGGCTCCGTGAGAGGGGCTGCTCCGTCTGTGTCGAGCCGGAGATGGCCAGGGCGCTCGGCGTTGAGGGATTCACCCCCGAAGAGATAACAGCCCGTGCCGACGTTGTCGTCGTGCTTGGCGGTGACGGTACGATGCTCGGCGTTGCACGGCTCATGGGAGAACGTCAGACCCCAATCCTCGGCGTAAATCTTGGTGGTCTCGGTTTTATCACAGAAGCAACCAAGGAGCAGGTTTTTGAGGCGCTTGAGAATGTTCTTGCAGGCCGTTATGAACTGGAAGAACGCATCATGCTCGGTGCCGATGTTCTGCGCAACGGAGTCGGCATTGAGCACTTTACGGTGCTGAACGATGTTGTTATCAACAAGGGTGCTCTTGCGCGGATTATGGATCTGGAGACTCTGGTCGACGGATCGTACCTGACGAACTTTAAGTCCGACGGTCTCATTGTTGCAACGCCGACCGGTTCAACGGCATATTCGCTTTCGGCAGGGGGGCCGATTATCTATCCGACACTTCACTGTATTGTACTCACCCCGATTTGCTCGCATACACTGACAAATCGCCCGATTGTGCTGCCTGACGGAGCGACGGTCGAAATAGTGCTGCGCTCGGAAAGCGAGCATGTCTATCTTACGCTGGATGGTCAGCAGGGCTTTCCGCTGAAAAGAGGCGATATCGTGCGTATTCACAAATGCAAGTGTAAGACACAGTTTATCATGCCGTTTTGTCGAGATTATTTTGAGGTGATTCGCTCGAAGCTGAAGTGGGGCGAGCGGTAAGGAAAGGGTTCTGGAGAAGCGCTCAGGAGACGAGCAGTTCGTCATGAAAAAACAGCTTGCGACAGTTCTGGATTATTACCGGGAGTTCGGCTTTGATGCGTTGCCGTTCAGGCTGGAGAAGCGGCGTGCCGTGACGGTTCTGTCTCCTGAAGAGTCCTGTGCTGAAATAGCACAGGGCGGGCATTCCGGTGTCTGCACTGAAAGTGATGCCGCCCTGCTCGCACTGCGCCGGGAGATGGGTGACTGCACGCGTTGCAAGCTTTCGGGGGGGCGGACGCATATAGTTTTTGGCGAAGGGGATTCGAATGCGGACATCATATTCATCGGGGAAGCGCCGGGTCGGGAAGAAGATATTCAGGCGCGCCCGTTTGTGGGCGATGCGGGGCAGCTGCTTTCCAAGCTGATCGAGAAGATGGGATTTCAGAGGAAAGATGTGTATATTGCTAATATCGTTAAGTGCCGACCACCCCAGAACCGTGACCCTGAGACGGACGAAACAGTCGCCTGCTCCCATTTCCTGAATGAACAGATCAGGATTATTGCACCGAAAATCATCATCTCGCTCGGCAAGGTAGCAACATACAATCTTATAAAGCCGCCGATGCCGATAACGAAGTTTTCTATTATGCGGGAGCGCGGCAAGTGGTTTGAGTATCATGGCGTGCCGGTCATGCCGACGTTCCATCCTGCTTATCTTCTCAGAAATCCAAAAGACAAGTGGCTTGTATGGGAAGACGCTCAGTCAGGCCTTTCCCGGTTGAGAGAGCTGAAAGGAGAGCGGTGAAAGCGCTCTGGGCACCATGGCGCATCGACTACATCCTTGGCGCAAAAGAGAAGGAGTGCATATTCTGCATGCTTCCGTCTCAGAGTAACGATCGGGACAATCTCATTTTGCATCGCGGGAAAACCTGTTACATCATCATGAACAAATATCCTTACAACAACGGGCATCTCATGGTAGTTCCCTATTTCCACACATCATCATTTGACGGACTCTCCGATGAGGTGCTGGCCGAGATGAATGTGCTGACCAGATTCTGCGTCGACTGTCTGAAAAAAGCCTTTCGTCCGGAAGGGTTCAATGTCGGTATCAACATCGGCAAAGCTGCAGGAGCCGGCATTGAAGAACACCTGCACGCACATATCGTTCCGCGCTGGGGCGGCGACGCAAACTTTATGGCTTCGGTCGGTGAGGTTCGTATTATTGTGGAGCATATTATGGCAACGTACGACAAGTTATCTCCGATTTTCAGTTCTTGACCGTTCATTTCCCCCTTCGGTAAACTATCACTCCTATGGAAAAGAAAATTCTCAAGGCTTTTGAAGACAGCGTTGCCGTAAAGAAAGAGTTCAGCAATGCGAACCTCACCAGGATTGCGGACGTATCCCGCCTGATTGCCGATGCGTTCGGTGAAGGCAAAAAGTTGCTGCTCTTCGGCAACGGCGGAAGCGCCTGCGATGCCTCTCATATTGCCGCGGAGTTCGTCAACCGATTCAAGAAGGATCGCCCCGGGCTGCCCGCTATTGCGCTGAATACCGATGTCGCGGTTCTCACTTCGATTGCGAATGACTATGACTTTGTTGAGATATTTGCTCGCCAGCTGAGAACGCTCGGCGATACGGGTGATATCGCCATTGCGATTACAACCAGCGGCAATTCAAAGAACATCCTCAAGGCGATTGATGTGGCAAAAAAGAAGGGCATCAAAACCATCGGATTCACCGGTGCCAAGGGCGAAAAGTTTGCGGGCAAGTGTGATATCGCTTTTGTGGTTCCGAGCGAAGACACCCCTCGTGTTCAGGAAACGCACATTACCCTTGCGCATGTTATCTGCCAGATGGTTGAAGAGATCCTCTTTGAGGCACCGCGCAAGGCGAGCTCGGCAAAAGCCTCCCCGTAACTCATGAAGATTCTCGGTATTGACCCGGGCAGCGTCTATTGCGGCTACGGGGTTGTAGTTGCTGAATCGGCTCAAAAAACAGTTCAGGCACCGGGACGATCAAACACAGATCAGTCAAAACGTATTGCTTACGGAGCGTCCGGGCGCATTGTTTTGCCTGCCAAAAAACCGCTTGAAGTACGCCTCCTGGAGCTGTTCTGTTCGCTGCAGGACGTCATCTCGGAATTCACGCCTGATGCTATTGCGGTTGAGCGTATTTTTTTTGCAAAGAGCACTAAATCGGCGCTCACGCTCGGTCATACTCGCGGAGTTGTCCTTTTGGCGGTTGCGCAGAGCGGCAAGCCCCTGCATGAGTACAGCGCCCTTGAGGTGAAAAAAGCGGTCGTCGGATACGGCAGGGCAGAGAAGGCACAGGTCGAGGCAATGGTGCGCCAGATTCTCGGCATTCGTCATGTACTTTCTCCTGACAGCGCCGATGCACTCGCCCTTGCGCTCTGCCATGCCCATCAACAATCGTTCGCCGAAGCCTCCGGCAAACTTAATCCTCTCTTAGCTCCCAAAACCCAGAAGCCAAAGGCCAAAAGCAGGAAATAGGGGGGCAAGGCTCTTTTTCGGCGGCCCGTGTCAGATAGTTCTGCCAGTTATTGCGCGAGTAAGTGGTTGGTGAAGCAGGCTGGGGGTCTGGTATATAATGGTGGGGGGCGAATTCAGCTTGAAAAGACGGCCTTGTTCCAACACTGAGACAATAGCGATCAAGAGGGCAGAATGACCAGCAGCTCCAACGCATCAGGCATAAGAGACAACCGTCCGACTCGAGGTACGGTCGCTTCATTTCTTCGGGAGAAAATTCGTCCTGAAAGTGAGCTGTCCTTTGTTTCCGCTTTTTTCACGATCTATGCGTATGAAGCTCTCAGCAGGGAACTCGAGCAGGCCCGTCATCTCAGGTTTCTTTTCGGCGAACCGAGTTTTCTGGAGGGGCTCGATCCCGAGAAAAAACAGAGAAAAGCTTTCAGGATAGAAAATGATCAGCTGGCGTTAAACAACAGGCTTGAGCAGAAACGTGTTGCCCGCGCCTGTGCCGACTGGATGCGGGAAAAGGTCGATGTGAGAACGGTGACCCGCGAGGGGTTTCTTCACGGCAAGATGTATCACATTGCCAATCATGGCGTTGAAGAGGCCATTCTGGGCAGCTCGAACTTTACTGTGCGCGGGCTGGGGCTTGCTTCCAACGGCAACAATATCGAGCTGAATCTTGAAGTCGACAGCAATCGTGACCGCCGCGACCTCAAGGCATGGTTCGATGAACTCTGGAACGACGAAACCCTTGTCCGCGATGTAAAGGCAGAGGTTCTCGCATATCTTGAACAGCTCTATCAGAACCACGCCCCCGAGTTTCTTTACTACAAGACACTCTTTCATCTGTTTGAGAAGTATCTTGAAGACAACACCGAGATCGAAAACAGACTCGGCAAGACATCGCTTTTCGAGAGTCAGGTCTGGAAGAAGCTCTTTGACTTTCAGAAAGACGGCGTAAAAGGCGTCATCAACAAGATTCTCACGCACAACGGCTGCATACTTGCCGACAGCGTCGGTCTCGGAAAGACCTATGAAGCCCTGGCTGTCATCAAATTCTTCGAGACGCGCAACGAACGGGTGCTGGTGCTCTGCCCCAAGAAGCTCCGGGAGAACTGGTCTGCCTACCAAGCGCACACGAGCAATCTCCTGAATCCATTTCCCGAAGACCGCTTTGGGTACACCTTGCTCCATCATAGCGATCTGAGTCGTGAAAAAAGCGAATCGTGCGGGATCAATCTCGGCACATTCAACTGGGGCGCTTATGATCTTGTCGTCATTGACGAATCGCACAATTTCCGTAACAACACGAAAGGCAAGCGGGATGAATCGGGCGAGATTGTGAGGCTGAGCCGCTATGAACGGCTTATGCATGACATAATCCGCTCCGGCGTTCGCACCAAGGTGCTGCTGCTGTCCGCAACGCCCGTCAACAATACCCTCACTGATCTTCGCAATCAGATATCCATCATTGCGGGCGGAGATGTCGTGCATGACGAACAGGCCAATGCCGCATTCCGCGACAAGGTTGGCATAGAGGATGTCAAAGAGAGTCTTCGTCAGGCGCAGACGCATTTTGCAACATGGGCCAAACAGAGGCCGCAGGGCCGCACTATCGGCGCCCTGCTTGACCGTCTGGGATCCGACTTTTTCAAACTGCTCGACGCCCTTACCATCTCCCGCTCCCGACGGCATATAGAGCGATACTACAAAGCCAGTCTGCAGGAAATTGGCGGATTCCCGGAGCGTGCAAAGCCGGAGTCTATCTATCCGGAACTTGACACCCAGAACCTTTTCATGGATTATGACCGGCTGAATGACGAGATCAACCGGTATAAGCTCTCTCTCTTCAACCCTTCAGAGTTTGTAAAGCCTGAATTCGTGGCTGAATACGAGAAGAAAGTCGGAAACTTCACCCAGAGTCAGCGTGAGGGCTTCCTGATCGGCATGATGAAGGTAGGCTTTCTGAAGCGGCTCGAAAGCTCGGTCTATTCCTTTACGCTCACTCTTAAAAGAACTCTCGATAAGATAAAGGATATTGAAGAGCGGATCGAGCGGTTCAAGGCTTTTCAGGCAGAGAATCCCGAGATTGATCTTGCAACCATCGCTGCTGACGATCTGGATGATGAGGAAATGAGCCAGGCGCTGGAAGTCGGCAAGAAACTTACCTTCAAAATGGCGCATCTGCGGCTTGACGATTGGCTCAAGGCTCTTCATGAAGACCGGAAACAGCTTCGCACCATCTATCTGGATGCCCAAGACATTGGAGTAGAGCGCGACGCCAAACTCAGGGAACTCAAAACCAGGATTGCACAGAAGGTCCAACAGCCTTCGCAACGCAAAGACGGCGCGCCGAACAGAAAAGTTCTCGTCTTCACAGCCTTTGCGGACACAGCAGCATATCTCTACGATGCGCTGTCCGGCTGGGTGCGGAAGGCTTTGGGTATCCATGCCGCCCTTGTCACCGGTAACGGGCAGAACAAGGCCACGCTTGGTTCGACCGAGTTCAACCAGATACTCACCAATTTCTCGCCGGAGTCCAAGCAGCGGGCCATGATCGCATCCATGCCGCAGGATGAAGAGATAGACCTGCTCATCGCCACCGACTGCATCTCCGAAGGCCAGAACCTTCAGGACTGCGACATGGTCATCAACTACGACATCCACTGGAACCCGGTGCGCATTATCCAGCGTTTTGGGCGTATTGATCGTCTGAAAAGTCCCAACACTGAAGTGCGTCTGGTCAATTTCTGGCCCACGCCGCATCTTGACCGCTACATCAGCCTGAAGCATCGGGCGAGGCTCGAATGGCCCTTGTGGACATTACCACAACCACCGACGACAATCTTCTGCAGAATGCTCCGCTCGAAGAACTTGTGAGCGACCAGCTGCGCTATCGCGACCGGCAGTTGAAGCGACTGCAGGAAGAGATACTCGACATGGACGAACTGAACGAGGATGACATTTCTCTGACTGAATTCACGCTCGACGATTTTCGTCAGGATCTGGTCAATTACTTCAATGCCAACAAAGACATGCTCAAGGATGCACCGGACGGACTCTATGCGGTTGTGCCGCCTGATACCGGGGTAAAGATCATCGCGCCCGGTGTTATCTTCTGCCTGAAACACATCACCCCGGTGCCGCTTGCATCGGGCAGCGGCTCCGGCGCAGTCAATCCGCTCCAGCCGTATTTTCTGGTCTATATCAGGGATGACGGTAACGTGCGTTTCACTTTTGCCCAGCCGAAACAGATACTCGAAATCTATCGCCATCTCTGTTCAGGCCAGACGGCTTCCTGCGAAACCCTTTGCGGGCTGTTCGACGCCGAAACCGATAACGGCAGCCGCATGGAGAAATATTCCGGACTTCTTACCCGCGCCATCGACTCCATTGTCCATACCTTCAGGAAGCGCTCCGTGGGCGACTTGCTTGCCGGCAGAGGCGGCAAGCTGCCGACACAGGCGGCACAAGTAAAGGATGCTGACGACTTTGAACTGATTACATGGCTTGTTATCAAAGGAGAGTGTAATGAAGCATAGCCGTCTTTGCAAACCCGGGTTTGCCCTATTGACAAAATCAACGGGATATATCATGCTAAATCAGAAGTTGACGGTATTATTTGCCCCCCGTCGGATCAGCCGAAAGGCCTCTGGCGGGGTTATTTTTTTGTCTGAGGAGGAGGCATGCCTGTTGAACCTCCGGTAAAGAGAGCCTTCGTATTTATCGATGGACAGAACCTGTTCCACCATGCAAAGGCAGCCTTCGGTTATCAATATCCCAATTTCGATCCCAGGAAGCTGGCTGAACATGTCTGTGCTGCAAGATCCTGGCAGGTCAGCGAAATTCATTTTTATACTGGCGTGCCCTCCGTGATGGACAAGCCATTCTGGAATCACTTCTGGACCGCTAAAATGGCGGTCATGGGCACGAGGGGAATAAAAACATTTTCGCGCCAATTGCGTTACCGAAACCAGGCAATCGCATTGCCCGACGGCACGAGCTGTGTGGCGGCAGTGGGGCAGGAAAAAGGGATAGATGTGCGCATAGCCCTTGATGTGGTGCGTTATGCGCTCGACAATAAATACGATGTATGCCTGATCTTCAGCCAGGATCAGGATTTGTCAGAAGCAGTCGAGGACGTAAAAAAGATATCGATACTGCATGATCGCTGGATCAAGCTGTCATGCGCCTTTCCGGTCAGCCCTACAGTGCAGAAGGCAAGGGGGATAAACGGGACAGACTGGATAAAGATCGACAGGGCGACTTATGACGCCTGCATCGACCCCATCGACTACAGGCTTGGGGAGATGAAAAAATGAGCGAACTGAAAACTCAGATACAGACCTCCCTTGCCGGGTTCGCTTCCGGTCAACTGCGCGACAACGCCAAAGCGCTCTTGAACGTGCTCGGCTACTCAAGTGACCGGACATTTCAGCTCACGCCGAATACGTTTGAAGGATTGTCGGAGTATTTCGATGCCGGCAGGACTGATGAAAACAAGATAAAGAAAGCTGACTGGCAGTCTGTGGATATTATCTTTCAGCTCACCGATGACGACATCAAGAAGATACATTCCCTCTTTGAAGCAAAACAGGTCGATAACACCATCATCGAATCATACCTCTTCTTTGCCCTCGCCCTGACCGGCAGCAATTATACACGAGGCGATCTGGTAAAGATCACGAGAGAGATCAACCGCCTTACCCCGATGCCGGCGATGGTCTTCTTCAGATATGGCGACTGCCTGACAATAGCGATAATAGACCGCCGTTTGCATAAGCGCGAAGGCGCAAAGGACGTGCTCGAAAAAGTCACACTCATCAAGGACATCAACATCGCAAAGCCCCACCGGGCGCATATCGAAATACTGTCGGACCTCTCACTCGATGGTTTGGCAAAGGATTACTCAGTTGCCAACTTTGTCGCCCTGCACAAGGCGTGGCAAAAGACGCTCGATACTTCGGAACTGAACAAACGCTTCTACCGCGAACTCGCCAACTGGTACTTCTGGGCAGTGCAGCAGGTCGAATTCCCCGCCGATGCGGAAAAAAACAGGGATGTGCGCAATGCAACTGGCGTAATCCGGTTGCTCACGCGGCTTATCTTTATCTGGTTCATCAAGGAAAAAGGCCTTGTGCCCGACGACCTGTTCAATCAGCTAAAACTTAAGCAGATCATCAATTACAGTGACCGAAACCAGAGCACTTACTACAAGGCAATTCTCCAGAACCTTTTCTTCGCCACGCTCAATACCGAGATGAACAAGGACAAGCCCGGCAGCCGCAAGTTCAGGGGCAAGCGGCAGGAGGGCAGAGACCAGCACTACATGATTCACAATGTCTTCAGGTATGCGGAACTGTTCTCAAAACCCAACGAGGCGTTGAACGCATATTTCGAGAACATCCCCTTTCTGAACGGCGGACTGTTTGAATGCCTCGACAAGACGATCAAGGTGGACGGCAAGGACATCGCCCTGCGCATAGACGGCTTTTCGGAGCGGCATGACAACGCGCTCAAAGTCCCCGACCATCTCTTCTTTGCCGCTGAACAGCCTGTTGACCTGAACGGGATATACGGTACCAGGAATAAAACATACAAGGTAAAAGGGCTTATAAACATCCTTGACAGCTACAAATTCACGGTTGATGAAAACACCCCTGTCGAAGAAGAAATAGCGCTCGACCCTGAACTCCTCGGCAAGGTCTTCGAAAACCTGCTCGCAAGCTATAACCCTGAAACCCAGAGCACCGCCCGCAAGCAGACCGGCTCGTTTTATACGCCGAGAGAAATAGTCAACTACATGGTCGATGAATCGCTCATCGCCAGCCTGCAGAGCAAGGTTGCCCTGGCCGACGGCGATACCCGCATACGCCACCTGCTTTCGTACACGGAAGAGCAGCACATGTTCATAGATGCAGAGGGCGATTCGCTGATTGACGCTATTGACGGACTGAAGATACTCGACCCCGCCTGCGGCTCCGGCGCCTTTCCGATGGGCATACTGCACAAGCTCGCCTTCATACTCGGCAAGCTCGACCCGCATAATGACAAGTGGCGCGAAAAGCAGCGCCAGAAGGCCATCAAGGAAACCGAAGAAGCATACCGCATAGGAGAGCAGGAAGAGCGTCAGAAGCGGCTGCTCGATATTGACGATGCCTTCGAGAACAACGCCTCGGACTATGGCCGCAAGCTCTACCTGATAGAAAACTGCATCTTCGGCGTGGACATACAGCCCATAGCCGTGCAGATAGCCAAGCTGCGGTTCTTCATCTCCCTGATTGTTGACCAGCAGATCAACCCGGACAGAGCGAACCTCGGCGTTCGCCCCCTGCCGAACCTTGAGACAAAGTTTGTCGCGGCAAATACGCTGATCGGCATTGAGAAACCGGCGCAGCTGCTGTTGCGGAACCCCGAAATAGACAAGAAAGAAAAAGAGCTGAAAGAAGTCCGCGAGCGCCATTTTACCGCACGCACGCCGCAGACCAAAGAGAAATACCGCAAGGCCGATGAACGCCTGAGGGCAGAAGTCTCTGGGCTGCTTGAGCAGGACGGCTTCCCCCGTGCCACTACGGAACAACTGGCGCACTGGAACCCTTACGACCAGAACGCCTCGGCAGGTTTTTTCGATACGGAGTGGATGTTCGGGGTAACGGACGGGTTTGATGTGGTGATCGGCAATCCGCCGTATGTAAGGCAGGAAGCGATAAAGGATTCAAAACCCGCCCTGCAAAGGCAGTTTGCCGCCTTCTACTGCGGCACGGCAGACCTGTACACCTACTTTTACAAACGCGGGCTTGAGATACTGAAGCCCTCCGGCCACCTCTGCTTCATAGCGCCCAACAAATTCATGCGGGCGGGGTACGGCAAGAACACCCGCAAACTGCTGGCTGGCGAGGCGACGCCGAAGGTGGTGATAGATTTCGGCGACCTGCCGATCTTTGATGCCACCACGTACCCGTCGATTCTGTTGATCGAGAAAACGCCGTTTGCTCTGCCCGCAAATACGAAAACAATCGTAGGGGCAGGGCTTGCCCTGTCCGCTTCTGTTGACGACCGGGCGCACGCGAATGGCCGGATCAGGCACGGCGGGGCGAACCACGACAGGGCGCAGCAAGCGGCGCCCCTACAAATACGATTTCGTGCCGCGACGTTTACCGATGCGGCGCAGCTTGAACGGCTGGAAGAAACATTAGCAGGCTGCTGAAAAAGTCCCTCTGCGGCTCAGCAGGGTCAATTTCGGGGGATGTTCTGACATGGATTGACCCGAGTTTTTCGATTCTTGAGCCTCTGAGAGAGTCGTTTTTGGCAGTGCATTTTGCATCAAGAGT
>DATIKF010000322.1:0-1710 GCA_035477855.1 Dissulfurispiraceae bacterium
CCGATTCTCTTGCCGAATCTGAACCTCACCTGTGGTGAGATTTACGAATCGGCTCCTCGGTTACGAATCCACGCCTCTTTCCCGATGAAAACTGCACATTCGCAAGACTTGACGGAGTGCCTTATGCAACTGGAGGGTAAACGTGGAACTTCACGCCGCCGATTTCTTTCACGTAACACAACCCCTCCTGGGGAGCAAAGGGCTGGGCAGACGAGGCGGCCGTCGCAAAGAGAACGAGACCAAACAGCAGCATCGTGACGGATAGATTTCGAATCATGGGAGAACCTCCTTATTTCACGGCATTTCAGGGACACTTTGAGACGCTCACACACCGTCAGCTCACGTCAGCCAACTCGGTTTGGCTTCCAGGATGACCCCATCGCCCTGGGTGAATTGGACCAGGCTGTTCGCCTCCGTCTGAATGCAGAGGTACCGCATCGCAGTCTTGTCGTCGGCTTTCAAGCACCTTGCACCGGCAGGATCAACGCGAATGACGTTGCCTTCTTCGATATCAAACTCCTCGCCGTCGATATAGAACCGGTCCTTGCCTTTTAGGATCATATAGACCTCCTCGTTCCGCTTGTGACTGTGTACGAACGGCACGCTGACTCCCGCCGGCAGTTCATTGACGGAGATCTCCGAGCCGGTCAGCGCAAGCGCGTCCTTGAGCGTCACTCGCCCGAGCGTGCGGATGTCCCCGATCGACGCCATTCGGTAGTTGGTTCCTGTCTTTTCCATTTTCTGCTCCTGTTCAAATTGCGATTACGGTTCCTTCTTGCTTCGACAGGTCTGACATCAGCCTGCCTTCTCTTAAAGACACTAGTTCGCCCACGAACTATTGACACAAAAAAACTATGCGCTCAGGTTCCCCTCGATCTGGTCCAACTGTTTGGCCAGGCGTTCGCGATCCCTTGGGCTCATGTCGCCGTAGAGCTTGTTCCGCAACGTCTGAGATATCTCTTCAAAGTCCTTCCGGAGCCCGCGTCCCTTGGGGGTCAGTTCCACATACGTGACGCGACGATCCGTGTCGCTGGGGAGCTTGCGAAGATAGCCGTGTTTTTCCAGGGTCCCGATCGTGACGGTCACCGTCGACTTGACCCGTCCGACGCTCTCGACCACGGCCTTGATGGGGACCGGTTCCTTCTGCTGCAAGAGAAAGGCCAGCACGGGCCCGTGGGCCGGGACGATCCCCTGGATTCCCCGATCCTTCAACTGAGCTTCGATCAGGGCATTGGCCTTCTCCCGGATCCTGCCGATCTGCGCTGCGATTTTTCTGACGTCAGCCATGGCGATTCCCAACACGGTTCGTTCTTGAAACCAACGCAATATAGTTCGCACACGAACCGATGTCAACCCAATTCTTCACCGACAAGAGAATTGTCGTTCATCACGGAACTGCGGGGGATCGCCGCAACCTCCGGAGCGGCACGCCCGAAACGGTCGTGCAAGGGGAGTTTCTCGCGTTGCGGCCTCCGGCTTGGACGCGAACGAGGCGTTCGCTCGCAGGGCCGAACGTCGCGAAGGGGCGTGCAACACCCCTCCATGCCGGCGACCCCCAAGCGATAAACTGCGGGTGCAGGTTTGAGTTTACGTAGGATCTGAGTGATTTGGACGGAGGTGGACTCCTTTTCGTAGAACTGCAAGTTGTTGTCTGAAAACAGTTTGCGGTTTGGTGAAAGGAGTCCAACGATGATTGTATCGGAACTGATC
>DATIKF010000323.1:0-2323 GCA_035477855.1 Dissulfurispiraceae bacterium
TTCCCCACCTCGCGGACTCGGCCAATGCTTCGACATATTCCTTATGGACAGCGGTAGACTCATACGATTGAGACGACGTGCCGCCGATCGTGTGCGCGATGTGTACCATGTGACTGCCTATCTTCTTCCAGAGTTCATGCCTCGCTGACTGTCCGATATCTGACTTTACCGCACCTAGCGCGGAAGCGAGCATTTCCTCTTGCTGGCCTGACGGTCCGACGTGGGCCTCGGTTCCCCGGATCATGTAAAACCGGCCTTCGCACAGGTCCACTATCGGTCTGAGTATGGCCTCGGCGATCCTTTGCTGCGTGGATAGATTGTGTGTGATCTGGTGCACCGCATCATGGTGTTTACCGTCAAGCGAGTCGCCGTTGACGATCACACCGTACGGCAGGCCATTCGTCATTGCCGGGACGTGCTCACCCCAGAACTCTTCCCACCATGCCCACATTCCGCGCTGAATAGCGTTCGGAGTGTACTCCCCTCCCTCGTCGAGCAATAACTCTCCGCTTGCGAGATTGCAGGGGTACATACCGAGCTGGCACCCGGCGTGAATGTCTGAGATAATAACGTATGCGGTTATTGGTTCTTTCAACCTCTCTCCTCCGGCTCATACCGTCCGCCGTTGACTTTGTATTCCCGGCGCTCGACAAACTCCTCGCGCTTGCCGGGGTTCCACTGACTCGTAGGACGCATGTAACCCACCACACGGGACCACACCTCGCAGGGGATGCGCCTCACCTTCGCGCGGAGTGAGTTCTCTGTCATCGCCACGATCTCAACCGCCGCCTGCTCGCGGAGGCCGAATTCGTCGATGAGTTTTTGGACTTTTGGGTTCATGTTTTACCTCGCGGCCCTTGCTCGCTGGGGTGGGCCAAAAAGTTTTGCTTGCGACGTGGTTTCATTAAGCCAAGCCATCGCCTTGTCGTAAAATTCCTTTTTGATTTCGAACCCGTACCCGCGCCGGTTCATTTCATGGGCGGCAATAATTGTACTGCCGCTCCCTGCAACAGGGTCAATCACGACATCACCCTCGTCCGTGAAAATATCAATCAAACGCGAGAGTACGGCAATAGGCTTTTGTGTCGGGTGAATTTTAGGCCCGGAGTCCTTCTGCCAATCAAAGCAATTGAAGACCATCTTGCCGCGGTTGTTGAATTTTGGCAGCTTGTCGCGGTAAAACAGCATGGCATATTCGCAGTTACCCACAATACGCATATTGGCCTTCAACACCTGCGCGGAAAAGTTTTTTCTGAAAACAAGGTTGATGTAATTCATGAAACCATACTTCCGGGCGAGATCGATCAAAGAAAATTGCTGTTCGAACTCGCAAAATACTACCATGCACCCCGCCCTGTTTTTCTCTTTTGGCTCCTTGATTATCAGCTTTGAACAGAAATGGAAAAACTCGTTTATGTTAAAATTCTTGTCGGTATCGAAAAACGATTTATGCGCAAGCTTACTCTCCCCGTTTCTGCGGTCGCCATCAACATACCAAGACGGGTTTGATCCATAGGCGTTGTCTCCGATATTATAGGGTATGTCGGCAATAACAAGTTGGGCCTTCGGTATATTATACTGCTTAAAGTTTTGGAAGTGGTCCCTGTATATCATTTTATTTCTTCTCCATCGCCCATTTCCACAACCCGAAAATCGCAAGCGCAAAATACACCGTGAACAATGCCGATTGCGCATATAACCCATGATGGAAATCAATCACAGCCCATGCCGCGTTTGTGAACGCCCATATCAGAAAGCACCATGAACGCTTGTAAATATTTGCTATGACGCCGACGATTGAAAGCACGGTGATAATCCACGTCATTTCGCCGCCCCCATGAACTGAGCAAGCGCCATCATGTACCTGACGAGCGCGTGGGCCAAGTGATAGCAGCCGCTTTCTTCCTCGCGCTCGCGGCCCTCAATCGAAAGTTGATTGATGTGTCCCTCGGCAGCCAGCATGTGAATGTGCGGCGACACCTTCTTCCATTCCTCGCCCGGATGCTTGACCTCGCCGTGATCGAGCACAGCCACGCACTCGTCAATCACGGCGGCGGGGATGTAATGGAGCAGGCGATCCTCGACAGTAATGCGATACCTCCACATGGTTATCTCATCGCGCAATGCCTGATTCTCACTTTCAAGCATGAATATATGGCTGTAATCGTCCATCATATAGTCGCCCCCTCATTGATCGCGTATTGACTCAGAAAATTTGGAAATGTTTTTGTGTTGAGATAAATAATCCGAACCGGCTTCTGTAGGGCGAAGGCCATGCCTAAATCGAAAATAGTTCCGATTGACCGCTGATCCCATATTACAT
>DATIKF010000325.1:0-2823 GCA_035477855.1 Dissulfurispiraceae bacterium
TTCTCTTGCCGAATCTGAACCTCACCTGTGGTGAGATTTACGAATCGGCTCCTCGGTTACGAATCCACGCCTCTTTCCCGATGAAAACTGCACATTCGCAAGACTTGACGGAGTGCCTTATGCAACTGGAGGGTCTACTACCGAAGCGGGGTGTGTTGCAGCGGCGGCCGTGCGAAATGCTCCTGGATTTCCGACACGTTCGGGCTTGATCTTCGCAACGTGAAGCAAGCAAGGGGTCAGCTTGTTCGTGCCGGTTGGCTGGTGGCGGGCGAAGGCTCACAAACGTCGTTGAACCGGTGGGGCTTGCCTGTGGAAATCAACCTTCTTTGGGGCCTGCAGGTCATTCAATCCCGTACGGAAACGCCACCCCTGAAGGTCCAGTCCGAGCAGAAATCACCACCCCCTATAATTGACAGAGAACTCCTTACGGAATCAAGAAACCAAGAACTCGACGCGGCTGGTGTTGAAACACGAACAACGCAAAGAGTCAAACCGTGTCTCGGGAACATTACCGTGGAGGACCTCCACGATCCCGGACGCCTTGACCGGCTGTACGATGAAGCAACGGCGGCGGGGCTGATGCCGCGAACCGTTTCAGCCCGGCTGAAATGGTTCGCGGCCGCCGAACGAGCCATGCAGGCGGGCCAGCGGAATCCGTGCGGATTCTTCGCGGCCATGTACCGCCGGGGCTTGTGGCATCACATAACGCAGGAACAAGAAGACCTCGCTCGGGTGAAGCTCAAGAGGCTGGATTTCGGGGAAGACTCGCGGCTTCCGGGCATGGGGCAGGAATTCTTGTCTGACTGTGGGGAGCTTGCGGCGTAGTTTGCGGCGGCGGTCGGTCGGGCTGGTGCGTGCGGAGATCGCCGCCCCTGGGCGGGGCGGCTGTGGTTGACTCGCTACTCAGACTTGACCATCAAAGATGTGGACTTTTCCGTCACATTCGAAGGTGAGCAGGTCCCCGTTCAACTCCATATCGTGGGCGATACCATCATAGTCGATGTGGTACCTGATGAAGTCGGGCAAGCCCTTGAGTACGTCGCTGTAACAGTCTTCGATAAGCTCTTGAACGTAGTCCGTAAGGTTGTCGTATTCGCCGCGATAGCCTTCCTCCATATACCGCCTTGCATGGTCAACAGAAGAGGTCCCGCCCAGATATGCGAGCAGTGAAGCGAACACGTCGCCGTGCTCCTTGATTAGGAAGGCTACTTCAGCAAGCCGGTCAATATCCTCGCTCTCAGACAGTCCCAAGTCGCCGAAGCCTGCATAGTCATGGATAGCCCATTCCTCCGCCATCGGCTCCTTGGACTCCGCAAGCATCTGGGCGATCTGTTCGCGGATGGACTCCGCAGGTTGGTCTGCATCGATCCATCGGCCGTATAGACGCCCATTGTTGTAGTCGGACAAAGACGCTACGTAGATTCGTGGCGTGTTAGCATCGCGTTCGGGATTCAAGTTACTCTGTTCCATATACCCTCCATCAAAAAAGCCGTTTTCCCCCGGAATGGGGGGCGGCGTTTTGTTCTTTCACCCCCGGCTGAAGAACAAAACGCCCAGCCCCCCTTCCGGAAAAGGGAAGTCCCTCCTCAGCCGAGCGAGCCGGGGTTGAGGCGGCGACCGCAAGGGACGTGACAGGCCAGCGCAGCGGACTGGCACGGCACCTTGCAGCCGCAATGCCTCGGCGAGCGAGACAAGAAAGGGAACTGCTTTCACAAGCGCAGGACCGTGCGGCAAGGAAGCGTTTTAGCGCCGCCCAGAAGGCGGTGGCTCCGGGCTGTTACAGGGGGAAAGTGTCAGGTGCGCGCGGCTGGCGTCGAACTAGCGGCCAGATCTTGTCTGGATACCGTCAGATTCGCGAAGCGGACGAGCACCTGGGCGTGTCGGAGAAGGCCGCCGGCGGTCAGGGGTCAAGCTCAAGATGGAGAGATTCAAACCATGCCTGAAGGACTCTGTCACCCAAGAGGAGATACTCGCCTTGCTCCTGCCATATTTCTTCGAGCGGCTTGCCTTCCGCAGCTTGCATGAACACACCACGGAACATGTGCGCGAGTCTGACCAAGGTCTCAATCGGCAGTCGCAGGTCGTCCGGGATGGGAGGGATTTCGGGTATATCCTGTTCGCTGGGTTCTCTGCGGCGACGCTTCATGCTGAATCCTCATTTGACCACGGGACGATTTGACTACTTTGACATTATAGCGGCCTTGGGCGGGAAGATACAGCCCCGAACTGCGAAGGAGTGGTGGCCGGCCGAAAGACAGGGTACCGATTTGGTGCTGTGGGGTACGAGAGCGTGCAGTCGGTCGTGGAGTTCAAAGGGCGTCGGGATGCGCCTGAGGGAAGGAACGCGACGCGCCAGCGGAACAGACTGGTCGCGGGAACTTACAGCCGCCGGAGCACTGGGGATGATCGTGGGGCCGTCGCTCGACGCGGAATCGTCGAGTTCTCTGTGACGTTGTACGCACCGTCGTGGAACTTACCTAAGCAGTACCGGAACCCAATGTATTACATGATCGACTCAATGGCGTACCGACAGCGGTTCGGCAAGGACTGACGACAATTCTGTAGAAGACTGCCGACTTTGGGGTCAGGAACGCTGCCCCGGAAAGACATTGATGCGTGTGTCCTCTTGTGGTCTGCTACTTGTCTGAGTGTTGTACGGTGACCATATTGCACGGAGAAATTATGGGTGCAGGTTTGAGTTTACGTAGGATCTGAGTGATTTGGACGGAGGTGGACTCCTTTTCGTAGAACTGCAAGTTGTTGTCTGAAAACAGTTTGCGGTTTGGTGAAAGGAGTCCAACGATGATTGTATCGGAACTGATC
>DATIKF010000326.1:0-10781 GCA_035477855.1 Dissulfurispiraceae bacterium
CTTCAGCTCAGCCGCGTAATACGTGAAACGCTCTTTGAGCGGAAAACGCTGATTGATATACTGACGCTCAGGTCAGACAGGCTCCTCGCTGCACATGAACATGGCCTACAGGGCGCGCTATTTTAACCGGACAGTAGTGAACTAATTTATTAAATTTATAGCCGACTGCTTTTAGTGGCTTAACCGGTATATCCGACAGTTTTATGCGATAGAGTTTATTATTTTGCAGGATATATATATTTCTATCACCTGTTTTAAAAGCTATTGATACATCATCATGGAACAAAATTGTTTCAACTTTACGTCTACTTTTCACCGTGAACATTTTTTCACAATTGTCAGTCGTTTTAATGAAGAAGTCATGAATATCGAGGCAATCCAACTTCAGTGAAAATGTATCAGCTAAATCAAATTTCTTGATATCATGAAAAGACCCAAAAGCTGAATTGCCTTTTTCAAAATTCCAATTATCGGTTTTTATAATATTCATGGCAATTTCTAAGTCTTGGCGTCGTGTTTTAATTCATCTTCACATGGTTCATTTTCGTATTTAATTCGCTCTACCAACCCGGATATTCCTGGAAACAAGGATGAAGGCGTGATACCCAATCTGAATAGATGGTAGCGTATAGTCGGAAAAGCATCTGCCGGGATCTCGATTTTTGAAAGAAACAAATCCGAGTCCTTCGTATCCTCGAATGGCACAAATTCATCGTTTTCTGTTTTCCTATGGTGGATCGTGAAAACTCCGGATTGCGCTTGTATGAAAGGGAATACGTGCTCAGGAAAATATAAATAGGTTCTATCAATATCAAACGGCGAGGAAAGTATAGCTGGAAGATCTGTCGTTGAACTTATAGCATCCTTTGCCTCGTAAATATAAGCCCAGACAATTCCTGGTTCTTCTTTATAGGCAGGTGAGCATACTGTGAACCATAAAGCAACAAGTGGACTTTTAGTCCAGTCAAGCAGGCGTGTTGGGAGTCTTTTGTGTTGGGCGATAGAGAGCCACTGCCAATTATTCTGTGGAGAAAATTCTAAATGTGGAACAGCTTCTCTTTTAAACTCATCAAACACCTTCTTTTCGACATAAAACCATCGCTTAGACTCTTTATCTCGACCGATAGAAGGTATCAGTGGCCGATCGCGTCTTTGCCCCCGGAATACAACTTGCCCATCGGAGGATATCCATGTAGCCAGTTCAATAAATTCTGCGATCTTGGATACGCGAAAGATGCGTGGGCTACCCTGCTTTTTCTCTATCAAGTACTTATCCAAAGCTTACCTCACCACCTACTCACCGATAATGAGGCAGTTGAGCCGCCGCGAAGCGGTCGGTTTCGAACTCCTGGTTCTTCGCCCGAGCGGAGCGAGGGTGACAGGAGTTCCGGCTCAACTGCCTCGTTCTTCCCCGAGCGAAGCGAGGGGAAGAACGCTCCGCATAACCGGCTGGCAATGGAGCAAAGCGGAATTGCCAGTCCGCGTTGATGCGGTTGTTAGATGCTCTCTTCAAAATAATCGCTATCAATCTTTTTTACCGGATATAGCGAAACTGTAGATACGCCAACATCATGCTCGATCATCAGGCCGGTTAGTTGTTCACCGTCAATTAAGACGATCTTACTGCCAATCTGGGAAACATAACTCCGAGCATCATCAGTGAATCTGGAAGTAGTAATAAAGATACCCTTGTTTGCTTTTTGAGCTTGAAGGGCGCCTGCAAATTGCATGACGTCAGGACGGCCTACCGGATTGTTATCCCATCGCTTCGCCTGAATATACACAACATCAAGGCCAAGTTTATCTTCTTTTATGATGCCATCGATTCCACCGTCGCCGCTCCTCCCGATTGCCTTGCCTGCATCTGCACGTGAACCACCGTAGCCCATTTTGACAAGCAGTTCTACAACGACCCGTTCGAAAAAGGCAGGCGAGATTTTCTTTAACCTGGTGAGTAATTCATCTGCCAGTTCGTCACGGAGATTTTCATACGCTGCTTCTAATGCCTCTGATGGCGTCGCTTGTGAAACGTCTGATGTCCCTTTTAATTGGGGAACCTTATCGTCGCTTCTGGTGCCCTTGAGTTGTTGAAATTCGAGAAACTCGGGGTATTGCTTGAGTAGTTTTACATTGATGATCTTCGGCTGCTTTTTAACAAGATCTCTTCCACGATCGGTGATTTGATAGAATCCTCTGCGTGTTGCTTCGAGCAACCCAGCCTTTTTCATGTAAGTTGAAGCCCAACCAACTCTATTCACGAAAGTTGCCTGTATGCCGCTCGGCAACATCTCCCTTAAATCATCCTCAGTAAGGCCCAACTCCTTTGCCAGAGCTTCAACAGCCTCGCTGGTTGTTGTTTCAGTTCCTTTCTGTGCCACAAATTGAAGAAGCGGCAACATCACGCTCTGATAATCTGGAACGGCCATTAGTTTATCTCCTTTTACATCTAACGAAGAAATCAGCCGGAGCGTAGCGTTCGGCTGTATTGCCTCCTTGGGCATCTACTGATGTGTGACAAATATGAGTTTTTCTGTGGAAAAGCCAAGCGCTGCCGCTTTTTTTAAAAGTCTCTCCTTCAGTTCATCGCCTATTTCAGGTCTTCTAGCCAAAATCCACAAGTACGATTTGTCAGGACCACTCACGAGTGAATATTGATATCCTTCATGGTCAAGTTCGAAGATGATGTAGGAACCGTAGAATGGCCCAAAGAATGAGACCTTTAGATATCCTTGATCTGGTTGATTAACGAAGTAGGCTCTTCCTTCAACTTCTTTCCATTTGGCGTCCTTTTCAGAGTAACCGCGGTTCAACACCCTGACACCGCCGTCTTCGCGCAGGCTGTAATGTGCCGTCACTCGGGTTAACCCTCGTTCAAACGAATGGTCCAGTCTGGCAATTTCGTACCACTTCCCCAAATATTTCTCTATATTGAAATTGCTGACAGGGGTAACGTTTGCCGGGATTCCAACGCACCCAACGATTAAAAAAACGAACAGAAGGGATGTCCATTTCAATAGCATTTAAACCTCCAGAGCCCAATGAGGCAGTTGAGCCGCCGCGAAGCGGTCGGTTTCGAACTCCTGGTTCTTCCCCGAGCGAAGCGAGGGGAAGAACGCTGGCGCTCACCTGCTGCTGGAAGCGGGAGCGACGCAGGAGCGGACGCTGTAAGCAGTCAGGTGCAGCGCTTGGTTAGGCTGCTTGGCGTTGAAGGATCGTCGCGAGATAGACAGCATACAGCACCAGCAGCAAGACACCCCGCCTTCGTTCGATGAAGCCTCTGCGCGTGGGGTACGTGCACACCAGGGCCACGAGTCCAAACACCAAGGTCACAGCCACCTCACGCCAACTGACAGTTATGGGGGAGAGAATGGCCGCCACGGCCACGATAAAAACGCCGTTGAAGATATTACTGCCAAGGATGGTCCCCAAGCCCACCTCGTCGTGTCCGCGCAGCTTGGCGATGACGGTTGTGGCGAGTTCGGGCACGGACGTGCCCACCGCCACAATGGTTGCCCCAATAACGAATGCCTCGATGCCAAAGGCCATGGCGATGCCTCGTGCTCCCGCCACGATGAGAGTGCCGGCAGCGATCAGGCAGCCGAGACCGACAATGCAGGAGAGCACGGCAAACCACCTCCGATGCTCCCCGAGAACCTCCTCTGCTGCACTGCGTTGTTTGCGTGCCTCAATGACCGCGGCCACCAGCCACGCGAGAAATATGCTCAACATGAGGAAGCCATCGAATCTGGAAAGCACGCCGTCAAGCACAAGAACGCCGGTGATAACCGGGACCAACACTGCCACAGGAAAATCTCTTTTCACGCTGTCACGAGGGCTCTGGATGCCGGAAATGACCAAGGCAAGCGCCAGGATCAGCGCGACATTCACCACGTTACTTCCGAGCGCATCGCCGAGGGCAATTTGCGGTTGTCCAGCCATCCCGGCATTGACCGCGACGGACAGCTCGGGGCTCGAGGTGGCGAAGGCGGCAACAGTGGCACCGATAATGCCCGGAGAAATCCGCGCCCAGTGTGCAAGGCCGACGGCGCCTCGCACAAAAAGCTCTCCGCCTATTCCAGCACAGATAAAACCTAAAATCAAAGCAACGTAATCGTTCATTCATTGCCACCGAGATTGAATGAGCAGCCTAATGAGGCAGTTGAGCCGCCGCGAAGCGGTCGGTTTCGAACTCCTGGTTCTTCCCCGAGCGAAGCGAGGGGAAGAACGCTCCGCATAACCGGCTGGCAATGAAGCGCAGCGGAATTGCCAGTCCGAGTTGATGCGGTTGTTAGCCCATTCATTCATTTTCCGTATCCCGCACCCACAGGCATATTCTCGAATACTTTCAGCGCATCCGTCCTGGTGATGACTGTGTCGTAAAGGCCGATGTCTTCGCCTTCGTGCTTGTTGATCCCGGTGTAACTTAGGCTGGCGTCCTCGTAGCGTTTGAACTTGTAAACCGCGTCGTTCATCAGGGCGCTGTTGAACACCCCCAGGCTGACCAATAACTCGAAGTCCTTGACGGTCAGTCCCGTGACCTTCTTGAACAAACCCGGTTCAAGTTGGGTAATCACGTCCTTCAGAGTCCGCTCGCGGTAGTCTGTCAGGTACATGAAGATGGGAACCCGTGTGGAGAACTTGATGAGCCTTTCCTGAATCTGCTTCCGCATGCCCTTGTATTCCTTTTCCTCTTCGGTCAACTCCTTTTTCTCTTTCGCCGTCATTTCCTCGTCGTTTTTGTCCTTGCGCGCCTTCTTCACCGCCCCGGACTTGTTGATGATGGTTTCGATCTCCTGATTCAGATTGCGGAAGCCCTCAATGCTCATCAGTGCTTCCATGGCTTTGGGATTGTCCATGAGCCGCCTGAGCGTGTCATTATCCACATTCACCAGCAGAGCGCTTTCCCATCGTCGCGCCAGCAGCGTTGCTGTTGTCCCGCTCATCGCCATGTCCAAAATTCCGGCGGCGTCAATCTGCTTCATGGAACTACCGTCATAGGCCAAGACGGGCAGGAAGCTGATGAACTCCTCGACCTTCTTCTCCGGGTTGGCCTCGTCCACATTCAAGCGGCAACTGTAATCGGCAATCTGGCGCAACGCACGGTCCGGCGCGAAGTCGAAAACATAGCATTCCTTCTTGATGATCTCTTCTTCATTGGGATTCGTACCGTCCGGGTTCCGAACCGTCCAGGGGGATTGCACGCGAAACGCCGCCTGAAAGTAGGTCTCCGGTGTGGAGGCATTGCGCAACATGAAGATGCCCGTCCAAGGTCGCACCGTTACGCCGGCCGTCAACTTGCCGCATGACAGAGTGATCGTCTTCGATTCCAGCGGATCGTCCATGGCATCCAGCACTGGCGGCAAGGCGGCAACGCCGATCCCGGCGGCGCTCCCAGCCGCCACAATCACCTTGTAATCGTGATAGAACCGGTTCTGCTTCTTCTCCAGCAGATTGCGCATGGCATGACACGACGCGACGCTCGGCAGGAACCAGAAGATGTGCGAAAGTACGTTCAGCAGCCGCACATCCGAAAACGGCATCGGCGGCTTCTGCGCGCCGAGCTTCAGGTTGTCAACGCTGGTCGGCATGAACGCGCCGCGAATCAGGTCCAGCCATTTCTGGACTTCATCCTCATACTTGAACTTTGCCTTGTCGCCGACTCCCTCGGCAGAGAAGAAGACATTCAAATCAAACTCGTTGAACTCGCCTTGCATGGCGATTTGCCGGATTGCGTCCGGCAGTTGATAGGTCATCAGCACCATGCGCGGCAGGCAGGCGTAGGGGTTGCCCGGCCCCGGCCACTCGGCCTTGGCTCGCTGCTCGTCCGAATAGGTCCAGTTAAATATCTGCTCCTCGATAAACTCCCCCGAGGCGATGGCGCGGAACGGTGTGCCCGACAGATACAAGTAATGATCCGTCGTGATCGGCATGATCTCTTCGTCAAAATCCTGTAATCCTTCACCCTCGCCGAACTCGATCTCTTTCTTGTCCTCCGCCTCGAAAAGTTCCTTGGCGTTCTCGCGCCACGCGCCGTAGTGGTATTCGTCGAAGATCACGCAATCCCAGTTCGTCGCGTGGACCCATTCGTTCTTGGTCTTGATGCCGCCCGTGCTCTTGTTCTTGCCCAGATAATCCTGAAATGAGCCGAAGCAGACGAAGGGCTTGCTCTTGTCGGCCTCTTCGTAGGTCAGGCCGCCGGGTTTGATGAACTGCAAGCCCTTGAAATCGACGTGTTGCTTCAGGTCGTCTTCCCAGGCGCTTTGCACCGCCGGCTTGAAGGTCAGCACCAGCACCTTGCGCCAGTCCATTTTCTTCGCCAACTGATAGGCGGCGAAGGTCTTCCCGAAACGCATCTTTGCATTCCAAAGGAAATGCGGTGGCTTGCCGCGGTTTTCCTTGCGGAAACTTCGGAAGTAGACCGCCGTCTTCTCCACCGCGGCTTCCTGTTCCGGGCGCATCCGGAAATCCAGCGACCGGTTTTCCTCGTTCAGTTGCCCGGTCCGCACGGCAATCATCGCCGCCTTCACGTCCTCCACCGCGCAGCGGAACCATTCCCCTTCCGGATTCTTGACGCCGTTTATGCGCAGCATCCGGTGGACCTCATGATCCGTGAAGACCGTCCCGTCGTTGCGCATTGCCGGTTCTTTCAGCATGATCCGGTAGGGCGGCGGGCCGGGCTTCTTCGTCGGGTATTGTTGCGCCACGCGGCTCTGCGCGTCCACGGTCGTATAGCCCACCTTGAGCAACCCCGCATACTGAGGATTAGTGTCCGAGTAGGCGTAGATTGTGGGCCGTGACGTCGGGCGCGGTGGGAAGAAGTCGTTGCTCATGGTTTCCCGTCCTTCAGTCGTCTGGGCGCCTTCGCAGGCGGCAGGAAGTTTTCGCCGGTCACCACGCTTTTCCCCGTCTTCTGCTCCAGTTCAAGTCGCGCCCTTTTGGCAATTCTTCCGCCCTTCTTTCCGGCCTTCGCGTTTTCCGGCATACCGGTGGCCTGGCCCGTTTCGGCGATCTGGCGGGTGGAGAGTTCCGCCAGCGCGGTGAAGATCAACTCGGCCTCGCTCATGTGGTCGCGCAGGTTCTGGGTTTTCAGCCCTTTGATGGCCTTGTGATCCTTGACCGAGACATCGCTCCATTCCTGATGAATGATGTTGGTCAGAATGGCGTATTCCTCCTCGCCCTTGATCTCGTGATCCTTCCAGTAGTCGGTGAGCTTGTTGCGGGTCTCCTGGCCCATCATCCGCTGTTGAATCCACTTCTCGCTCCGGCCATGCTGTTGCCAGTATTCCCGTGCCCGGTCCAGCGACCGCGCCGGGTCGCTCATGTCCTGGATGCGCTCGTAGCCCACCTTGGCCAGCCATTGCTTGAACGGCTCCGCTTTGGCTGACGGGATGGACTGGATCAGGCGAAGCAGAGTTTCCGTGTCGGCCATATCGGTCAGCCGCATCTTCCCGTCTTCCGCCAGCATTTTCAACTGGTGACAATTTGTCACCGATTGACTCCCCTCCTTTTTCAGCCGCTCCTTCAGCTTGTTCCAATACTTCCTTGCCGTCTGGTAATCCGGCTGCTGAATCAGCGCCGCGATGATGTCCACCACGGAAAAATACCAGATCTCCGCCTTCTCGTCATAAAGGCGGCGGATTTTGAAGTCTTCAAAGACCGCCAGAGCGTTTTTGCTACTCATTGCGCACCTCTACGTTGCTTATTTTAGAATCAATAAAAGCCCACTCATCATCACTGATATTCCACCGTTTTCTCAGCATAGAATCACTATACTGCCCGCTATATTTTCCGAGGTCAGGGATGAAGCAAAATTTATCCTTCGTCACATGCTGTGAAACGACCGACTGCAACAGCAAGAATCTGACAATTTTTGTGAAAAGATAGGACTTGTACGAGACAACTTCTGCTTTTGTGGAAAAAGCACCCGCTACTAACCACGATTCAGTACAGCATTCCCCCGGCGTGGCTATCCTTATGTTCCCTTCATAGTAGAAACCAACTGGTTTTGAAAAATCAGTTTGGCCAGCTATCGGAGCAGGTGGTATTAGGAGTTTCCATTTGTTAAGTAGGTTTGCGTTATCGCTAATGTCAGCCTCACTCGCATACTTCAGCCCAATTTTCTGTATGAACCAACAAGGGACGCCACTGTTTTTTGGCGTGTAATTTGTCGGTAGACCAAAAGGTTTCCTCGAAGAAACCCTTTCGCTTAGGTACTTGCCTCCGTTTTCTTTTTTTGCCATCACTTTACGAATAATCGGCACAGCCTTACTATGCCTTATGAATGTAGGAAACTCATTCAGCCAGCGCTCTGATACAATAATCTCGCCATTATGATAATTTGTTACTTCACATTTACCCGGCTCATCTCGATTCCAAAGAAAGAAACAGACACCACCTGCAATGTCCACCCCAGGAAACACGTCTGAACTGTTTTCGAAATCTACAATCTTTCTAATCCTCTTGTCGCTGAGCATTTCAGACCTAAACTCATCAAGACCTTTCCCGCCAGCAAACCAACGTGCAGGAATAATCATGGTCAGGAATCGCGGGTTCAGTTTCCTGGCTTGTTGCACGAAGTTCTGGTAGATAGGAGATGCGCTTCTGCCGAAGCCGGCATCGCTCAACTGGTACGGCGGATTGCCGATGATGACATCGAATTTCATGTTGAAGATTCCCTCCGGTTTGTCGGTGTGAATAAAAGCGTAGGCGTGGCTTTCCAGTTCGCCGCCCCGTTCGTAATTCTCCTTGTTGGCCCCGCAGTACACGCAACGGCCGTTCTGCCAGGCGTGTTCGATACGCTGGAAGCGAATGTTGCCTTCGGGGTTGCCGAAGGTCTCGCAGACGGAATACTTGCCGTTTGCCGTCTTGGAGCAATAGACCGAGCGGCGCGAAAGCAGCGCGGTCAGTTCCGTGATGGCGATCCCGTAAATCTGGTTTTTGAAAATGTGGTTCATCCGCCTCTGTCGATCGGGGATCTGATCTTCAAGCCCCTTGTCGAGGCGCTTGGCGATCTCGCGGAGAAACACGCCGGACTTGCAGCCGGGATCAAGGAAAGTAGCCTTCTTATCGCTCCACAACTTCTCGGGGAGCATATCAAGAATCTTATTCACCAGTTGCGGCGGCGTAAAGACCTCGTCGCTGGAAAGGTTGGCGATGCACGAAAGTACGTCGGGGTTGTAGCCGCTACTGCTGGACATGGGCGACCTCCATGAAGTGGACGGGGGGATATTCCTTTTCCGGCGTGGGGATGAACACGTCTTCCCCAAGATCGGAGAAGAGCGGCAATTCCTTTATGCCCTCATGCGCCAACAGCCCGTGAAAGGTGAAGTCCCGCCGTTTGAGCATGCTCCCGTTTAGCGGCGACCATTCGGAGAAAATGATGTAACCGGGCTTCTCTCCTACAGTCTTGAGTGTGAGGGCGTCGCCGTGGATGATGTTCCGCTCCAGGATGAACCGGACGGACTCGCGGCAGTTGTCGTTGGTCCTGTTCTTAAACAAGCGCAGATAAATCAGATCAAATATTCCAAAGAGCCGGTGGCGACACTGCTGCACGTTATCTTCTTGAATATCAATTCCGTAAATGGATGACACAGCCATGATGGCGTACCGTTCGAAATCCAACTGCGACTTGCCATAGCGCTTTTCCACAACAGCCAGCTTACGTTTCAGAATTGGGGCAAGAAAGTTCCCATTGCCGCAAGCAGGTTCGAGAAAACGCGATTCGATCCGATCCGTTTCCTGCTTCACAAGATCGAGCATGGCGTTGACCTCCCGCTTACCGGTCAAAACCTCGCCATGATCGGCTACCCTCTGCTTTGATTTGACTTGTTCTTCCATCGGTCCCTTGTCTGTCATCTTATGTGGGCTAATGAGGCAGTTGAGCCGCCGCGAAGCGGTCGGTTTCGAACTCCTGGTTCTTCGCCCGAGCGGAGCGAGGGTGACAGGAGTTCCGGCTCAACTGCCTCATTCTTCCCCGAGCGAAGCGAGGGGAAGAACGCCCAAGCTCACCAGCGGCAATGGAGCGTAGCGGAACCACGTCCAGTGCAGCGCCTTGTTATGTGCTGGTATCATGCTCGGTCTTTTTTGGTTTGATATAATTTTCTATTCGTTTGTTTCTTGACTTAATAAAATTTATTACTCCTTTTTTGTATAACAGATATTGGCCAATATCGGAAAATGTTGGACGAGTATTGAAGCCATCAAATGGCAAATAAAATCTAATATCACTATTTTCATCAATCAAATCATCCAATAAAAAGAAATGGATGTAGCCCATAAAATCGCCAAACAAATCGAAGAATTCTTTATATCTCAATAAGCTGGAATAAAGAGGATTCTCTTGGCCCAGATAAAAAAGACGAATACATTCTAACGTTAAGTCAAATCTATCATCAATTAAGCTATTTACTCCACGCGCCTGATTGATTGTATGCTTGCCGTCAATTCTGTTATTTGGGAAAACAATATAAGCTCCAATGGTAGAACCTGTATCAAAAAGTTCATTTACTTCTCTATGAATTTGTTCTGTAAGCCACTGCTTCCGCTTATGATTTTTATACGAGTGTGTTATGGCGTCGCTGCCCAAAAAAAATTCTACAAGTCCTGATTTATGATATAAATAAGCACCATTTTTATTATCAAATAACAGTAGTGTCCGGTAAAAAAAGAGAAGCGCATAGCCTGAAGCCGTGAATGTTAGATTATAAAGGGCGAGCAAACCCAAATCTGACAAGGAGGCACAGGCTATGCATACGTGTTATACCATATTTGGGGAACTGCTG
>DATIKF010000327.1:0-30066 GCA_035477855.1 Dissulfurispiraceae bacterium
TCTTGATGCAAAATGCACTGCCAAAAACGACTCTCTCAGAGGCTCAAGAATCGAAAAACTCGGGTCAATCCATGTCAGAACATCCCCCGAAATTGACCCTGCTGAGCCGCAGAGGGACTTTTTCAGCAGCCTGATAGGGCGCCATGCGCCGGAGGAATATTGTCTCAACAACGACAACATGGCAAATAATGAGCTGAAAATAACGATGAAGAGCGAGCAAATACGGAACAAGAACAATAGCAGGAGAGTTGGACCTGAACTGTTTGGCCAAAATCAATAGTTCAAGTCCGACAGGCTCCTTCCGAGCCCCACTGAAGCAGAAACTGATACGTCTCTGCCTGAGCATGCACTGAAAATGCCATTACAATACACATTGCTATCAAGGCCGACCTGAGACACCGCGAAGCGGCAACACTGATGAATGACATTACGCTTCCCCCCTTAAAAATGAATAGAAGTTATTACTGCGGCAACTAAATAAGCCCGCTTGTAGTGCTGTTGCCAGTTTAATGAAAACTAGAAAAAATTATGTCAGTTTATAATGGGCATGTCAAGGTTTTTTATTCATATTTGGTCAACTACGGTCAGCCCGTATCAAGTTGCGGTTATCTTAAAACGATACTATGCGATTATATGAGTCGAGTCGATTCTTTTTATTTGACACATTATTACTCATATATTATGATAATGAATATAGAGGTGAACAAATGGCACCAAAAAACTATTACCAGATTCTCGGCGTGAGCAAGGATGTATCGCAGGACGACATCAAGAAGGCGTTTCGCAAGCTTGCGCGCAAACATCATCCGGACCTGAATCCCGGAAACAAGTCGGCTGAGGAGAAATTCAAGGAGGCAAACGAGGCATACGCCGTGCTCAGTGATGAGAAAAAGCGCAAGGAGTACGATGAGGGCGGCTCCTCATTTAAATTTGAAGGCTTCGAAGGATTTCAAGGGGTTCATCAGGGCGGCGGTGGCGGATTCGACTACGGCGATATCTTCGGCGACCTGTTCGGTGGCCGCTCCGGAGGCCGTCAGCAGCATTATGAGCGCGGTGACGATCTGTTAATGCAGATGGAGCTTTCCCTGGAAGACGCTTTTTCCGGGGCGACGCGTGAACTCACGATTAACCGCACCGCAGAGTGTGACGGCTGCGGCGGCAGCGGGGCAGAGTCGTTTGAGACATGCCCGGCCTGTAAAGGCAGCGGACGGGCGCAAGCCTCACGGGGAGCGTTCACTATGACTCAGGGATGCCGTCAGTGCGGAGGCACGGGCAAAAAAATCAAATCTGCCTGTGCGCGTTGCGGCGGCCATGGGGCTGTTCGCAAGGCCGACACGGTCAAGGCGAAAATACCGGCGGGCGTCGATAACGGCTCTGTGGTAAAGCTGAAAGGCAAAGGCAATGCCGGAGTCGGCGGAGGTCACTCGGGAGATTTACTCATAAAAATAACGGTTCGTCCGCACCCGTACTTTAAACGCAAGGGCGACGACCTGACGGTGCAGGTTCCGGTCACTTTCGGAGAGGCTGCTCTCGGCGCAAGAATAGAGGTGCCTACTATTGACGGCTTTGCCTCCATGAAACTGCCGGCCAGCACACAAGGCGGCCAGCGGTTCAAATTGAGCGGAAAAGGATTCATCAATCCGAAAACAAAAGAGCGCGGAGATCAGTTTGTCGTAATTAAGATAGCGGTGCCGAAGAATATACCCGACAGCGCTCAGGATGCGATTAAGACAATTGAAGCATTGTACGGCGACAATCCGCGCAAGCATCTGGGAGGTGCATAAAATGACCCGGAAACGACAGGACCGACAAAGCCCGTTATATATGATAAGCGTGGTGTCGCGGATGCTTGAAGTGCATCCGCAGACGCTTCGCATGTATGAGCGCGAGGGATTCATCTGTCCGCACCGCGTAAACCGCCAGCGGCTCTATTCCGACGAAGACCTTGAGCGGCTGAATCTGGTCATCAGGCTTACCAAGGAACTCGGGGTCAACAAGGCCGGCGTTGACATTATTCTGCGGATGCGCAGCCAGCTTGAAGCAATGCAGGAACAGATGAGCGACATGCTGCGCTATCTCGACGATGATATCCGTGCAGAGTTCGAGGGCAGACTTCGCGGCATCTTTGAGGAAAAGTGAGGGCATGCCGGTTCGATGTTTATGTAATTACATGAATATGCACTTTAGACGCATTACTGTTTTGATGGAGGAACGATGAGATTGGACAAATTGACCGTCAAAAGCCAGGAAGCCCTGCAAGAAGCACAGGCGCTCTCGCAGCGCAAGGGCAATCAGGAATTGAACATAGAGCACCTGCTCGCCGCTTTGTTGCAGGACTATGAGGGTGTTCCGCATCAGATAGTGAAACAGCACGGCATCGATATCACCGCGTTGCTGCGCGATCTCGACAAGGAGCTTGACAGGTTTCCGAAGATTTCAGGTGCCCAGCCCATGGGGCAGCTCTATCTGTCGACGCGCCTGCGGAGCGTGCTCGAAAAGGCATTTGAAGAAGCGACGCAGATGGGCGACGAATACATCAGCACCGAACACTTGCTGATCGCCATGTTCAGCGACAGCGGTGCAGCAACAAAGCTGCTGCAAAAGGCCGGGGCGACACGCGATTCGATACTGGCCGCAATGAAGGAGATTCGAGGGTCTCAGCGTGTAACCGATCCGAATCCGGAAGAAAAGTATCAGGCCATTGCCAAATACAGCAAGGATCTCACCGATCTTGCCGGGCGCGGAAAGCTCGACCCGGTAATCGGTCGCGACGAAGAGATCCGGCGCGTTGTGCAGGTCTTGTCGCGCAGGACCAAGAATAACCCGGTTCTGATTGGCGACCCCGGCGTCGGCAAGACGGCTATTGTCGAAGGGCTGGCTTTGCGCATAGTGGCAGGAGATGTGCCCGAAACGCTCAGGAACAAGCGGCTTGTCTCGATCGACATCGGGAGCATGCTTGCCGGCGCAAAGTATCGCGGCGAGTTTGAGGAGCGACTGAAGGCCGTGCTCAAAGAGATCGAACAGTCGGAAGGCAAAATCATCACCTTCATCGACGAAATGCATACCCTGGTGGGAGCGGGTGCGGCGGAGGGCGCCATAGATGCGTCCAACATGCTGAAGCCTGCACTTGCCCGCGGCGAGCTGCGCTGCGTCGGTGCTACGACCGTGAATGAATATCGAAAATATATCGAGAAAGATCCGGCTTTAGAGCGACGCTTCCTGCCGGTTGCCGTGAAGGAGCCGACCGTCGAAGACACCATTTCAATCCTTCGCGGACTGAAAGAGCGGTATGAGGTCCATCATGGCGTGAAGATCAAGGACTCTGCGCTTATCGCGGCTGCGGTTTTGTCGAACCGATACATTACCGACAGGTTTCTGCCGGACAAGGCGATTGACCTCATCGACGAGGCGGCGGCCCGCATTCGCATGGAGATCGACAGCATGCCGGTTGATCTCGATGAAATCGAGCGCAAGCTCCGCCAGTTTGAGATCGAAAAACAGGCTCTGCTGAAAGACGGCTCTCCTGATGCACAAGAGAAACTTGAAAAAATCGGCAAGGAACATGCAGAGCTGCAGACAAGACGAGATAGCCTCAAGGCTCAATGGATGGGCGAAAAAGAGGTAATCCAGAAGATCCGGACGGTCAAGGAGCAGATCGAGACAACGAAAATCGAGGCCGAACGGGCAGAGCGCGAGGGAGATCTCGCAAAGGCGGCTGAATTGAAGTACGGCACCCTCCGCGACCTTGAAACACGACTGGATGCCGGAAATGCCGCACTCAAAGAGACCCAGGAAAAACGGAAGATGCTGCGCGAGGAAGTCGATGACGAAGACATCGCACAGGTCGTCTCAAAGTGGAGCGGGGTGCCGGTTTCCCGCATGCTTGAGGGAGAAGTCCGGAAGCTCATCAAAATGGAAGAGCGCCTCCGCCTTCGGGTTGTCGGTCAAAATGAAGCTATCACTGCCGTTGCAAATGCCGTTCGCCGCGGAAGGGCCGGCCTGCAGGATCCGAATCGTCCTATCGGCTCATTCATATTCCTCGGCCCCACCGGCGTCGGCAAAACCGAGCTTGCCAAAGCCCTTGCGGAGTTCATGTTTGATGACGAGACCGCAATGGTTCGTATTGATATGTCTGAATACCAGGAACGACATACCGCCTCACGGCTTGTCGGAGCGCCTCCCGGCTATGTCGGCTATGAAGAAGGCGGCCAGCTGACTGAAGCCGTGCGCCGCAGACCCTATTCAGTCATCCTGTTTGACGAGGTTGAAAAAGCGCATCCGGAAGTCTTCAACCTCCTGCTGCAGCTTCTCGATGACGGCAGGCTGACCGACGGACATGGCCGGACGGTTGATTTCCGGAACACCGTGGTCATCATGACGTCGAATATCGGCAGTGCGCATCTGGTCGAGATGCTTGAGGAGAAAAAGCGCTGCGATGAGCACTGGAGCGGAGAAGAAAACGCAGGCATCAAAGCAAAGATCATGGGAGATCTGAAGGGCTTCTTCCGGCCTGAGTTCCTGAATCGGGTAGACGAGATTATCGTCTTCAATCCGCTCACCTGCGAGATGCTCAAGAGCATTGTGGATATTCAGGTGAGCCGGATGAAAAAGTATCTGCAGGACAAGAAGATCGACATCGTGCTCAGTGATGCAGCAAAGCAGCATGTGTCTGAAATCGGGTATGATCCGGTCTTCGGTGCGCGTCCGCTCAAGCGGGCAATCCAGAAAGAGATCCTGAATCCGCTTGCCATGAAGCTGCTTGACGGATCAGTTAAAGAAGGCGATCTTGTGGAAGTGGAGTCCCGTGATGGTTCGCTTGCATTTACGACCGTTGCGAGCGGAGAGCTGGCATCGTAATATGCGCCGGTTTGAGCAGCAACTGAACAGGGCTGCCCTGTTTTCACTGCTCCCTTCTTATTCCACCTTTTTTTACTTTTGTTTGGAGGTGACGTATGCCGCTGGTAAAATGGAGCCCGCTCAAGGAACTCGAAGATATGAGGCGCGATATGGACAGGCTGTTTGATGATTTTTTCGCCGGACGCCGACCCAGGTGGAGCAGGCAGGAAGGCGGCGTGATTACGCCAGTCATTGAACTGTTCGACCGCCGGGATGCGCTTGTACTCAGGGCGGAACTGCCGGGGGGGAGCAAGGAAGAGATTGACCTCACCATCACGAAAGAGACAATCACTATCAAGGGCGAGCTCAAACGCGACGAAGAGGTAAAATCAGAAGACTATTTTATTGCCGAAAGACTTTACGGCAGCTTTTCACGCACGGTTCAGCTGCCCTTTGAGATAGACGAAGACAAGGCCGATGCACTCTTTAAAAATGGCATCCTTGAGGTCGTGCTTCCAAAAAAGGAAGACGCCAAACCGAAAGAGACGCGGATCGAAGTAAAGTAAAAACGAGGGCAATTTTGATGCGGAAGGGGGGCTGCGAATCTTTTCCGCAGCCCCCCCTTCTGTTTTATTCCACTGGGAAAAATGTTCTGAAACTTATGCGCTTCTGATGCACTCCGCCGTCTGCTGAGCGATTTCGAGCTCTTCGTTGGTCGGAATAACCATGATCTTGACCTTGGAACCTTCAGTCGAAATCTCACGCATCTCGCGGGATCTGGAGGCATTCTTCTCACTGTCCATAAAAATGCCCAGCCCTTCAAGGCCGGCACAAATCTGTGCGCGTTCATCAGCGCCGTTTTCACCGATGCCGCCGGTGAAGATGACCGCATCGACGGTGCCAAGGACTGCGTAGTAAGCGCCGATGTACTTCTTGATGCGGTAGCAGAACATGTCGATTGCAAGTTTGGCATTCAGGTTCCCGCCCGCCGCAAGTCGCTCGATTTCGCGCATGTCGTTGACGCCGCAGATGCCCTTCAGTCCGCTCTGCTTATTCAGGATATTCTCGATTTCGTCAAACGGCTTGTTCATGGTCCGGGCAAGGTAAAAGGCAATTGCCGGATCAATATCGCCCGAGCGCGTTCCCATCACCAGTCCTTCAAGCGGCGTCATGCCCATGGTGGTGTCGACGCTTTTGCCGCCCCTGATTGCGGTCATGCTGCCGCCGTTGCCGATATGAATCGTGATAAAATTGCATTCGCTCAGCGGCCTCCTGAGGTGCTGTGCGCACTGTTTCGCAACATAGCGGTGGGACGTGCCGTGAAAGCCGTAGCGGCGGACCTTGAGATCTTTATAATAACTGTAGGGAATGGCATAGTGGTAAGCAACCGGCGGCATGGTCTGGTGAAATGCCGTGTCGAATACAGCAACCTGCGGAACGCTCGGGCAGAGCGCACGGGAGACTTCAATGCCCATAAGATTTGCCGGGTTGTGCAGCGGTGCGAGCGCGATCATTTCGCGGATCGCCGCAGCAACCTTGTCGTTGATGAGAGTAGGCTTCCAGAACGCCTCCCCGCCGTGAACAACGCGATGACCAATGCCGGAAAGTTCACGCAGGTCCGTGATTACGCCCAGTTTCAGAGTAAGGTCAAGGATGAGCTTGAGTCCTTCGCTATGGTCTGCTACGCTGCCTTCCTGAACAGCTTCCTGCTGCTCGCCGTCGGCGTCGAGCCATTTGTATTTCAGCCGGCTGCTCACCTCGCCGATCTGCTCAAGCAGTCCGGAGGTGAGAACAAGGCTGTCTTCCATATTGAAAATCTGATACTTGATTGAAGAGCTGCCTGCATTTAAAACCAGTACTTTCATTTCAGCGCATCCTCTCTTATTTCTTGTCAAACTGCGCCTGAACGGCGGTGATTGCTACGGTATTCAGAATATCGGCAACGGTGCAGCCCCTGCTGAGGTCGTTGACCGGCTTGTTCAGCCCCTGAAGAACCGGGCCGATCGCGACCGCGTTTGCGGAGCGCTGGACAGCCTTGTAAGTGTTGTTGCCGGTGTTGAGGTCGGGGAAAATAAAGACGGTTGCTTTCCCGGCCACTTCGCTGTTCGGCATCTTGAGCTTCGCGACCTCCGCATCAATTGCCGTATCGAACTGCAGCGGCCCCTCAATCTTGAGGTCGGGCCGTGCCGCTCTTGCAAGTTGGGTCGCCTCTTTCACTTTATCGACATCCTTTCCTTTTCCGGACTCGCCGGTCGAGTAGGAGAGCATGGCAACGCGCGGCTCCACGCCGAAGGCTGCGGCTGTGTCGGCAGAGCTGATGGCGATGTCGGCAAGCTGCTGTGCATCAGGATTCGGGTTGACGGCGCAATCGCCGAAAACAAGCACACGGTCTGACATGCACATAAGGAACACGCTCGATACGATCTTTACGCCGGGTTTGGTCTTGACGAACTCAAGCGACGGACGGATGGTATGTTGCGTGGTATTGACCGAGCCGGAGACCATGCCGTCGGCCTGTCCCTTGAAGACCATCATGGTACCGAAATAGCTCGGATCCGCCATCGTGTCGAAGGCCATTTCAGGCGTAACGCCTTTATGCTTTCTTTTCTCGTAATAGATTTCTGCATATTCCTTCCGGATCTCGGCGGTCGACGGGTCAATAATAGTGATCTTCTCAAGCTTCAGGCCGAGCTCTGCAATCTTCGCCTTTATCTTCTCGGGGTTGCCGAGAAGCGTAATGTCGCAGACCTGCCGCAGCATCAGCAGTTCAGCGGCGCGAAGGATGCGCGGCTCGTCGCCTTCGGGCAGCACAATATGCTGTTTGTCGGACTTTGCGCGCTGCACAAGGGAGTACTCGAACATGAGCGGAGTCATGCGGGTCGATTTGGTGACCGACAGGCAGTCTTTCAGCTCCTGCACATCGACTCCGGACTCAAAGAGACCGAGAGCGGTCTCAATTTTGCGCGGGTTTTCAGGCTGCAGCGTTCCGGCAACCTGGCTGACCCGGACTGCCGTGCTGAAGGTGTCGCCGTCAACGCTCAGGATCGGAACAACATCCTTTGCAAAGCCGTCTATGAGCTTCTGAATCTGGGGCGACGGCCTGAAGCCGCCGGAGAGGATAAGTCCTCCGATGCGGGGATAGGTTGTAGAAAGGTCGGCGAGAACGCTGCCGATGGTAATGTCGTCGCGGTCTCCCGGGGTGATGACGACGGTGCCTTCCTTGACGTGGTCGAGAAAGTTTGCGAGATGCATGGCCGCAACCTTGTAGTCAGACACTTCACGGTTAAGACACGACGCCTCCCCGCTCAGGAACTTCGCGTCAATCGCCTTGGCGATTTCACAGATCGAGGGCTTCCAGAGCATTGCATTCTCTGCGATAGCATAGAGCGGAACGCCGGCAGGAACAGCGCTTTTCAGTCGAATCTGAGCATCAATCATCAGATCCGATGCGACCCGGTTCACGATAATGGCGAGGATATCGCATTTGCGCTTCTCAAGGGACTCAACGAGTGCGGTAACGCCTTCGCTGATTTCGACCAGATTCCTGCCGAAGCCACGAGCAACCGGAAGCATAACGCAGTTCAGATTGTTTGCAATATCGACATTGAAGTCGAATTCAAGCGGGGTTGTTACGCCGGTGAAGTCAGTTCCGGCGACAAGTACCACATTGCACTGCGCTTCAAGCCGTTTATACTTTTCAATGATGAGCTTCTGGAATTCATCATACCGATCGGCGGCAATCATGTCTGCCGCGATGTCGTGCGTATAGCCGTACATTTCATCATATGACAACTTCAGGTTGTAGCGGCTCTTCACCAGGTGGATCATCGGATCGCGATCCACCTCGTCCTTAATGATGGGTTTAAAGAAACCAACCTTCTGGGTCTGATGCCAGAGAAGCTCCATCATGCCGAGAACGACTATCGCCTTGTCGGTCTGCGGCTCTGCACTCGCAACATAAATACCCTGTGCCATCTCCCTCATCCTCCTTTGTAACGCTGAACCCTGTCTGCGCAGAAGTTCATGCTCTCTCTTCGCGCTGCCCCGGCAATGTGTGCGGTCAAGACATGCACGTCGCAAAACACCGGATTGAATAACTCCCCAGCTATAATTGTGCCATTTCGCACAGACAAGATATGTCGGCATCTGTCTGATTTTGCCTGTAGGGTTTTGTCCTACAAATAGTCAACGGGGATGATTGTGTCGGGCAAAGGTTAGAAAGCGGGGAACGGGATAAACAGACTTGCAGCAGAAAACCTTGAAATCCGGCAACTCCATGAATCCCGAAACCCTACAAATCAAAAAAGCGGCGGATAGACGCTTCTTCGTCCTTGATATGCTTGACGATGCTTTCCTTGTCGTCGTCCTTCAAGCCGCATTCGGCAAAAATCCTTTGATGCTGCCCGGTCCACTCTCCGTCTCCGGCGAGATCCGGACTGAACAGTCCCATCATGCCTTCAGCAAGGTAGACAACCGGAACGAGTCCGCTGCTGCCGATTTTCTCTCCCGGCCCGTGATGCATCCCGACCGGCTCTATCACATCCTTGGCAAACGTCAGGCTTTCGAGGAACCACCGGCCGGCCTGGGAATGGTCGCAAAACAGGCTTTCGATCTCAGCCTGCAGGAGTTCTTCCCCCTTGAGATCAAAGATTTCTGTTGACCGTTGCATTCCCTGTTCTTCAGCGTAAATCTTCATAAAAACAGAGCGGCCGACATCATGCAGCAATCCAGCAAGAAATGCGCTGTTGGGGTCAGCACTACCCATCCGCCGGGCAAGAATGCCAGCCAGCGTGGCAACCGCATAGGAATGCGCCCACATGCCGCGCAAGGCTTTTGTCTGCGGGAAGAAACCGAAGATGCAGATGCCGAGCGCAATGCCCTTCAGAAAGTCGAACCCCACCATCATGATTGCCTTTTCAAGACTTTCGACCCTGCCGGAGCGCCCAAAAAACGGGGAGTTTGCTACAGCAACAACCTTGGTCGACAATGCAGGGTCATGACGGATAATTTCGACGATTTCCTCAACCGATGCATTAGGCCGGCTGATAGTTTTGACAAGTTTCGACTGAATGACGGACAGCGTCGGCAGATTGCTGAACTGCTTAATTTTATTCTTGATAATGGCATTGCCGCTATCCAGCATGAGCCCCCCTGTTCCAGCATGTCAAGCGCGTGAAAAGACTATACTACGATTCAGGTGGGGTTTGCAACGGTTTTTTGGTGCGGGCTCCCTCACCTTTCGCTTCACGCGCAACACGATCGAGGATGCCGTTGATAAACGAGGCTGAGTCGGCCGTCGAATATTTCTTGGCAATCTCAATCGCCTCATTCATCGAAACTGCACCGGGGATATCCGGACAATACAGAAGCTCATACGCCCCCATGCGCAGGATGTTTCGGTCAACGCTCGCCATTCGGCCAAGATCCCACCTGTCGGCAACGCGTGCAATCTCTTCATCTATCGGACCGATATTGTGGAGCGTGCCTTCGATGATGTTCTCGGCAAAAGCACGGACATCTTCACCACTTTCCCCGGTTTCAGCCCAGAAAGCACGGGTTGCGTTCTTCAGTGCGTCCCTCGAGGACCCTATCTCCAGAAAGTCGATTCGATAGAGAAACTGCAGCGCATATTCGCGCGAACTTCTGCGCTTCATGCAGGACTAAAGGCGATTGATGACTTGCGCCATCTCGATTGCCGTAATAGCAGCATCCCAGCCCTTATTCCCGGATTTCGATCCGGCACGCTCAACCGCCTGTTCAATAGTGTCGGTCGTTACAACACCAAAAGCTATCGGAACGCCGCTCTCAAGCGATGCCACAGCTATCCCCTTTGCGACTTCGCCCGCAACGTAGTCGAAATGAGGCGTTGCTCCGCGGATTACGGTACCGAGACAAATAACCGCGTTGAATGTGCCCTTCATCGCAAGCTTTTTTGCGACAAGCGGAATTTCAAATGCTCCCGGAACCCTTACCAATTCAATATCGTCCTCATTTGCACCATGGCGGATCAGTGCGTCCAGTGCGCCGTCAAGAAGTTTTGCGGTAATGAAGTCGTTGAACCGGCTGACGACAATGCCGAATTTCAGTCCTTTCGCCTGCAGATCCCCTTCTATAATTTTCATGATACCCTCCAAAGAAAACAGAATTCAATATTCACAGTTCAGCGGTCAGGAGCAGGCATCTCTCCATGTTCATTTGTCTTTCGGTCTCTGGGCGCCGACGATAATAATAGAGGCATCATATCCAATAGCTGAGTCCCAACCTCTGAATGCTGCTGATTAGTAATTTACCATATATGGGGGTAAAACAGCTCGAAGCGCCGCGTTCTGATGCAGATGAGAATGCCGGCAGCGATAAAATTGCTAAGCAGCGCCGTGCCCCCGTAACTGACGAACGGAAGCGGAACGCCGACGACCGGCATCATGCCGAGCGTCATGCTGATGTTCACCGTGAAATACACAAAAAACATCGCGGTAATGCCTGTAGCAACAAGCCGCCCATAATCATCCTTTGCCTTCAATGCCGTATCGAGCCCCCGCAGAAACAGCATCAGATAGAGCGCCATCAGCACGAAACTGCCGAGGAATCCCCACTCCTCGGCAAAAACGGCAAAAATGAAATCAGTATGTTTTTCTGGCAAAAACCGCAGCGGCCCCTGGGTTCCCTGCATATATCCCTTCCCGGCAAATCCGCCCGAACCGATGGTAATCTTAGACTGGTTAATCTGATAACCGATGCCTGAAGGGTCCACATCGGGGTCGAGAAATGCGACCAGCCTGTTTTTCTGATACTCTTTCAGCCCTTCCCAGAAAATATGTCCGAAGAACGGCAGCGCAATGATGCCAAGCACGAGAACTCCTGCGATGAGCTTCCGGCTCAGCCCTTTCGCAAGACAGAGGACTACAAAAAGAGAGAGCAGCAGAATTGCGGTGCCGAGGTCAGGCTGCTTCACAATAAGGGCCATCGGGAGCACCGCAAAAAAGAAGACCCCCGGCCACGTAAGCCTGCCAAGTCCTCCGGCAACGCCGCTCGTGAGATACGCGGAGAACCCGGCAACAAAAGCCAGCCGGAAAAACTCCGACGGCTGAAAGGTGAGCGGGCCGATGCTGATCCAGCGCTGCGCACCGAGACTCGTTTTTCCTGCAACCAGAACAACGAGGAGCAGGACAAGCCCAATACCATAAAATATATATGCAAAGCGCTGCAGCCACACATAGTCGAAAGCGATGATGATGAAGAACGCACACAGGCTCACACAGAGCCAGACAATCTGCTTCAGATAGAAGTCCGGCCGGTCTGCACCATCGATTGCCGGACGCGTTGCGCTTGCTATGGTCATTATCCCTATGATCGTCAGGGTCACAATGATTCCGAACGTCAGCCAGTCAAAGCTCTTTATCAATCGGCGATCAAATTTAATCACCGGTTGCCTCCTGCCGCTTTTTCTGCACAGGCTTTAGGGGAATTTCCGGGTCGGCGGAGCGCTTGCGCGGTCCGAAATAGGCGTTAATGGCAGTCTTTGCTATGGGAGCGGCTACTGCTCCGCCGCCGCCGCCGTGCTCCACAAACACTGCGAGGGCAATTTCCGGCCTGTCGGTCGGTGCAAATGCGACAAACCACGCATGGTCCATATACTTTTCGCCGGTCAATCCGCTGCTCTTGCCCACGACCTGAACAGTGCCGGTCTTGCCGCCGACAGGCACCAGCGAGGACATCGCGTTGTTGCCGGTGCCGACGGCAACAACGTCATGCAACGCAGCACGAATCCGGCGGATAGTATCCGGCTTCAGCTCGACCGTTGCGACCGGGGAAAAGTCTCCCTTGATGAGCGTGGGCTTGTATATTTTTCCTCCGTTGGCGACAGATGCCATGACCTGCGCCATCTGTATCGGTGTGGTGGTGACCGCACCCTGTCCGATGGCCGAAATAAAAGTATCTCCAAGATACCAGGGGCTTTTCCGCGCCTCCTTTTTCCACTCAGTGTTCGGCATCAGGCCCGGCCGTTCTTTAATCAAGCCCAGCCCGGTCTCCTTGCCGATGCCAAAAGCAGTGGCATATTTATGCATCTTGTCGATGCCGAGCCGCTTCCCAATCTCATAAAAATAGACATCGCACGAATGTACAAGCGCGGAGTGCATATCCATTGCGCCATGACCGCCTTTTTTCCAGCAGCCGAAGGTGCGCCCGCCATGCGACAAGCCGCCGGTGCATGTCACCCGCATTGCCGGATCAACAACACCTTCTTCGAGCGCTGCTATCGCAGTTACAATCTTGAAGGTCGAGCCCGGAGGATACTGGCTTTGCAGAACGCGGTTCAGCATAGGCTTTTTTTTGCTCTCCGTCAGCAACTTCCATTCGGCACCGCTTATCCCTTGGGCAAAGGCATTCGGGTCAAACGACGGGAAGCTCTCGAAAGCAAGAATCTCGCCGGACTCCGGATTCATGGCGATAAGCGCCCCCGCTTTCTCACCGAAAGAATGTTCAATCGCCATCTGGATTCCGATGTCGACACTCAAATGCACATCCTTGCCTGCAATCGGCGCACGCTGTCGAATAATCCGCAGCTCACGGCCAATCGCATTCACTTCTATCACGCGCTCACCGGCTGTGCCGCGAAGGTCCGCATCGTGGAACTTTTCGATCCCCCACTGCCCTATCATCGCATCTGGAGGCAGTTTCCTGAAGTCGGGGTTGTTTTCCTGCCCCTGCGGGATGCGTCCGAGATAGCCAATCAGATGAGCGGCAACCTTGCCGAGCGGATACTCCCGGCCGATTTCGGTTTCGATAAAAAGCCCCGGAAAGTCCGACCTGCGCGCCTCAATGCCGGCAAGTTCCCTGAATTCCAGCCCCTGCTTCAGTTTGATCGGGACAAAGGGACTTTTGTCTTTCCTGAGCAGCTTTTCCTGCAGTTTCTGCGTCTGAATGCCGAGAAGCGCTGCAAGCGCGTCCAGATCGAGCACGCTCACATTTTCCGGCATGATCGATATGCTGAAGTTCGGAACATTCTCAACAAGAGGAATGCCGTTCCGATCATAAATAATGCCGCGCGGGGCTGGGATTTTGACGATACGGAAGCGGTTCTCCTCGGCGAGCCGCTTGTAACGGTCGCTGTCGAAGACCTGCAGCTGAAATATCCGGAAGAGAAGGATCGAAAAAACGAGCCCCATAAGCAGCATGCTTACCTGAACAACCCGCAAATTCACATTGCCCCCCTATGCAATCCTGAGTCGCCCGGGACGGAGCGCCATGCCGATCATGGCATTCAGGACAGCTTGCAGTACAACCGCTTGTATCATTGCGCCCGGCAAGAGAGGGGATGTCGCAAAAAAAGCACGGACTCCAAGCAGGCAAAGCCAGTCGAGTCCGGTAAAGGCAATCATGGCAGCAGCTCCGAAAACAGGTGTCCACCGAAACAGAACGTCGCTGAATATCATGGCGGACAGAAATCCCGTCAGTCCCTTGCTGAGCATTCCTGAGCCGACAAGCGCTCCGGAAATCAGGTCTTCAAAAAGGCCGACAGAGAGGCCGAACCCTGCGGCGGTAAACTCTGCTCGAACCCCGGAAAATCCGCGCTGCTCAGTATGGTGGTGGGCAGATGCGCGGCCAAAAAGCACTACAAGAACAACCGTAAGGTTCAGAGGGATGAGGACAGTGCTTGCAACCGCCTGCACGACAAACGCAAGACCGGTTAACATTGCCCAGAACAGAGGGTTCATGCTATCGCCTGCTCATGAGCGCTGCTTCTTCCACCTTCGCGTCATCCTGAAACGGCAGAACTTCAATCGCCTGAAAAAAACCTCCTCCTCCTCGACTGACCGTTGCAATGGTGCCGACCGGAATGCCTTCAGGAAAGATTCCGTCAAGGCCGGAGGTGACAACAGCTTCGCCCACCGGCACCGGTTCTTCGGGGGCAATGTACTTGAGCGTCAGCAGCCTGCCGCCTGCACCGGAAATAATTCCCTCCTGCCGGCTCTGCTGAAGACGAACCGCTGCTGAAAAAGAAGGGTCACGGAGGAGAAGCACATCGGAAAAGGATCCTCGGACTGCGGTTACTTTCCCGACAAGCCCGCGCGGTGTTACAAGCGCCATATCTTTTTCGACGCCGTCCCTTTCTCCCTTGTCGATCACAATAGAGGTGACCATCCGGTCGTAGCCGCGGCCGATCACATTGACGAAGAGCAGTCGATCGCGTGTCGACTGCTTGAGGCTGAGCAGTTCCCGGAGCCGCCGGTTTTCGTTCAGCACTTCCTGATGCACTTGCTGCTCAATGAGCAGGCGTACGACGTCGCTCTTCAGTTTCCTGTTTTCCTCAAGCGCGGTGCGCCATTCCTGCATGGTACGTCCGGTCTGTGCAAGGAGCGCATTCAGCGCGTCAAACGGCAGCGTCAGAATCGAGCGTGAACCCGACCCGGAACGACCGTGCTGATACGTGAGCAGCAGCAGAGAAACCAGCACGAGCACAATGGCAATGAGGAGCCGCTTCCTGGCCTTCCCCATGGAAGCCTAGCTCGTGCTGAGCGAGATTTTGCGAAGCAGTTCGAGCTTGTCGAGCATCATGCCGCACCCGCGAACAACCGCCGTGAGCGGGTCATCCGGCACAACAACCGGCACCCCGGTATGCTCACGGATCAGGATATCGAGCCCCTTCAGCAACGCGCCGCCGCCGGCGAGCACAATGCCCTTGTCGACAATGTCGGCCGCAAGCTCCGGCGGAGTATTTTCGAGCGTTACCTTGATGGTATCGAGGATGATACTGACGCTTTCCATAAGCGATTCGCGCACTTCTTCTTCCGTGATATTGATTGCCTTCGGAATGCCTGAAATCAGATCGCGCCCCTTGATCTCCATAGGCTCCGTGCGTCCGGTCGGATATGCCGACCCGAGATGAATCTTGATCTGTTCGGCTGTCCGTTCGCCAATCATGAGATTGTACTTGCGCTTGACATAAGCCATGATGGCATCATCCATCTTGTCGCCGCCCACGCGAACAGCCTTGCTGTAAACAATGCCGTCGAGCGATATAACTGCAACGTCAGTTGTCCCACCGCCGATATCAACGATCATGTTGCCGATCGGCTCGCCGACCGGCAGACCGACGCCCACTGCTGCCGCCATCGGCTCTTCGATAAGATAGACCTCGCGCGCTCCCGATGCATGAGCAGCGTCTTTGACTGCACGCTGCTCGACCTGCGTAATCGCAGAGGGCACGCCGATGATGACACGGGGGGAAATAAAGCTCTTGCGATTATGCGCCTTTGCAATAAAATATTTGAGCATTTCCTCGGTTGCGTCAAAGTCCGCAATGACGCCATCCTTCATCGGACGGACCACCATAATATTGCCCGGTGTCCTGCCGAGCATCTCCTTCGCCTCACTGCCGACCGCGACCGGCTTCCGATTGTCGCGTCGCAGCACAACCACCGAGGGTTCACTGCAGATAATCCCTTTCCCTTTGATGAACACCAGCGTATTCGCAGTGCCGAGATCTATCGCCAAATCATTGGAAAACAGTCCTAACAGGTTCTGAAAAAACACGTAACGCCCCCTGAACTTCAGTTGTTGTCTTGCTATCCCGGCGATGCCGGTGCCGCGCTCCCTACTCGGTTCTCAATAACAATCGTTCCTGCAAAATCATCTCCAAGCCGCCAGCCGGAGCTGTTTCCGAGCATGAGCAGAAACTCGAACCCGCACACTGCAAGGGCAAGGAGCCAGCCGAAAATCGGGATAAGATACAAACCGCACGCACACGCTACAGGAATATTGCGCACCACAGATTTCCGAAATCCGCAGGCCTGTCCCGATTCAATGCCGATAACGCGCAGCTCAAGCACTTTCTTGCCCGCACTGCGACCGTCCGAACAGGGCATCGCTTATAAGTATGCATACCAGCCCGACCAGGGCACCCACCTGAGGGATCGTCTTCAGCGCGGCCAGAAACATGATTCAGATCGAACGATTTTCCAAGTACTCGCAGCAGAAGACCGGCCTTCCGTTCTTCCTCAGGTATTGGACATGATACCAGAAAAAGCATTATTTTATCAATCAGTTGCTGTTTTTCACCGCATCCATGCTCTGCAAGAATAGCGGGTTGCGCACGCTGCAGAATTCGGCAAAGAGAGCTGTTCAGCCTGACATCTCCCGTGCTTTTATCCCGTTTCTGTTATTCATGAATGAGAAATCCCGGTTTATTCTGAAACATATGCCGAATAGTGCCCTTAAACACTTGATTGCAGTGGCAAATATCAATTGTCTATGCTACTATACACGGTATATTCGCATTTAGTGCGGTTCAGAGAAATTCACATTAGGAAAGCGGCACCCATAGATGGGATCCGAAATGAACTATTTTCTGATACGCATGTTATAGGGGGTACAGTATGGTACAAAACGGTGTGCGGCGGCTCGCACAGCTTACAACTCTGATTATCTTGGCAGTTTTTTTGCCGATGAGCGCGGGTGCCGCGGAAATCAACATCAAGCCCGGCAAGTTCAGCCATTTTAATCTCATCACTCCGGAAAGCATCGTGGCCGGTGAAAACGCCACACTGCAGTTACAAGCAGTCGACGCTTACAGCAATATCATCCAAAATTTCAACGAACTCAATACTGAATACCGCCTTGCAGCAACCGGATCGGCAAACCTGAGCCCGCTTACGTTTCGCGCATCAGCCTTTAAAAACGGAGTTTTTCAATTCATTCTGCGGGACAATGCAGCCGAAACCGTGAGCCTTTCCGTCTTTGAAAGCGCAAGCCCCATCGCGCTCCTTACCAAAGAAGTCCGCGTGGTGGCTGCCCGCCCTGCTGCATTCCGAATCACCGCCCCGCGCAGTGCGGGCGCGGGAGAAAAGTTCGATCTCCGCATCACTGCTATCGATGCTTACGGCAATGTGGCAGTCGCGCCGATGCAGGGGAAGAACCTGAACGTGCTTTTTAAGGGCGATACCGAACCTCGCATTGTGAATCAAAGCATGCCGGACTTCAGCAACGGCGTATGCGTCATGACGCTCGCAGCCGAAAAGATCGGCTCGGTCGCGATAGAGATCAAAGACCTTATCTCCGGTGTCAGCGGCACAAGTGAACGCATTGAAGTCACGAATGGCGTACTCTCTGCCTTTCGTGTTGTTGCCCCGCGCGAATCGATTGCAGGCGAGCCGTTTGAAGTAGCGATTGTAGCGCTCGACGCCAACAACAATCTCGTCAGAAATTACGCTGCAAGCGGCAGCGGCGTGGCGCTGAGCACCACAGGAAGCCGCAACCCCCACCCGTCCACAATACTTGCATACGAGTTCCAGAACGGGCAGGTGCGCGTCCAGCTGCGCTATGACGTCCCTGAAGAGATTCACATCGTTGCAACCGAAATCAGCAGGAAGGTAAGCAGCAAGAGCGAAATTATCCGCATCATCAAGCCCGTTGCCAGCCGCTACGAAGTGACGACACCCGAATCCGCGATTGCCGGCCAGCGGTTCAAGATAAAAGTGACGGTATTCAACCAGAATAATACTGTTATCAAAAACTACAGCTCTATCGGACCTGACGTGATCCTGAACGCCACCGGAGCCGGCAGGCTGACGCCGAGTCGCGTCCCAGCAACCGAGTTTGTGAACGGAACAGCTGTCGTGGACGTTCAATACAACAAGTCTGAAGCATTCAGCATTACTGCTGTGGCTGCCGAAGCTTCCGACCGGACCCAGCTGCCTCCGGCAGTCAAAAAACGCCTGAAAAGATCCGGGACGCAGGCGCCGGACACAAAAGCTAAGGCAGTTGCCGAGGCAAAACCGTTGGCGCGCAAGACCAAAAGCGCGGCAAAGACGGAATTGACCGCTGTCATGGCAAACGATGCAGCGAAGCGCGTAACGCTTTCGATGAGTTCGACCAAAACAGTGAAATATTCTGTCTCGGCTGTTTCCCGCAACGCGAAAAAGTGGATTGTTGTGAGGCTCTCTCCGGCTGCAAGCACGATGTCTTCTCCCGTACGCCTAAATTCTGATTTCATCGGCGACGTGGTTGCCGAGGATGACGGAAAAGGCGGTGTTGTTCTGAAGCTTGAACTCTTGAAAGCGGCGAGGGTCCAAGTCCAGAAAGAAAAGTCAGGGCTGATTCTTCAGCTGAAGTAATCTGAAAGGAATCGGTCAGCGGCTGCCGGCGCACTCCCCGGCAGCCTGCTGACCGTATTTTTTGACCATGGGTTTTTTTGATCGTCTCAAAGCAGGCCTCGCAAAAACACGCCGGAACTTTGTCGAACGTGTCGAATCCGTCCTCCTCAATCGCACGATTGATGAATCGGTGCTCGATGATATCGAAGAGATTCTCATCACTTCGGACGTCGGCACGGGTGCAACTGAAGACATCATCCAGATGCTGAAACAGAAAATTCGCTCCGGCGCCGTCACCGGCTCAGCGGATATTACCGCTTGCATCCAGGGTGAGATGGCAAAGCTCCTCGGTCATCCGCAGCCGCTTGTCGTAGAGGGCATCAAGCCCTATGTCATCCTGATGGCAGGAGTGAACGGCGCAGGAAAGACAACAACCATCGGCAAACTTGCCCAGCGCTATGTTGATGAGGGGAAGTCCGTAGTGCTCGCTGCAGGCGATACCTTCCGCGCGGCAGCGGTTGAGCAGCTTGAGATTTGGGCACAGCGGACCGGAGCCGCAATCATCAAGCATCAGGCCGGCTCGGATCCTGCCGCGGTTGCATTCGATGCGGTTGAGGCTGCAAAGGCGCGCAACGCCGACCTGGTCATTATCGACACAGCCGGTCGCCTCCATAACAAAACGCAGCTGATGGATGAGCTGAAAAAGATCAATCGCGTCATCAAGAAGTCGATCCCTGATGCTCCGCATGACATCCTGCTTGTTGTTGACGGAACGACGGGGCAGAACGCATTGCGCCAGGCGCAGATTTTCAATGAAGTCGTCGGTCTGACCGGAATTGTACTGACCAAGCTGGACGGCACTGCCAAGGGCGGAATTGTCTTTGCGATCTACAAGGAACTCGGCATCCCGATCAAGCTGATCGGCATCGGTGAAAGGGCCGACGACCTGCGGGATTTCGACGCGAATGATTTTGTAAAAGCACTATTCGGAAAGTAATCCAACAGACTGCATCCTTAACAAATTTCGCAGAACAGGCGGCTCTCCTACTGCAGAATATCGATTTGCGTCAACACGCCGATTTTTCTGACCTTCTTGTACCGCTCATCAACCAGCTTTGACATTGACTTGCCCTGAAGGCTTTCGAGCGATTTGAGAATATAATCGGTAAGCTTCCTGGCAACGCATTCGGGATCGCGGTGAGCACCTCCGAGCGGCTCGGGGAGAATGTCGTCGATAATCTTGTGAGACTTCAGATCCTGGGCGGTCAGCTTCAGCGCAGTCGCGGCGCGCGCAAAGTCCTCCTGCCCGAGTTCTCCTGCGCCCTTCTTCCAGAGAATCGCCGCACACCCCTCCGGAGAAATGACGGAATAGACAGCATGCTCCAGCATGGCGAGACGATCGCCGACGCTCAACCCCAGCGCGCCTCCGCTGCCGCCTTCCCCAATAACGATTGCTATAACCGGCACCTTGAGACGCGACATCTCGAGCAGATTCGTAGCGATAGCTTCAGCCTGTCCGCGCTCCTCGGCGCCGATGCCGGGATATGCGCCGGGGGTGTCAATCAGTGTAACGATGGGGCGTTTAAAGCGCTCGCCAAGCTTCATGAGCCGCAGGGCCTTGCGATACCCCTCCGGATTCGGCTGGCCGAAGTTTCGATGAATGCGATCCTTCGTCCCGCGCCCTTTCTGATGGCCGATAATCATCATGGGAATACCGCCTATTTTCCCGACGCCGCCGACAATCGCAGGATCGTCTGCAAAACGACGGTCTCCATGCAGCTCAATAAAATCTTCGGCCATGAGGCCGATGTAATCAAGTGTATAGGGGCGTTCCGGGTGGCGGGCAATAAGAGTCTTCTGCCAGGGATTCACCGACGCGTATATTTCCTTTCGGAGCTCCGCTGCCTTCTTTTCGAGATTCCTGATTTCCGAGGCAGTGTCGATATCGCTTCCGTCCGACAGACGTTTCAGCTCATCAATCTTGCTTTCGAGCTCCTCAAGCGGCTTTTCAAACTCAAGATAATAGGCCATGTCACCCTTTCATCAAAGACAGAATCACCGCTTCGGCCTCACTACCGGCATCGCACCGTACAGGCTGCTGTCCGTTCGGCCTCTGCGGCAAAGTTCTGGCACGGATACATCTGAGTGGCTATGATAACACAGCAGTCGGACAAAAGACAGCGGATGGTGACCGAACCGCCATTGCCGCATCCGGGGACAGCGTCTTCGGTCAGCAGTTTTTTCACCTGAGCGATTTTCGTTTTTGCAGCTTCTTCATCGGCGCAATCAATGGTAACCTCGAACTTCTCCCTCACTTCGACTTCGGCCAGATTTCGCACATCGCGCGCCATGATTCGTGCGCCCTTTTCAGCGGGCATGACATTTCCTCTCAGAACCACCAGCATGTTCTTCTTGAGCAACTCGGCTTTTTCCTGATATGTTTTGCCGAATACAAGAGCCTCGATACGGCCGGTTTCGTCTTCTATCGTGACAAATCCGGTGACGCCCTTCTCCCGTGCCTTTGTCTTCATATCGGTAATGACTCCCGCAATGCTCGTCTCGATGATCTCCTCATCCTCACCTTTGCCCGCCTGCTCAATCCGCTTCAGCAGGTCGGAAATACGTGAAACATTCATGATGGAGAGCGTCTTCCGGTATTTCGTCAGCGGGTGGCCCGAAACAAAAAAGCCGAGAGCATCTTTTTCATAGCCGAGCAGCATCGTTTCATCCCAGATCTGCTGAGACGCGGCGGAAAGCTCCGGCTCGCCGAACAGGCTCATCCCCCCGTTCTGGGATCTTGCCGGGTTCAGCACTGTTGCTGTAGCCGTCGCACGGGCGATAAACCGGTTCATGCCCCTTGCAGCATAGAGAGAATCGAATGCGCCCGATTTGATCAGGCTTTCGATCACCTTCTTGTTTACCTTTTTGCCGTCAACACGGCTCATAAAGTCCTCAAAGGTCGCAAACGGCGCCTTGCTCCTCTCCGAAATCATGATCTCGATGGCAGCGCTTCCGACTCCCTTGACCGCTTCGAGCCCGAACCGGATGGAGCTGCCGACAATCTTGAATTCGCGATCACTCTCATTCATATCCGGAGGCATCACCTCGATGCCCGCTTTTCGGCATTCTTCGATGAGTATGACAATACGATCGGTGTCTCCCATGTCGGCGCTCAGGTTCGCCGTCATGAACTCAACCGGATAATGCGCCTTCAGGTAGGCAGTCTGATAAGCGACGTATCCATATGCAGCAGAGTGCGATTTATTAAATCCGTATTCTGCAAACTTGGCAATCAGCTCAAAAAGTGCGCCGGCCTTCTGCTCGGGAATGCCTTTGGCGACGGCGCCTATTACGAAACCCTCTTTCTGCTTCGCCATTTCATCCGGTTTTTTCTTCCCCATGATCTTCCGGAGCACATCAGCCTGCGCCATGCTGAACCCGGCAATCTTATTCGCGATCATCATGACCTGTTCCTGATACAGGATAATGCCGTATGTCTCGGCAAGAACTTCGGACAGCTGCGGCAGATCATATTCGATCGGAACCTCGCCTTTTTTGCGCTTGATGAACTCGTCAATCATCCCGCTGCCGATAGGGCCGGGGCGGTACAATGCAACAAGAGCGATAAGATCTTCGATGACATTCGGGTGCATTTTCACGAGAATGTCGCGCATGCCCGCACTTTCAAGCTGAAATATTCCGGTGCTTTCACCGGAACTCAGCAGCGCATATGTTTTATCGTCATCAAGCGGGATTTCGGAAATATCCAGTTCGCGGCCCTGCTGTTTCAGGAACTGCAGGGTTTTATCGATAATCGTCAGCGTCTTGAGCCCGAGGAAATCGAATTTCAGCAGGCCCACCGCTTCGACCGAGCCCATGTCGAACTGGGTTGTGACAACATCCTCCGAAGGCTGCTTATATAAAGCGGTATAATTTGTCAGCGGTTCGGGGGCAATAACCACACCGGCCGCATGCGTGGATGCGTGGCGAGAGAGTCCCTCCAGACGTTTGGCGATATCAATCATCTCCCGCACCTGCGGGTCGTTGTCGTAAAGCTCCTTCAATTGCGGTTCGAGCTTCAGCGCATGATCGAGCGACTTGACGTCAGGGCCGGTCGGGATAAGTTTGGCGATCCTGTCAACGTCGGCATACGGGATATGAAGCACACGCCCCACGTCGCGAACCGCAGCCTTGGATGCGAGCGTCCCGAAAGTGATTATCTGCGCGACGCTCTCCTTGCCGTACTTGTCCTGAACGTAGGTGATGACCTCCTGCCGCCGGTCCTTGCAGAAGTCGACGTCGATATCCGGCATGCTGACGCGGTCAGGGTTCAGAAAGCGCTCAAAGAGCAGGTGGTAACGAATCGGGTCGATTTCAGTAATGCCGAGCCCGTAAGCGACAAGGCTTCCTGCAGCCGAGCCCCTCCCGGGTCCGACCGGGATGCCGTTGGTCTTCGCATGTTTGATAAAATCCCAGACAATCAGGAAGTACGAGGCAAATCCCATCTTCCTGATTACTTTCAGCTCAAAATCAAGCCGATCCTGGTAGTTCTTCGGCAATTCGGTGCGGAGCTTCTTCAGTACGCCTTTGAGCGCGAGTTCTTCAAGATACGTTCCGGGGGTGTACCCTTCAGGCACTTCGTATTTCGGCAGAAGAGGCTTGCCGAGCTCAAAGTCGAAATTGCAGCGTTCGGCTATTTTCACTGTGTTCTGAATTGCCTCCGGCATGTCCGCAAACGCAGCTTTCATTTCCTGCGGAGACTTGAAGTAGCATTGATCGGTGCCGAACGACATCCGTTTTTCATCGTTGACCGTCTTGCCGGTGCCTATGCAGAGCAGAATGTCATGCGCCCGGGTGTCTTCCTGCCGCAGATAGTGGCAATCGTTCGTGGCGACAAGCGGAATATGCAGTTCTTGCGACAGCTGGATGAGCTTCCAGTTGACGTCAATCTGCTCCGCAAGTCCGTTGCTCTGAATTTCCAGATAGAAGTTGTCCGGCCCGAGAACCCGCTTGTACCAAAGCGCCCGTTCGCGGGCAAGTTCCCATCGGTCATGCGCCAGATAGAACGGAACCTCACCCTTCAAACAGGCTGAAAGGCCGATAAGTCCGCCGCTGAACTGCTCCAGCAGATCCTTGTCAATGCGCGGCTTATAGTAGAAGCCTTCCAGATAGGCTTTCGTAACCAGCCTGCAGAGGTTCCGGTAGCCGTCACGATTGCGGGCAAGTAGAATAAGGTGAAACGCTGCTTCGTCGGAAAGTCCGTCAATATTTGCCTTTTGGCGGTCCAGGCGGCTGCCGGGTGCAATATAGACTTCGCAGCCGATGATCGGCTTTACGCCGGCTTTGGTGGCTTTCTTGTAAAATTCAACCGCGCCGAACAGGCCGCCATGGTCGGTAATAGCCACGGCAGGCAGTTTGTACTGAACCGCCTGCTGAACAAGCTCATCAATTTTGATGGCACCGTCAAGCAGACTGTATTCGGTATGTACGTGGAGGGGAACAAAGTCGGCGTGCTGCATTCAGGCATTTTACCTGCCGCATTCCGGCTTAGTCAACGCAACAGGAATAAGCCGGTTTCGGGCAGGGTGATGACAGACACGGCAGAACACCGCAACGACTTTATCTTTTGATGTGGACTCAGCAACAGCCTTTCTCCCATGCCATTGCCTGCTCATAATCATGAAAGAGCTTCTCCCTCTTTCTGAACTCGGCGGTATGGATAAGGGAGCGTCCGTTTTTCTGCCGCACACCAAGCACGGCGTGCAGCATTTCATGGTAAACAACATATGCAACGTAGTAGTGAGGCACCGCTTTTCTGTCGAGATAACGGCTGATGCGAATCAAATCCCGCTTCCGGTCATAACTGCCCAGATTTCGTTTTTGGACGCCGGAGCGGGGGGGGGCGACTGCTCCACGTTATCGCTGCTGTTACACCTTCATGGAAGTAGCGCCGATTAATCTCCGCGAAGATTGCTGCCAGATCATAAGCCCGGCCACCCGTAATGACAATTGTCCTGCGCTGCCGGGCCTGTCCAATCAAATGACCATGCGCCCGAATAAAGCCGCGCATGAGCGGCGTCGCAGTCCGGCGGTTCCTGATGAATGCCGCAATTTCAGCCAGAACCGCCTCATCTGCAGAAAGAAACATCCGGTGTATGCGGACGACAATATGATCTGCCGTTTTCCTGTACGAGAGCATGCTCGAAGTGTTCTCGGTAAATACGATGTGCAACGGCATGCCGAACAGCCGATGGAGCGACTTGCTTACCGAATGTTCTGTCTCCGGGAACCGCATAACCAACTGTTCTTTCGCTGTCGTCTTCATAGAGAAATACCGCGCCTGTTTTTTCTGTTGAGCAGGTGCTGTTCAGGGTTGCTGTTTTATCGGCATTCCAGCCCTTTTCTGAGAGATTCGAAATTCCTTTCCATCAGATGAAGGAACGTCACTCCGCGATCAAAATCAGTGCGCGAAATATTGTGTGCGCCGTGCAACAGGAGCAGTTCGGCTCCGGTCTCCCGGGCTATAGTTTCCGCAATGCGCGGCTCGATAAGTTCTTCGTGAAAAAGATACCGGACTCCCTGTTTCCGGATCAGCCTGCTTAGCCTGATCAGATCGCGTGGCGATGGTTCCGCCGAGGGAGAGAAACCGTAGGCCGACGTGTATTTTAAATCATACCGCTTCGCCAGGTATCCGAAGGCGAAATGCCCTCCGCTGACCAGTGTTTTCTTTTTGCACGTTGCCAGCATTGCAGCATACTCGGCATCAAGTGCCTCGAGACGCACTTTCAGTTCATCCGCCCTGCGCATATAGTGTTCCTTATGTGCTGCGTCTTTCTGCACAAAGCCGTCCCGGATCGCATCAATCATCTTCACCGCATTCCTGAAGTCAAGCCAGATGTGCGGGTCGACCTTGCCATGCCCATGCTCTTCGGCGCGGTCATCTTTCCGGTCCTTGACCCCGTGTTCATGCTGCCGCTCATGCTCATCAGCGCTTTCGGCAAGCCGTATGCCGACGCTCGTATCAATGATCGCAAGCGTGCTGCTGCTGGCCCCCTTCACCATCTTCTCGGCCCACGGTTCCATGTATTTGTTCGTGTACACAAAAATATCCGCCTTGGCCAGATGCGCTACGTCCGACGGTTTCGGCTCAAAGCTGTGCGCTTCGGCTCCGGGAGGCAGCAAAAGAAGTATCTCGGCTTTATCCCCCCCAATGCTGCGGGCAAAGTCATACAGCGGGAAAAGTGTTGTGACAACCTTCACTTTCGGCGCAGCCGGAGTCGGGAGAGGCTGCTGCTGGCACGCCGCTGAACAGAGCAGGAGTGCTGCAATGAACACAAGAGCAAAACGCTTCATTTCGAAACCTCCGGGGGCTTCTTCTGCTTAGGGCACGAGACGCGGAAGCCGTCGCCGTCAACTTGTGATGTTAAAACAACCCCGCTCTTTTTTCAATGCGGGATTCTTTCCTGACTGAGGGGGGCATTCCCCTGAATGCTTTCTCAAGCTCTTTTCCCGACGCTCCATAAAAGGGGACCACGTCCCGAATGCCGATTTCCCTACCGTGGAATATCTTTGCATCATCATCATCAGATTCGATTGTGCTGAACCATTCCTTGCAGGCATGGCAAGCACCAGAGGCTCTTTGCGAAAAAAATACGGCGGCCGTATTTACGGCTGCGCCGTTCCGTGTAGTCGCCAAGTACTGTTCGGCTAAATTTCGTCGACTTCGATGCTGTTAATCTTCAGATACGGGTTTTTCTTGATCGCGTCCTGAAGATAGACCGTGACATACTTCACAAGATCCTGCGCTGCTATGGGGTTCACCCGCAGAATCACGGATGCCTCAATATACGGGAACTCTTCGGAACTGTCTTCTTTCGGCGCTTCCTTGTCAGCCTGAGCCTTCTTGAACGCCATCGCCAAGGGCGATTCATCCTGTGGATTATCAGTTGAATTCGTCATAAATCTACACCTGTTTCTTTATTTATTTTCGGAGGACAATTCCTGTCCTTACAATTACTTATATAAAACTTTTCTCCGGACCTGTCAAGAAAGACCGGAAGAAAAAACTGAATCAGAGCCGTCCTTTACTATACACCAAAAAGGCATCCGTCTTCAGGGTATTTATTCCATGCGCGAACGAAGTGCGGATGATGTCTGCCAGGCTGAAGCACCGGCCAGGCACATACAATTTCAGCAGTAGTTCCAGCCCTCAAGGACAATTCTCCTGATGCCGAGAAACGAACTGACCGTAATGGTGAGTTCACGGTCCATCGGAAAACGCCGGGGCACCAGCAGCGGTACACCCTGAATCTCTCTCTCAACATAGTTTTCAGGGTCATGCGGCACGCCGAAGCGCACGGTCGGGCACTCCTGCAGATTGACGCAGCACCCGCCCTTGATATGGGGCGGCATGTCGAGAAAGAGCGGTTTATGCTCTTTTTTTATCAGCGTAAGCGCTTCCGGCGAAATCGACAGCATGGCTCAACATTACCACACGCTGTCCCGGCCATTCAAAAGCAGTCAGTGAATTCGCGCAACGACTCTTGCCAGTCCTGCTTCCGCCCGGAAGCGCACCGGCAGCGCAAAGACCTCGAAACTCCGGATGCCGACGAGTTCCTCAAGATTCGTCAGGTTTTCGATAATAAGTATCCCCTGAGAAAGCAGAAGGCGATGGACGGAAAATGGCGGGCGGTCAGGGCTTGCGAAGTCAATGCCGAGCATGCCGACACCGGCTTCCGCCAGCGCCTGCGCAAAGGCCGACGTCACTACCGGCGATTCCCGAAAATACTCCGGTGAGCGGTAGACCGCGGAACGCCCGGACATGACCAGCGCAATATCGCCACGCCGAAGTTCCACGCCTGCAAGCGCTGCAGCATCGACAAGCGTACGTCCTCGTGCATCAATCAGGACGCCCCTGCCCGCAAATCTTTCAACAGGCACATCCGACAAAAAAACGCCCTCTTCAAAAACATGGCTGGGACCGTCTATATGTGTTCCGGCGTGCAGTACCGTATGCACGGAGCCGATTGCATAGCCTCCCGGGCCAATCTCCGAAGCCTGCTGCAGTTCAGGCGTCGGGTCACCCGGATAGACCGGCATGTCGTTATCAAAAACGTGTGACAAATCTATCAGTTTCATGAACTCCCCTCTTGCTTCCACTTCGACATCATTCCAAAATAATCCTGATTAGCCGACCCCTCAAAAAAAGCTCTTGCGGACTCGGTGCGACGACCGTTTATCAGGAGTCTCTTTCAGTCGCCCGCATCACCTGCTCGATCTTTTTGGCAATCGCCTCGAAGGTGAACGGTTTCTGTATAAAGTGCGTATCGAGATCAAGCACTCCGCGCTGAACGATAGCGTTTTCCGTATAGCCGGACATGAACAATATCTTGAGATTCGGTCGGCTTCTGCGGAGACGCTCAGACAGCACTGCCCCATTCATGCCGGGCATGACGACGTCCGTGATCACGAGGTCCGGCGTCAATCCCTTCTCTTCCACCAGAAGCAGCGCCTCGCCGCCGTTTGCGGCGACCGCCACATGGTGCCCGAGGTTCGCAAGGATGGCAGCGAACAGGCTCCGCAATAAATCCTCATCCTCAACCAGCAGAATCTGCAGGCCGGCATCCCGGCGGTCTGCCTCTGCATGGAAATCGGTTTTCAGTTCCGGCTCGGCGGAAGTGGCCGGAAGGTATATCTTGAACGTTGTTCCCTGCTCCAGTTCCGAGTAAACCATGATATTGCCGCCGGACTGCTTTATGATGCCAAATGTCGTGGCAAGACCGAGGCCGGTGCCTTTTCCTTTCTCCTTGGTCGTAAAAAAAGGCTCGAAGACCCTGGAGACCGTCTCCCTGTCCATACCGCAGCCGGTGTCGGTCACCGCAATCAGTACGTACTCGCCCTCCGAAACTTCCGCATGGGTGTGAGCATACTGATGATCAAGTTCCACAGAGGCGGTTTCAATGGTCAGCGTTCCGCCGTGCGGCATGGCATCACGAGAGTTGACCGCCAGATTGATGATAACCTGCTCAATTTGTCCTGGATCCGCTTTAATGCGGAGCGCGTCATGCACCAATGAGAATTTAAGATCAATATCCTCGCCGATCAGCCTGCGCAACATTTTCTCCAGGCTCATCAGCAGTGCATTGATGTCAATAATTTCCGGCTGAAGGGGCTGTTTCCGGCTAAAGGTCAGGAGCTGGCGGGTTAGCTCCTCCGAGCGTTTGCCGGCTCTGATGATTTGCTCGACGTCCAACCGCAAGGGGTCTCCATGATACAGTTTTTCGAGAACAAGCTCTCCGTATCCGAGAATGACGTTCAGCATGTTGTTGAAATCGTGGGCTATGCCTCCTGACAGTCTGCCTATGGCGTCCATCTTCTGCACATGCTGCAGCTGTTCCTCCAGCTTGCGCTTTTCATCCTCAAGGCGAAGTGCCTCGGTGATGTCTCGCTTGACGGCAAGATAGCTTACGATTGCCCCGCCGGCATCGAGCACGGCAGAGATCGTCGCCTCTTCCGTGTAGAGCGAACCGTCCTTGCGTTTATTGACCATTCTGCCCCGCCAGACGTCACCGCTGGAGATTATCCCCCAGAGCTCGCGGTAAAACGCCTCATCCTGCTTGCCGCTTTTAAGGATGCGCATGTTTTGACCTGCCGCTTCATCTTTCGCATAGCCCGAGGACTTCTCAAAAGCCGGGTTGACATACTGGATTGCGCCGTCTTTGTCCGTGACCACAACAACTTCATTCGCCTGCTCGATCGCCTGCAGCAAGAGTTTGTTTTTGGCCTCTGCCTGCCTGCGCCAGGTGATATCTTTGACAACCGAGAACAGGAGCTTTTTTGAACCTGTCCAGATGGGGCCGCTGAAGACTTCCACATCCCGCGCACTGCCGTCCGCGAGCCGGTGCTGAAATGCGAATTCGTTCTGCAGCAGGCTGTCGGCCTGCGCCATGCGCGTGCGGATTTCTTCAGGTGAAAGAGTGTTGATATCGAAGATCTTAGAAGTGGCTCAGGTTGTTTGGACAGGAGCAAGCGATTCTTAAGTGGGAAGCTGCTCAGCATCAGGCTGCCCGCTCATGCGGCAGTATAGTCCAGTAAACCTCATCGGGCGTTTTGTAGTCAAGCGCCTGATGAGGACGCC
>DATIKF010000328.1:0-12338 GCA_035477855.1 Dissulfurispiraceae bacterium
CAGCCACTCCTGCACCGATGGCGGAAATAAATATACTGTCTCCCTGTCGCATTGTTTGAACACGCCTCGATCTCTCCCGTCTGTATTCTTTGGTCGCTGCTCGTTCCTTATTATGACACGCCAAAGTCCGACAGACTCCTATCAAGCAGACTTATTTTCATTTCCTTCTTCCCCTTTTCGAATGGATATTTGTTGCATCGGCGGTTTCGTACCTGTCTGGCATTCGCAGCCGTCACAGCCCGAGCAATGCCCTTTTTTCTTCCAGAGCGAGCGGTACAGAAGATATCCCGCCGCCGCCAAAATCAGGGCCATCCAGAAAATATCGGCAACTCCCATCTTAACCTCCCAATCCGAGCAGCGTTCCGCCCTGATAGATGATGAATGCGACTGTCCACGCAAGCACCATCTGATAAGCGAACGCTATGCCGTACCACTTCCAGGTCCCGAACTCCTGCCGCATCGCGATCGCCACGACTGCGCACGGCATATAGAGCAGCACGAACGTGATAAATGCATATGCGGAAAGCGGGGTAAACTGCTTCTGCAGCTCCTCCCGGAGCGGCATCCTCTCAGCTTTCTTCTCTTCCGTCTCATCCGATGACATCGTTGCAATCCCGACAGTCGAGATGACGTTCGCCCCTGCCTCCTTCACGGCAGTACCGAAAGATGTAACAATGCCTGCAAGCTCTTCACGGAGCGGGGGCGCTTCCTCTTTCTCACCCTCTTCCTCTTTCTTGACGTAGATTTCGCCCATCGTGCCGACAACAATCTCCTTGGCAACCAGTCCCGCGATGAGCGCCGACCCTGCCTCCCACGAGCCGAAGCCGAGCGGTTTCAGCGCCGGGGCGATAACCTGCCCGACCTGTCCCATATAGGAATCCTTTTTGTTTTCCACGCCCCACGGCATGTTCAGCAGAAACCATACGATGATCGACACTGCGAGGATATAGGTACCTGCTTTGATGAGAAAGTGCTTGCCCTTTTCCCAGGTGTGGATCATCAGGCTCCGGAAGGTAGGCATCCGGTAGGGCGGCAGCTCCATGATGAACATCGGGGCCTCCCCCCTGAAGAGCGTCCGCTTGAACACCATGCCTACGCAGATGGCAAGCGCGATTCCCATGACGTAGAGCGACCAAAGCACTGTTGCCGCCTGCGAGGCGAAAAATGTCCCGATAAATACGACGTATACCGGCAGCCGGGCGCCGCACGAGGTGAGCGGAATGAGCAGTGCGGTCAGCGCCTTGTCTTTCGGGTTTTCGAGCGTTCTGGTCGCATAGATAGCCGGCACGTTGCAGCCGAATCCGAGCAGCATGGGGATGAATGATTTTCCGTGCAGGCCAATCGCATGCATGGCGCGATCCATCACAAACGCCGCACGCGCCATATATCCGCTGCCTTCAAGGAAGGTAATAAAAAACATCATCGCAAAGATGACCGGAACAAACACCAGAACTGCGCCGACCCCTGCAATAATACCGTCGCTGATTAGGGATGCAATCCACGCCGGAGCCTGCAGTATCGCGACCAGCGCTTCAGCGGCGCGCTTGAACGGACCGGAGATCATCGCGCCGAGCCAGTCGGCAAAGGGCTTGGAAACGTCAAACGTCAGTTTGAACATCAGCCACATCGCAGCGAGAAAGATCGGTATGCCGAAAAAGCGGTTCAGTACAACAGCATCTATCTTCTCGGTGATCTCGCGTTTTCTCACGTCCGGCTTTTTCAGCACTTCACGCGCAAGTCCGGTCGCCTGAGCATACCGCGCGTCTGCAAGAAGCGCTTCCATATCCTCCCCATGCGCCGTCCGGAGGTGTCCCGTCGCACTGGTAATAATGGGGCTGTCGGCCGGCATCCCGAGACGCGTCAATACCGTATGATCCGCTTCCATCAGCTTGAGCGCCAGCCATCGCGGCGGATACTGCCGCAACACATCCGGAAGCTCGCTGCCCAATCCGCCGACTACGGCATCTGCTGCGCGCTCAATGTCATCGCCGTACGCGACCGGCTTCGGCACATGCGCGGCGGGGTCTTCTGCTGCAGCCAGCGCCGCTGTCAGGAGCGCTTTCAGACCTTCCCCCTTTGTTGCTGTTGTCGGCACAACGGCAACGCCGAGCATTGATGACAGTGCCTTCAGATCAAACCGGTACCCTTTGGCCTCTGCCTCGTCGTAGATATTCAGTGCCAGCACCATGGGGATTTCGAGCTCCATCATCTGAAGAGTCAGATACAGATTCCGCTCCAGATTGGTCGCATCCACTACATTGACGATCACATCCGGCTTCTCATGCACCAGATAGTCGCGGGTGATAATCTCTTCCTGCGTATACGGGCTCAGACTGTAAGTTCCCGGCAGATCCACCAGCTTAATCCGTTGTCCGACATGCTCAAAAAAGGCGGTCTTCTTCTCGACCGTCACCCCCGGCCAGTTACCTACCTGCATGCGCGCACCGGCAATTGCGTTGATCAGCGTGGACTTCCCTGCGTTCGGATTCCCCGCAACCGCTATAGTGGTCGTTTCTTTTGCTTTTTTTGTACCGCTGTCTTCTGTATCCTGAATTCCGGATTCTGACTTCCTGCTTTTGACTTCTGCCTTCATTCTTTCGTTTCTAACTTCTGTATTCTGACTCCTGACTCCTGGATTCATACTGCCTCCACCTGTATTTCGTGCGCCTCTTTTTTCCTGAGCGAGAGATTGTAGCTCTTTATCCGCACCTCTATCGGATCCCCGAGCGGCGCGACTTTTTCGACCACTATTTCCTCACCGATCACGATGCCCATGTCCATCAGCCTGCGTTTGAGCGGACCGAGCGCGCCTATCTGCAAAATGCGTCCTTTCTGCCCGGGCCTGAGTTCTGCAAGTGTCATAGTGATTCCCTCCGTACATATATTTTCATCGCCATGCCGCGTCCAAGCGCGATACGCGACTCGTCAACCTTCAGCAGCAGCGGGCCGCCGCCCGAATTGGTCAGCATCTCAATCTGTTTGCCGGGCCGAAGCCCCATGTCCTTGAGATGCTCCATGCAGTCCGGACACTTCCCTCCCCCCTCCAAAGGCGGCCGTAGCGAAATAATTTCCGCCTTCTCTCCTTCCGCCATAAACGCCAGTGGTGACATGCAAGGTATCCTTTCTTTAATGAGAGTGCTATCGATTTTCATTATCAATTAATAGTGGAAAGAATGCAGGCACTGAATGCGGTCGACGCGCTCCTCACGTAAAACCGGCACACGGCGCGTAAGCGCGGCGTCCATAAGCTTCCGGAATATTGATGAATCGTCCGGCGTTTTCACAATCAGGCAGTCGGCATTGTTTACCGTTTCATCAATATTCTGCCGACCTGCATCATCTGCATTCGGCGTAATCCAGACGACCTTCCTGATGCCGAGCTCCTGAATCCGACCTAAAAGAGTGCTTCCATCCTGCAACCCTCCATATACAACCGCTGTCATAGTGCCTCCCCGTACATCATATTAAAATGATAATCGTTATCATGATAAGCGCAAAAAAAAGAACTTATCTCCCCTGACACTCCGCGCAGGTCCCGTACAAATACATCTCATGATTCGAAAGGCAAAAGCCGTACTTTTCCGCCAGTGCCTTTTGCAGCGTCTCTATCGCCGGATCGACCACTTCAATTGTCTTGCCGCATGCAGTGCAGGTGAGGTGGTCGTGGTGCTCATGACCGAACTCATGCTCGTACCGCATGGTGCCGTCGCCGAAATTCACCTCGCGGGCAAGACCTGCTTCGCACAACAGCTTCAGCACCCGATAAACCGTCGCCTGCCCTATTGTGCGGTCGCGCTGCTTGACCTCGTCGTAAAGCTCTTCCGCCGAAATATGCTGCTCCCGGCGCAGAAACTCATCGAGTATCAAGTCCCGCTGGGAAGTCTCGCGCAGGTTTTTCCGTGCGAGAAACTCGGCGAATATCTGCTTCTCGGTCTTCTGCGTCTGCTCTGTCACTTCAACCGCTCCCTGCCTGTGTGATAGTGATAATGAATTTCAATTGCTTTGATATTGCCAGAAGCTGATGCAGCGTGTCAAGGGATTTTTAAAGGCGGCATCGTCACTGAAAACAGGCAGGCACTATAACTCTTTGTCTTGTTGCTTTTTCCCCTTCCCAGCATTTATCCGCACACTACGCCAACCCTGCCGCCACTTCCCGGAAACTATTCAGCCCCGCCTCAAGGTTATCAATAATCTCTCCGGCAAGCTCGTCCGGCTCGGGCAGGTTGTCCAGATCGGCAAGGCTCTTGTCCTTGAGCCAGAAGATGTCGAGGCTCGTCTTGTCGCGGCTGATGATCTGTTCATGCGTAAACTTGCGCCAGCGGCCTTCCGGATTCTTCTGCTCATTCCATGTTTCCTTGCGTTTCTGGCGATTCTGCGGATTGTAGCAGGCGATAAAGTCCTGCAAATCCGCAAAGCGCAGGGGCTTTTTCTTTTGGGTATGATGGATATTGGTGCGGTAGTCGTAGTACCAGACCTCTTTGGTCCACGGCTTCGGACTTGCAGTGTGGTTATCGAAGAAGAGCACATTCGCCTTCACGCCGTTGGCGTAGAAGATGCCGGTCGGCAGCCGAAGGATGGTATGCAGCTCGGTCGTTTCGAGCAGCTTTTTCCGCACTGTTTCACCGGCGCCGCCTTCAAACAGCACATTGTCCGGCACAACCACGGCAGCACGGCCGGTGGTTTTGAGCATGGAACGTATGTGCTGCACGAAGTTGAGCTGTTTGTTCGAGGTCGTAGCCCAGAAATCCTGCCTGTTATAGGTGAGATCGTCCCGCTCCTGCTCGCCCTCTTCGTTCGTGAAGCTCATCGAGCTTTTCTTGCCAAATGGCGGATTCGCAAGCACATAGTCGTAGCGCACGCCGCTATCGGACACCAACGCATCGTTTGACGAGACCATGCTTTCGCCGTCAATCTCGCCGATATTGTGCAAGAACATGTTCATCAGGCAGAGGCGGCGCGTACCGGCCACAATCTCATTGCCTGCAAAGGTCTGGTGCTTCAAAAATGTCTTTTGCTTTCTGTCGAGCTGATAGTTCCTTTCGTCGGTCAGAAAATCATACGCCGCCAGAAAAAATCCGCCGGTGCCGCACGCCGGATCGGCTATTGTCTTGCCCGGCTCGGGGCGCATGCACTCAACCATGGCGCGGATCAGCGCACGAGGCGTAAAGTACTGCCCTGCGCCGGACTTGGTGTCTTCTGCGTTCTTTTCAAGCAAACCCTCGTAGATTTCGCCCTTTACATCCACGCCGGTGGTCATCCACTCGTGTTCATCCACCATATCGATCAGGCGGGAGAGCTTGGCCGGATCCTGAATCTTGTTCTGCGCCTTGGTGAATATCTGCCCCAGCATGCCTTTCTTGTTGCCCAACTCACGCAGCAGCGTTACATAATTCACTTCCAGCTCGGCGCCACGCCGGGACTTGAGGCTCTGCCAGTTATATTCCGGCGGAATGCCGACTTTCTTGCCGTATGGCGGGCGGCTGTATTCATCAGCCATCTTCAGAAAAATGAGATACGTAAGCTGCTCCAGATAATCGCCGTACCCCACGCCGTCGTCGCGCAAGGTGTTGCAGAAACTCCATACTTTTGAAACAATAGATGCCGCGTTCATACCTTAACCTCGTTGTTTATCATCAAGCCCTTGACGCCCGTCGTATTGTGTGCCATATTAACATTGAGCGGTAAGCCCGCTGTGGGTTGTCTGTGGTGTTCCCTTCCGTAGGTTGGCCAAGCCATAGCATAACAAACTCACAGGGCGCGCTCTTTTTTTGCAGATATTCCGCCTTTCTACGAATGACTATGATACCTACTTGAATTTCAAAGCAATTTCAAAAAACTCTTTTAAAAAACTCTAAACAACTCTTTTAAAACTCTTTTAAAGAACCGTCCATTGTGAGTAGCCGCTATTTTGTATTTTTCCGTCCATCCTTAAAGCCGTCAGCAGGTTCGTTACTTTATGCTTCCTTTGAGCATCACTCAGAATCGCCGGCAATTTGTCCCACAGAAACTCCTCAATCTGCTTTCTGGGGGAGTTCCCGAATTTTTTCAAATACTCAATAATCAAGCGTTTGTAATGTTCATCTTCCAGTCCACGATGATTAAGATAATGCGTTCTGAGCTCTTCACTTGAAACTGACGCGGTAATCTGAGCCGCTATGACAAAATTCGGCTTTCGCCCTTCTATCAATCCATGCCCTTTGAGACTCCTGATTTCTTCACTGGAAAGCTTTTTCTTTTTCTGAACTTTGTCCAATGCGATAATCTGTTCAAGAGAGAGAGCAGGATTACGAGCCAACACTCGCGCAAAATCGAAATCCAAAACCTTGCCGACAACAGCAACTTTCACCTTTCCACCCGCAAGATCATACTCAGGCATAGGGAAAAAGCGATTCTTCTGGAAATTGAACATTTTCCTGATTCCGCCGCCTGCAGTATCCACCATTTTCAAGTTAAACATGGCGGTAGCAAGAAAATGGTTTCGGTAATGCTCTTCAGGTGCATCCTCCCGAACCACCTTTTCCACTGAGCCGGGAATAAAACTGCCGAGATTGCTGAATATCAACTGGTCGTCCATCTCAATCACATTAATGCGTCCACCCATCGTATAATCCTGATGTGCGATGCAGTTGTTTAATGCCTCTCTGATTACAAACGGTTCATACTGGTCAACTTCATCAGGGAAAAGTGTGCCATCTTTAAATATATCGATACTTCAGATTGCGGATCTTCGCATAAATTCTGTCAACAGCCAGCAATAAAGGACAGGATTCAATATGATAGTCCTTGTCATTTCCTCTGGCATCTTTCAAAACCCAGCGTATCTTTGCGTCTGCAGGACTGATATAATGTTCCGATTCTGTCCTGCCCAACAAGAGTATTGCAGTCCGGGTAATATTGTCTTTAATGGTTACCTTAGCCTTGTTCAGAAAAGTAATGTCGTCCCACTGATCGACATCCTGAGTCTTTTCCGGAAATTTGCTTTTATAGTTCACACGAGCTTTTTCAATAGCCAATGGATCAAGATCTTCGAGCGAGGCGCCTTCGCAAATTTGGGCAGACCAGTCTTCCGTTTCCGCCTTGAGCCAAATCTTGCGTTCCTTCTCGGGATAATCCTTAAGTTTCTTTTTGTAAGAGCCGACCCTGATAAATGCCTCTCCTTTGAATTTAACCGGGATATGATGAGACGCATCTATTTTGAAAACAACTACATGACGGCCTGCATAATCGCATTCATGAATTCTAAAGTCAACACGCGGCGATAACAAATGAGCCAGCCAGTTCTCAATTTCTTCGTTTCCGACCTTTACAATTCTCGGTTCAAAAGATGTTCCTACAACAGCATGTGATTTGCCTGCAATGCCAAAAACAAGATAACCCGTCGGTTTATCATGCAGGCAAGCTGAATTAGCCAATGCTGAAATGTATTCGCCTGCTTCATCAGGCTTGAAATTGCTTGTCTTGAACTCAATCCACTCGGTTTCCTGAGGCAGCGCCCTTAGCGTATCGACAATTATTTTAAGTTCGTTATTATTCATATCCTGTCCATATTGTACAAATTCCCTGCATACTCGTCTGAACAAACTACAATCGAGCCCAGCAGGGTCATACTTTCCCCCTCCTGGCCGTCTTCAACCCGGCCTTTTTCGTTTCTTTTTTACGTTCTGCCCTTATGCGCTCAAGCAGCACCGACGCAGGCTCATCCTTCGGGTCCTGCGGCACAAGCTGCCCTGAAAAGGCTTTTTTCAGGATGGACTGGCGGAGGGCTTCGGATTGCTGATGAGCCTGCTCGATAGTTTGTTCAAGCTGATCAATTTCAGAATCTTGTTTTTCGATCTGCGAGCATATCTCTTTTTGTTCTTCCGAGCCACAAATTGGCACCGGAACAGTATGCAGTACCTTCTCATTAAGGTTCTGCATTGTCGTGCCGATACTTGCCGATGAAAGATAATGCTTCACTCTTTGGGAACTGATAATTTGGCAGTAATAATCAGCTTTCATTGATGGCAAAAGACGAACAATAAGACTGCCCGTACCGCATAGCCACCCTGCCTCGGTTTGTCCAACAACGGCACAGCGTCCCATTTCGCCACGACGCCCCATAACAATATCGTTCAATTTCAACGAATAATTTGCCAACTCTTTCATCTTTTTTGCTGTAATAGATAAGGCATGATCAGGAACAATTCGTGATCTCTTGATGTGGCTAGGATTTATCAGCGGGATCCCACCAGATATGTAATCTTCCTTGTGCAAAAGAGAACCAAATGGTCCAATCTGAATATTTTCAGATATGAACGACAGATGCCCCCATGCCCACCCCGCCGGCAACTGCGGCAGGTCGGCCAGTTCTTCAGGCGCAAGCGGCGGCTGGTGTTTGGGCTGGCTCGGCTTGGTGGGCTTTTTGTCTTTCTTGCCGCCTGCTTCCCATTTTTTCAGAGCCTTTTGCCACTCCTTGAGCTGCTGCTGATAACGCTGCTTGCGCTCGGTCTGAATACGCTTGAGCAGCGCGTCTGCGATTTCGAGTTTATCTTTGTTCTCTTCGCGCCACTGCGCGGTGAGCTTGCCTTCAAAAGCATGTTTCAGCAACGCCTGCCGATACACCTTGAGCTGCTCGCGAGCGGTCTTCAGACTTTCGATGCCCTTGTCCAGTTCGGAAAACAACTCTTCTATCTTTGCAACAATACGTTTCTGTTCGTTGAGAGGCGGAAGAGGAATGCAAGATTTTGATAAATGTTGATAGTGTCGAGCATATCCTTTGCTCGGCAATTTAACTGCTAAGTATCTGAGAAAATATTCAAAAAGCTTGGCATCGAAGTATTCATGCGGTTCGAGAACCTTAACCCCGTCAGCTCCCGGAACAAAGGGCTTATTGATGTATTTCACTGTTTTGGTGTGATCGCCGAAAACAATTACTGGGCGTTCACATGTGATAAGTTTTGATCCGTCGTTTGTATACCCTCCAATATAATCTTGCCCCTGATCAATGACAGGAAAATCACCGACAGTCAAATATTCTTTCTGCCGAATTTTTTTCTCATTCGTGGAAATGATGTGAACGGCTTCTGCAACAGTGATGTATTCCCATAATTTATCCTGACACAAAGACATTCTCACGCCACCAACACTTCATTCAGTTCATCAATCAGCTTATCCGTCTGCTCGCCAAAGAGCTGGTACATCTTCTTCAGCCCGCCCTGGCCAAAGGGGGCCATATCGAGATCGTCGCGCTCAAGGTGGAAGGAGCTTACTACATGGTCGCGCACCATGCGGAGCCAGTTCATCTGCTCTTCGTTAAACTTTACGCCGCTGCCGCTGTGGTACTTGAGAATCCAGTTCTGGAAGTTGCGACGCACGGTGTCGTCAAAGTCGGCCAGCTTTTCATCCATGCCGCAGACACGGCGAATGAGCGCCACCAGTGCGCTGAGTTCGCTTATGGGCTGCTTGCCTTTGTACTCGTCGAGCTGGCTGTAGGCAAGCCACACGCGCAGCGGGGCAAGGGCAGGTTTGTCGCTTTTGAGCAGATCGAGCACCTGACGGATCATGTCGTAGGTGAGTTCGCGCCGCCGGTAGGGCTGGCTGAAAAATATGGTCAGGGCATCAACATGATCCTGATGCTGTTTGAGATAGTCGGCAAACTCGTCAACCAGCGTTCTGGCATTCACAATGGCGTCTTTGTCCCACTCGGCGCGGAGCACGGAGTCGAGATTGTCGTGGTCGATGGTCTGCTCCTTGGCCCGGCGAATGGTGTCGATAAGCTCTACCAAGGGTCCGGTAAATACGCTCGCTGCCTCACTGACCAGAAGTTCCTGCGCCGTGCGCCGTTTGTCGCCGCCGGGGTCGGTGCCTTCCGGCTGACCTGACAGCACCAGCGCCCTGGCCTCAATGGCATCGGCATCTATGGCGCCGAGCAAATTGCCGACGATGGCAGTCAGCGACAGGCCGCCTGCCGCAGACTCTATCTTTTTATGTTCATCAGGGCTGAGCTGCTTGTTCAGCCGAGCCAAGCGTCCGGCGAGTGAGCTGACGGTATCTTCATCCGTCGCGCCCATCATGACACCCATTGCCAAATCCTTCAGTGGCACGGTCGGCTTGGTGATGAGCGGCTGGCTTGCGGTCTTGAGCGATTTGGTGACACCGATGGCATCGACAATCACATAATGCGTCTTGGCGGTGACTGCCGACGGGGTGACTTTTCGCAGGTCGTCCATATCGAGCGTGCGGGTACCGCGCCCCTTCATCTGCTCGAAGTAGTTGCGGCTCTTCACGTCGCGCATGAAGAGCAGGCATTCGAGCGGCTTCACGTCGGTGCCGACCGCGATCATGTCCACCGTTACGGCGATGCGCGGGTAATAGTCGTTGCGGAACTGGGCAAGGACCGATTTGGGGTCTTCTTCGGCCTTGTAGGTCACCTTTTTGCAGAAGGCATTGCCCTCGCCGAACTCGACACGCACGATCTGGATGATGTCGTCAGCATGGCTGTCGCTCTTGGCAAAGATGAGCGTTTTCGGCACTTCTTTGCGGCCCGGAAAGATTTCGGGCAGTTTGTCGCGGAAGGTACGGATAACGGTGCGGATTTGGTCAGTGTTGACGATGTCGCGGTCAAGCTCCTGCGCCGAGTAGGCTTCATCTTCGTCCTGCTGTTCCCACCGCTTTTTACGGGTAATTTTATCACGCCTTTCGACCAACTGTTGTGCAGGAATAATGCCGCCCTGCCTGGTTACTTTGGTGTCGATAACGTAGACCTCATTGCCCACATTGACGCCATCGGCAACGGCCTTTTCGTGGCTGTAGTCGCTCACCACGTTTTTCTGGAAAAAGCCGTAGGTCCGATTGTCCGGCGTCGCGGTCAGGCCGATAAGGCTGGCGTCAAAGTAGTCGAGCACCTGCTGCCAGACATTGTAGATGGAACGGTGGCATTCGTCGATGAAAATGAAATCGAAAAACTCCGGCGGAATCTTGTCGCTGTAGACGACCGGCATCGGCTGTCTCGGCTGCACCAGTTCTGCCGGGTTAACGTCTTCCGTAGCATCGTCCAGTTCCTTGTCCTTGAGAATGGAGTAGAGCCGCTGGATGGTGCTGATGCAGACATGGCTGTCTTTGGCGATGAACGATGATTTCAGGCGCTGCACCGTATACAGTTCGGTGAACTTGCGGTTGTCGTCAACCGGAACGTAAGACATCATCTCCTGCTCGGCTTGTTCGCCAAGGTTCCGGGTATCGACCAGAAAGAGAATCCGCTTGGCATCGGCATATTTGAGCAGTCGATAGATGGATGTGATTGCGGTATAGGTCTTCCCTGCGCCGGTCGCCATCTGAATCAGGGCACGGGGGCGGTCAGCCTTGAACGAATCCTCCAGATTGGTGATCGCTATTTCCTGACAGTCGCGCAGGTTGAGTTCTTGAGCCGGAAGTTGCTGCGGGTTGAGCGGCGGAATGTTCTGCAAGCGCCCGCGCAGGCTTTGGCCTTGAGAAATCCACGCACTCAGCGTTTCCGGACGGTGAAAGCTGAACACCTCACGCGAGCGGGGGCGAGGGTCGCGCCGGTCGGTAAAGCGGGTTACAACGCCGGTGCTTTCGTACAGGAACGGCAATGGCTCTTTGTTGTTCACCCACTTGAGTTTTGCCGTGGCGTACTCCTCGGTCTGGCCCTCGGCTACCGTGAGATTCTGCCCCAGCTCCTCCCGCTTGGCCTCGATGACACCGACCGCTTTCCTGTCGACAAAAAGCACATAATCTGCCGGGCCGGTGTCAGTAGAATACTCGCGCACCGCCTGCCCCATGCCGTCAGACAGATTAATCGCCTTGGCGCTCTGCACCTTCCAGCCGGACTGCCTGAGCAGCGCGTCTATGGTGTCACGGGCCTTCTGTTCGGGATTCTGGTTTTCAGTCATTTTACGTAGAGTAATGTTTCCTTATATAACACACAATTAGAGCAATTATAGCAGAATGGCGGGGCGGAGTCGCTCTTGCGGATATTCCGTTTATCATTCCCCATCAACGAATACAAGAAAGCCTCGCGGCTTCATCGCCGCAGCAGCAATGGCGGGAAGGTTTCCAATGACCACGCCGGCTTCAATACATAACGGCCGCCCGGATGGGCGGCCGTTATGATCATTCCGACAGCGATAAGGGTTATTTCCGGTTTTTCACCAGTTCTCCGACAACGGCAGGATCGGCGAGCGTGCTGGTGTCGCCATGGTTGCTGACGTCGCCATGGGCAATTTTGCGGAGAATTCTGCGCATGATCTTGCCGCTTCGGGTCTTCGGTAGTCCCGGAGCAAACTGGATTTTGTCCGGCGTGGCGATCGGGCCGATAACCTCCCGGACATGTCCGACAA